>JACZQV010000098.1 GCA_022545545.1 Pseudomonadota bacterium
TCTTGTTCCCTCAAGCGCCGGGCGCGGGCGTCCGCCCGCTTGGCTTTCCTCGCTTCGCTGCGGGCGCGCGTTCGCGCTTGCCAGCGAGCCGATGAAGGTCTTCATCGGCTCGCTGGTATAAAACCGCCAAAGGGCGGCGGGACTTTCAATAACTACTCAGCCGAAGACGTCGGGGAAGCGCTTGCGCACCTCCTCCGCGAGTTCCCGCGAGGTCTGCGCCACCCGCGGGAAGTCGCCGAGCCGTTCGTAGGGGATGCAGGCGTCGATCACCATGCGCGAGTTATAGAGCCGGTCGTAATCGGTGACCATGGTGTCGATGCGCGACGACCAGCAGTGATCGAGCATGTGGGTCCGGGTCTTGGGATCGCAGCGCGTCCCCATGGCCCAGATGACGTCGTGGATGTCGCTGGGATCGATGTCGTCGTCGACGACGATGATCCAGCGGCCGATATAGCCCGTCGGGCTGACCTGGGAGGCGACCAGACCGGCCTGGGTCGAATGGCCGAAATAGCGCTGCTTGATGGAAACGACGATGAAGGTGCGCCCCGCCCCGGCCTGGTGCGCCCATACCCCCTTGACGTCGGGAATGCCGGCGCCTTCGAGGGAATCCATCAGCGCCGCCGAACGGATGAAGCAGCGCTCGAACAGGTGCGAGTGCGGCGGCTTCTGGCTCGCGGCGCAGGTCAGGATCGGATCGTTGCGGAAGTAGATCCGCTTGACGTTGATGACCGGCTCCTGGCGGGCATCGCCGGCGTAATAACCGTGCCACTCGCCGAACGGTCCCTCGAGGTCGGTCTCGGTGGCGCTGACCTCGCCCTCGAGCACGATTTCGGAGTTTGCCGGGAAGGGCAGGCCGGTGATCTCCCCCTTGACCACGTCGAGCGGCCGGCCAGCAAGCCCGCCGGCCCAGTCGAGCTCCGGCACCTTGTCGGACAGCGTATAGCGCGCCGCCATGTAGGTGACCGGGTCGATGCCGACGACGATGACCATGGGGCAGGGCTTGCCGGCGCTAAGATACTTGTCGCGGTGGATCCGCCCCTGCTTGCCGTTGGAGATATAGGAGGTGCAGGTGTTCTTGCTCCTGACCTGGACCCGGTAGGTGCCGATATTCACCCTGCCCGAGTCGGGGTCGCGGGTGATGACGCCACACGCGGTGCCGATGTAGCGCCCGCCGTCATGCTCGTGATGGATGGGAACCGGCAGCTTGAGAAGATCGACATCGTCCCCGTCCATGACGTTCTCATAGATCGGGCCGTCATTGACCTCGCGCGGGGCGACGGGCTCGAACGATTTCATCTTCTTACGGACGGCGTTGAGCATGTCGATGCGCCTCGCCGAGACGCCGGCGTCGAGCCCGAGGGTGAGGGACAGGCGCAAGGGCGAGCCCATCATGCCGTAAAGGCAGCGAAAACCCTTGGGATAACCGGGAATTTCGTCGAACAGGAGGGCCGGCGCCTTGTCGACCAACTCGCGGTAGAGCACCTCGGTCACCGCCCCCATTTCCTTGTCCCAATGGGCGCCGGTCACGGTCTTGAGCTCGCCGCCCTTCTCGACCTCGGCGAGGAACGCCCGCAAATCGCTCTGGATCATGAGCTTCTCCCGACCAACGGCACTACCCCCGCCCGCGGCTCTCTTGGCGCGCGGCCGGAGAGGCACGAAACCTTTGGTTTCAGCCACAAACTGAGTACCAACATAGACCGGTAAGGCGGACCCCACAAGGGCGGGGGATGCGCCCGATCGGGCCGGTTTCGCCGATCGGGGGCGGTTCCCCGGCCGCCGTCACCGGCGCTTTCCCCCCAGGAGCCTGTCCGAGTATTGATCTTATTCCCTCCCGGCCGGCGAATTTCCTTATACTCGATGGGCTGAGAATCCACGGCTTTATGGGGGGGTCGCGTTCGATATGGCTGAAATCTCACCGTCCGAGCCGAGCTTCGATCTCGCCGGCCGGACGATCATCGTCACCGGCGGCGGCAAGGGCATCGGCAAGGTCTATTGCCGTCATCTGGCGGCGGCCGGGGCGCGGCTGATCGTCGCCGACATCGATGGCGAGGCCAGCGTCGAAGTCGCCAAGGAGATCGTCTCCAAGGGCGGCGTGGCGGTCGCCGAGCCGACCGACGTTTCGGATGAAAAGGCGGTCGGGCGCATGGCCGAAGCGGCGATCGAGGCCTTCGGGCGCATCGACGGGCTGATCAACAACGCCGCCTTGATGAGCGATCTCCCCCGCCAGCCATGGCACCAGATCGAGGCCGAGGAATGGGACCGGGTGATGGCGGTGAACCTGAGGGGCATGTTCCTCTGCTGCCGCGCCGTCTATCCCCAGATGAAGAAGCAGGGCAAGGGCAAGATCGTCAACATCTCCTCGAGCCGGGTGTGGGCCGGGGCGCCGGACCGGCTGCATTACACCACCTCGAAGATGGGGGTGGTCGGGCTGACCCGGGCGCTCGCGCGGGAGGTCGGCGATGACAATATCGTCGTCAACGCGGTGGCGCCGGGCTTCACGCTCAGCGAGACCCAGGTGGCGACCTCGTCGAACGAATATCTCGCATCCAAGCGCAACGACCGCCGCGCCTTGAAGCGCGCCCAGGTGCCCGAGGATTTGGTGGGCGTGGTCATGTTCCTGCTGTCGGATGCGTCGAACTTCATGACCGGTCAGACGATCACCGTCGACGGCGGCCACATGATGCATTGAACGGGGCGCCGACGCGCCGGCAATCCCGGGGTGCGAAGGCGCCGGGGATTCAGGCGTCGGGCATGACGATCGGGAGCTGGTCGACGAGGTTGAGCCCGTGGCCCTCGAGGGCGATGATGGAGCGTTTCGAGTTGGAGAGCAGGATCATCTCCTTGACGCCGAGATCGAGCAGGATCTGCGCCCCGACCCCGTAATCGCGGAGCTCCGCCGCCGGTCCTATCGCCGCTTTCCCTTGGCGCTGCTTCAAGAAATCGCTGAGGCTGGTGGCCTTGGCTTCGCGGATCATCACCACCACGCCGCGGCCCGCCTCGCCGATCATGCGCATGGCGGCCTGCAGCTCGCCGCCGCGGTTGCGCGCCTCGCCGCCGCCGAACCGGCTTACGGTGGTATCGCCCAACACGTCGCCGAGCACATTGAGCGCGTGCATGCGCACCAGCACCGGCTCGGGGCCCGCGATGTCCCCCTTCACCAGGGCGATGTGCTCGGCATAGGCGATGCGGTTGATATAGACATAAAGCTTGAACTCACCGCCGTAGCGGCTGGTGATCGTGGTCTCGGTGACGCGTTCGATGAGCTTTTCGTGGCGCCGGCGGTAGGCGATGATGTCAGTGATCGTCGCCACCTTGAGGCCGTGGAACTGGGCGAACTTCACCAGGTCCGGCAGCCGCGCCATGGTGCCGTCGTCGTTCATGACCTCGCAGACGACGCCTGACGGGTCGAGGCCCGCCATGCGGGCGATGTCGACGGCGGCCTCGGTATGGCCCGCGCGCACCAGAACGCCGCCTGCCTCGGCGACGAGGGGGAAGATGTGGCCGGGGCTGACGATGTCGCCGCGCCCCTTGGCCGGGTCTATGGCGACGGCGATGGTGCGCGCCCTGTCGGCCGCCGATATGCCGGTCGTCACCCCTTCGCGGGCCTCGATGGAGACGGTAAAGGCGGTCTGGTGGCGGGTTTCGTTCTTCGGCGACATCAGCGTCAGCCCCAGATCGTCGACGCGCGCCGGGGTGAGCGCCAGGCAGATGAGCCCCCGCCCGTGCCTGGCCATGAAATTGATCGACTCCGCCGTCGCCTTTTCCGCCGGGATGATCAAATCGCCCTCGTTCTCCCGGCTTTCGTCGTCGACCAGGATGAACATCTGTCCCTGGCGGGCGGCCTCGACGACGTCGTCGATGGATGACAGGGTATCGCTTACGGACACGGCCGATCCTTCTCGTTTACCGGCCGCAAGGCGCGGGGCCGGTCAGGCAAGGTATCGCGCCAGCGCGCCGTGAATCAAGAGCCGAGGCCCCGCCGCTCCGGTGCGGTTACTGGCATGCCCTACGCCCGGCATCGAAGGACGCGTCCCCGGCGGATCGGGAAGGCGCCGGGGGATCGAAAAAATCGGGCGCGCCCGCAAGGACGCGCCCGCGATAACGAATGAGCCCCCAGGTCTATTTAAACTTGTCCTTGTGTCCGGTATAGAACATTACCAACTCGTCGATCAGCTTCTCCGACGCCTTGCCCTTGAGCGCCGCCAGCGGGCGCCGCGCCTTCTTGGCCCATTTCTTGAAGCCGGCATCGTTGATCGAAGCGAATAGCGCGTCCTCGAGCGTCTTTTTGATGCCTGAGGGCAACCCCGGCGGAGCGGCCACCAGGCGGTGGATGCGCAATTTGGACAGCCCCGGCTTTCCCAACATGGCGGCGCCCTTCTCGTCCAGCGCCGCTATGGCCCTGAGATCGCCCGACTTGGCGAACTTGGAATAGCTGCGATAGGCGAAAAACGCGATGTCGGTGTCGCCGCGGATCACCGCTATCGACATGCCGCTCGATCCCTTGTAGCCGGTCACCAGTTTCACCTTGAGGCCGAGAATGTTGGCGGCGATCTGGGACACCACATAGGAAGTCGCGCCCTTGCCCGTCCCCGCGGTCTTGATGACCCTGCCCAACTTCTTCAAATCGGCGATCGACTTGATCTTGGATTTGCCGGCGACCGCGATGACGTAGCTGTCCGACGCAATCTGGCCGAGCCAAGTGAATTTGCGGATGTCGTAGCCGACGCCCTTCTTGCCCTGGATGGCGGCGATCGCCTTGCCCGGCAAGTTCATGATCGAGATGCGATAGCCGTCGGGCTTCGATTTATAGAGGTGCGTCGCTCCCTTGCGGCCGCCGGCGCCCGGAATGTTCTTGGGCACCACGGTGACTCCAAGGCGCTTCTCCATGATCGGCGCCAGCGCCCGGACATAGGTATCGAACCCGCCGCCCGGCTTATAGGGGATGATGAAGGTAATGGTTTTTTCGGGATACTTGGCCACCGCGCCCGGAATGGCGAGGGTGGTGGCAATGGCAAGCGCGATGGCGCCTAAAGCGATTCTCACGAGCATTTGGTGTCTCCCTTTTACCTGAACCTGTTACCAGGGGGCGTGGTTGTTCCACCCTCTTTTTGCAATTCGCCGCGACCGATGCGTGTTGGAGCGGTACCTTACAGCAAATCCGGGCGTATATCCAAGGGTTTGAGAGCCTTAAGCGGCGGCCGTCACTCGACGAAAACGCCCCGGTAAAGCTCGTATTTCAGCAGCAACTCGAACATCACCCAGATGAACACGGTGGCGCTGATGGCCCCGTAGGCGCACTGCTTGACGCTTTTTTTGCCCTGGAAGAGCATCGAGGAGAAGACATAGACCGGCACCATCGCCATGAAGCCGATCAGGTAAATGCCGATGGTCAATCCCACCATCCAAGCCATGGCGATGAGTTGGCGTGAAAGCTTGGGCGCGAATTTCGGTACTTTCCGGGTCTCCTCGTCCACCTTTCCCGAAAACGCGGCGTCGATGCTCCTGCCGAGCCCGGTGTCGGTCAGGCCGACCAGATCGAGGGTGCAGAGGATCAGGCCGGTATAGCCGACCATCAAGGGAAAGAGCCGCACCTCGGGCGCGTAGGCGTAACTCAGATAGATGAAGACGACCGTCAGGGCGAAAAGGCCGAGGGCGAAATAGAGCGCGCCCCTTTTTCCCGGCGCCAAGATATTCATGCCGCGCCCTCCCTTCTCATCCGTCTCTTCTTCGACCACCGCCTGAACGAGGGGTAGGAGAGGGAAGCGGCGATCAGCACCAACAGGATGATGGAGATGTTCCGGGTGACGAAGATCGACCAGTTTTGGTCGGAAATCAGCATCGTCTGGTGAAAGCTCCGCTCCGTGATCTCGCCGAGCACCAGGGCGATGGTGAAAGTGACGCGGGGATAGTCGAAGCGGATCATCCAATAGCCGACGACGGCGAAGACCAGGGCGACGAAGACATCGCCGATCTCGGAATTCAGCGCGTAGGCGCCGACCAGGGCGACGACGGTGACCGCCGGCACCAGGACATGGACGTCGATCAAGGTCAGGAGCGCCAAGGACCGGGCGAGGGCAAGGACGATCAGGGTGGCGAGAACGCAGGAGATCGTCAGCGTCAGGATCAGGGTGAAGATGACGTCCTCATGCTCGAACAGGATGGTCGGGCCGGGATCGAGGCCGTGGAGGATCAGCACGCCGAGGAAAACCGCGGTCTCGGCGCTGCCCGGTATGCCGAAGGCCAGCGTCGGGATCAACGAGCCGCCATCCTTGGCGTTATTGGCCGATTCCGGGGCGATGACGCCGAGGATATTGCCCTTGCCATAGGTCTCGGGGTCTTTCGCCATCTGCACCTGGGTGGAATAGGATAAAAACGCCGCCACGGTGCCGCCGACGCCGGGCACGGCGCCGATGAAAGTGCCGATGGCGGAGCCGCGCAACATGGTGGGGTAGTTCTTGAACACCACCTTCACGCCATCGAAAATCTTCTGGATCTTCACCATCTCCGGGTTCTCGGCGACGGTGCCGCCCTTGACCGACAGATTGATCATCTCGGCGATGGCGAACAGGCCGATGAGCGCCGGCACCAACTTGACGCCGTCCCACAGGAAGTCGATTCCGAAGTCATAGCGGACCTCGCCGCTGACCGCGTCATAGCCGACGAAGCCGGCGATCAGGCCGACGCAGGCGGTGATCAGGCCCTGCAGCAGCCTGCCGCCGGTGGAAACCGCGATGGCGCAAAGGCCGAACACCGCGAGCAGGAAAAACTCCGGCGGCGCGAACAGAAGCACGATCTCCTTGGCGATGGGGATGACGGCGACGAGGGTGATGACGCCGATCAATCCGCCGAGCGCCGAGGCCGTCGCCGCGGCGCCGAGCGCAAGCCCCGCCTTGCCCTGTTGCGCCAGGGGATAACCGTCGAAGGTGGTCGCCGCGTTGGGCGCGGTCCCCGGCGTGTTCAGAAGGATGGCGCTGACCGACCCGCCGGTCGAGGTCGCCGCCATGACGCCGCCCATGAGGGTGATGGCCTCGAACTCCTTCATGCCGAAGGTCAAGGGGATCAGGAGCGCGATCGCCGTGGTGCCGCCGAGGCCGGGGATGGCGCCGAAGACGAGCCCGATGCAGGTGCCCATCACCAGGAATCCCATCGAGTTGACCGTCAACAGATTGTCGAGCGCCAGTAGGACCGAATCGAACATAAAGCCTGACCCCGCTTGAGGACCGGGCCATCGGTGGGATGTGGCTTGCCCTGCCCCATCGCCCATGGCCCGCGGCGCCGGTTCGCCAGCGCGCTCGGTTTTTACCAGTATTGGCCCGTGGGGTCCATATCGGCAGCCCCGGCGCTGACCGGCGGTGATTGACGGCCCGGCGAGTTCGATGATACCTAAGATACGGAATTTCCGGCATTCTTGCCGGTCGGCGGGCGGAAGCGGGAGGGCGGAAGGGACCGAATGAGCACCCCGGCCGGCGGCGCCGGCGAAGCGCGCCGGGCGGTCGCATGACAAGCACATAACAAACGCCGCGCCGGCAATAGCATGGCCGAACAGGGTGAGCCGCAAGATGAACGAAACCAACCCCAATCCCGTTGAACCCGCCACCGGCGGCGCGGAGGTCGAGGCCCCGGTCAAGCTCGAGGTGCGCCGCAACGCCGCCCAATACGCCTCCGACGCGGTGGTCGATCTGTTGCATTCGCTGGGCTTCAGATACGTCTTCCTCAACCCCGGCTCGAGTTTCCGGGGGCTGCACGATTCCTTCGTCAACTATGGCGGCAACCGGGCCCCCCAGGTGATCCTGTGCGCCCACGAGGATGCCGCCGTCTCCATGGCCCAGGCCTATGCCAACGCCACGGGCAGGGCGTCGCTGGCGGCGCTCCATGACATGGTCGGGCTGATGCACGGCGCCATGAGCATCTACAACGCCTATTGCGGCCGCTCTCCGGTGGTGGTGCTGGGCGGCAGCGGACCCGCCGATCCCGCCCTCAGGCGCGCCATCGACTATCTCCATTCGGCCAATACCCAGGGCGAGCTGGTGCGTCCCTTCGTCAAATGGGACGACGAGCCGGTCACCGCCGAGGGCGTCATCGAGTCCATCACCCGCGCCCACAAGATCGCCACCACCGGGCCCAAGGGACCGGTCTATGTCGCCATCGACGCCGGCATCCAGGAACAGAAGCTGGATGGGCCGATCGAGTTACCCGACGTCTCACGTGCGTGCTACCAGGCGCCGCCGGCGCCGGCGGCGAACGGGGACGCCGTCGCGCGCGCGGTCGATCTCCTGCTCGGCGCGTCTTTCCCGCTGGTGATCGGCGGCCGGGTCGGGCTCAACCCGGACGCCGGCGGACCGCTCAAGGAGTTCGTCGAACTCCTCGGCGCCGCCTACCAGGACGTCCGCAACTACGTTTGCTTCCCGACGGCCCACGTCCAGAACCTCACCGGCGAGAAGGACCTCTTCCGTCAGGCCGACGTCGTGCTTGGGGTCGATGTCGAGGACGTCACCGCCGAGATCGGCGGCTACGCCACCAGGGACCGCAACGTCAAGGGCGAGGGCATAGGCGAGGTCAAGGTCATCGATCTGTCGCAGAACGAATATGTCATCCCCACCTGGGCGCGCATCGGCGGCTCGCTGGCGCCGACGGCGGAGCAGCTTCTGGCCGACCCGGTGGAAGGGTTGAAACAACTCATTACCCGGCTCAAGGCCCGCTTTGCCGACGATCCTACGCTCGCCGCGAAATGCGCCGAAAGGGCGGCCGCGTTCGGCGAACGCAAGCAGGCGCTCATTGCCAGGCAGAAGAAGGACGTCGAGGAGGCCTGGGACGATGTGCCGATATCCTCCGCCCGCCTCATCGGCGAGCTTTGGCAGGCGGTCAAGGACCGGCCCTGGCTGCTGACCTTGCGCAACGCCAGGAGCTGGCGCCATGGCGTCTGGCAATTCACCGGCGGCGGCGAATATCTCGGCCATTCCGGCGGCGGCGGCGTCGGCCACGGGCCGGGCGCCATCGTCGGCGGCGCCTTCGCCGCGCGGGACCGCGGCCAGCTCGCGGTCGGCATCATCGGCGACGGCGATTTCATGATGACCTCGGGCGCCCTTTGGACCGCGGCCCATTACCGGGTGCCGGGTCTCGTCGTCATCTTCAACAACGCGTCCTGGTACAATGACGAGGCCCACCAGGTCGAAATCGCCGGTCAACGCAACCGGCCGCCGGAGAACGCCTGGATCGGCACGACGACGCTTGACCCCAAGGTGGACCTGGCGGGTCTCGCGCGGTCCTACGGTTGCTGGGCCGAAGGTCCTGTTACGGAGCCGGACGAACTGGCGCCGGCGCTCGCCCGCGCCGTCGGGGAGGTCGATGCCGGAAGGTTCGCGGTCATCGACGTACACACCCAGCGCAAATAAATACCAAAGGGGCTAAGACGTGCCCCCTTGCTTTAATTCAACCGGTTGGAAAACCCGTCCGGCGCGCACTATATAGTGGGCCCGGTAGAGGGACGTGAGAGCAAACATCGGAGCCGGACATGACGGCGCGTGTATTCATCGACGGCGAGGCGGGGACGACCGGGCTGCAGATCCGCGCCCGCCTCGAGGGCCGGGATGACGTCGAACTCCTGCACCTTGCGGACGGGGAGCGCAAGGACCCGGCCAAGCGCGCGGATCTGCTGAACGCCGCCGATGTGGTCATCCTGTGCCTGCCCGACGACGCCGTGATCGAGGCCTTGCGTTTGATCGATAACCCGGCGGTCAAGGTGATCGACGCTTCCATCGCCCATAGGACCCATCCCGATTGGGTCTACGGCATGGCGGAGTATGCCCCCGAACAGCCCCGGCGGATCGCCGAGGCAAGCCGGGTGACGAACCCCGGCTGTTATGCCATCGGCGCCATCGCCCTGATCCGCCCGTTGGTGGCCCGGGGCCTCGTGTCGGCCGATTTCCCCGTCACCATCAATGCCATATCGGGTTACAGCGGCGGCGGCCGGAAGCTGATCGAGGCCTTCGAGGACCCCAAGTCACCGGGCCATGTCGAGAGCACCTATCGCGCCTACGCGCTTTCGCTCGAGCACAAGCACACCGAAGAGATGCGGGTGCACGGTCTATTGGCGAAGCGGCCCCTGTTCGTGCCAAGCGTCGGGCGTTTCCGCCAGGGCATGATGGTCCAGGTGCCGTTGCAGCTTTGGGCGCTGCCCGGAACGCCAAGCGCCGGCGATGTCCACGAAGCGTTGGCCGACTATTATGACGGCCAGAGTTTCATCACCGTCGCCGATCGGGCGGCGACGGCGGCGATCACCCACCTCGATCCCGAGGCGCTCAACGGCACCAACGAGTTGCGCCTTCACGTCTTCGGGAATGACAGCCACGAACAGGCGGTGCTGGTGGCGGTGCTGGACAATCTCGGCAAGGGCGCTTCCGGCTCGGCGGTGCAGAACATGAACCTGATGCTCGATCTGGTGCCCCAAGCCGGCCTCGAGACCCGCCTCGTCGCCTGATTCCCTAAAACTCCTTACCGATTTTCCGGTCCACCGACAGCGCGCCGCCGCCACGGAAGACGATGGCGAGGGCGACGATGCCCCACAGCAGCGGATATTCGTAACCGCCGTTGAACCAGAAGAAGCCGTTCTTGAGGTGTACTTGGAAGACGGCGACGGCCATGATGGCGACGATGCCGATCGCCGCCGGGCGCGTCAGCAAGCCGATGGCGACGAGGAGGCCGCCGAAGAACTCGGTCACGCCGACGAGGGTGGCGAGCGGCAGGGCCGGCTCCAGCCCCATTTTGGCGAAGCCCGCCGCGGTGCCTTCGATGCCGCGCCCACCGAACCAGCCGAACAGCTTCCCTGCCCCATGGGGCATCAATATGAGGCCGGTGATGAAGCGGATGAGGGGGTAGCCGAGGCCCGAGACGGCGTCATAGAAGCCGCCGAGCGCCGGGATGAAAAGCCTGGTGGTTGTGCCTC
>JACZQV010000099.1 GCA_022545545.1 Pseudomonadota bacterium
CTTCGACTTGTCGGTCAGGTTGGCGAGGTTCGACTTGCGCGTCACGACGACCGACCCGCCGCGATCGATGCCGCCGATAAAGACGAATTTCGTCGGATCGAACTTGACGACTTTCTTGCGCAAATTGTTGGCATCCACATAGGAAGAGGAGCCGCCCATCCAGAACGACCCGTCGGCCTTGACCACGTTGGCGAAATAGTTCGACGCCTTGACGCCGTGACCCGCCGGCATGTTGCGATAGAGCATACTGGGCTCGCCCGGCAGGTACTTCTCGAGGTAGCGGCCGACGAGCCGGGTGGTGCCGTCGGTCCCGCCGCCCGGCGAGGAGCCGATGATGACGTTGATCCGCTTGTCCTTGAAATCCGGCGTTGCCATGGCGCCGTTAGTGGCGCCGGCCCATCCCAGGATGGCGGCGGCCCCAAGCATGATGGCTTTGGTGCTGAAAGGGTTCATCGATCCGTCTCCCATTGCGTAGCCCGGGTCTGGCGCCCTGATTTATGGGTACGGGCCTCACCGTCCCGAGGCCGCCTCATGCACCCGTTTAAGCCCTTGGATCAGGGGCCTTTTCGCATGCCTTATTGTTTACGGTCTGGCGTCATTAAACAACAATTTTTCCTCATTTATCCGCCGTAGAGGAAGGGCAGCAGCAGCGGCGTCGGCCAGATGACATGGATCACGCCGTCGAACAGACCGTAGAGGATGGCCAGCGCCATGACGCCGAGCATGATCGCCAGTCTCCAGCTACCGCCATAGAACCGCGCATAGGCAATGGGCATGATCAGGAAACTGATGTGGAATCCGATCAGCACGATGCCGACGAGGGTGCCGGCGAACCAGGCCGCGGCCTCGAGATAGCGGCCGATCAGGCTGCTGCCCTCGATCACTTCCGTGGTCTTGCCCGGATTGCGCCGGTGGTGGATGTAGTCGAGGGAAAGCTGAAGAACCGTGAGCAAGATGCCGAGGCCGGCCACGAAGTAGACGTCGAGCGCCGCGCGCAGCGGCCAGCTCGTCGCCGTGAAAACACCCCAGACCAGGACCGCGAGGAACAGCAAGGTGAAGACCACCCCGCCGACCGACTGCATGCGGGGCTGGTCGTCCTCCATGTAGTAATCCATCGTCACCTTCTTTTCCTTGCGGCTGCGCCACATCGGGAAGAACACGGTCGCGACGATCACGCCGATGATGATGATGACTCCCGGGAACAGCAGGAAATGCCAGGAATAGCGGTCGATCGACAGCCAGAGATAGGTCTGCACCTGCGGGCCCAGCACCACCGCCACCAGCACCGGCGGCCGCGGCCAGCCATAGCGCCGCATGAACACCCCGATGAAGGAGAACACGACCAGGACCGCCAAATCCTCGTAGGAGAACGAAATCCCGTAGGCCGCGGCGATGGTGAAGATCAGGGTCATCGGCACGATGACGTAGAACGGCAGGATCGAGACCTTGGCGAAGGTCCCGGCCAGCCCCAGCGACAGCCCCGTCGCGAAGAAGTTGGCGAAGACGATGATGAAGATCATGGTGTAGAGGTAATGGGGCGTGTTGGAGATCATCGCCTCGCCGGGCACGATGCCGACGGCGGCGAAGGCGACCAGCACCAGCGCCATCGATGTCGACCCCGGAATGCCGAAGAACATGGTCGGGATCAGCGCCCCGCCCTCCTTGGCGTTGTTCGACGATTCGGGCGCGATCACCCCGCGCACATCGCCCTTGCCGAAGTTCTCCGTGTTCTTCTCGGTCTGCGCGGCATGGGCATAGGCGAACCAGTCGGCCACCGAACTGCCCAGGCCCGGCAGAATGCCGACCCAGACGCCGACCAGGCTGCAACGGATGACGAGCCACCAGTGGATGAAGGAATCCTTCACGCCCCGCCACAGGCCGGCGCCGAGCTTGCCGGTGTCGGAGATGCTCGAGCGCCGGAGCGACAGGTCGATCAGTTCGGGGATGGCGAACATGCCGAGGCCGACGAGGGCGATGTGGACCCCGTCCCAGAGGTAGTAACCGCCCATGGTGAAGCGGTCGATTCCGGTGCGCGTCTCGGTCCCGATCAGGGACACCGCGAGGCCGAAAGCCGCCGCCATCAGCCCCTTGACCGGGGTGTTGCCGCTGAGGACGCCGACCGCGCTCAACCCCCAGAGCACGAGCATCAGGAGCTCGGGCGAACCCAGCAGCAGCACCAATGGCGTCACGATCGGCAGCGACGCCATGAAGACGGCGCCGCCGAACAGCCCGCCCAGCAGCGATGCCCCGAAGGCGGCGCCGAAGGCGCGGTTGGCTTCCCCCTTCCGGGCCATCGGGTGGCCGTCGAGAATGGTCGCCTGGGAACCCGATCCCCCGGGCACGGCGATCAGCACCGAGGGGAAGGTATTGGCGGTGTTCGAGATAATGGTGATGCCGAACATCAGGGCGATGCATTCGTAGGGCGGCAGGGTCATCGCCAACGGCATCGACATCGCCAGAAGCGTCGACGAACCGACCCCGGGAAGGGCGGCGAAGATGCTGCTGACGACGATGGCGACCAGCATGATGGTCATTGGCCTGACTTGGAGGACCCCGGAAACGCCCTGCCAGATCGTGTCCCATTCGTACATAAACCGTCCCCGAAGCCTTGGCCCCCGAAGCCTTGGCTTTACCCTTAGACTTCTTTCTGCGTGGCGACGGTCCCGCGCTCCGTACCCTTCCAGGCGAGGTCGAGCTTGGTGGGCTTGAGCGGGACCGGGAACAGCGGCGCGTCGCGGCATTTCTCCGCCGCCTCGGCGTTGGAAAGCGAATCGTCCCAGTGCTTGGCGCTGAAGCGGCAACCGTTGACGCCGTCGGACTCATCGGAGGCGAGCCACAATGCCATGTTGTTCATGACCTTGGGATCGAGACCGCGGTCGCGGATTTCGCCGCGCCCGAACCGCGTGTTGACGGCGCCGCCCGGCCCCAAACAGTTGACCGTCACCCCGGTACCCTCGGTCTCTTCCGCCCAACTCAGGGCCTCGGCTTCCACCGCCGATTTCGACGGGCCATAGGCGCCGGCGAAGGCTTCGTGCTGCGAATCGGCGTTCTTGTTGGTGATGATGATGCGGCCCCAGCCGTTCTCCAGCATCTTCGGAATCGCCGCCTTGGCCATCAGATAAGGGCCGACCACGTTGGTGGTGATCACGTCGCGCCAGCCTTCGGGCTCGGCCTGCCAGAAGGGGATATCGCGTGGCCCGTGGTAGCGCTGGCTCTTGCCGGCGTTGTGAAACAGGATATGGAGCCCGCCGAAGGTCTCCACCGTGCGATCGACGGCGCTTTGGCAATCCGCCCGGTCGGTGACATCGGCGATCAGGCCGAGCCCCGTCCCCTCGCCGCCGGCCTCCTCGATCGCGGCCACGACCTCGGCCAGTTCCGCCTCGATGCCATCCCTGGTTTCGTCCGATGCCGGCGCGGCGGTGACGGTGACCCCTCGGACCCCCGCCAAGGCATAGGCGATGGCGATCTCGCGTCCCATCCCCCGGCTGGCGCCGGCGATGATGGCGACCTTTCGGTCAAGAGAAACGGTGTCCATGTTGCCCCCCTCGTCGCCGTTCCTTGGCGCCCGTCCGTCGAAGCTCTATGGCGCGCCGCGTCGGCAACGCGGGCCCCGGCCCTACACTATGCAACAGACTCTACACTATGCACCAACCCGTCGAAGATCGCGAAAAAGACGGTTAAGTGCAAGCCCTGGCGGAATAAATTTCGTTCGCCAGCCTCTGCCCTTGAGCCCCCGGCGTTGCCGGACCCCGAGCGCCGCGGTTTCTGGCCGGGGCACTATCCGGCCAGGTTCGCCTTGAAGAAGTCGATGGTGCGGCGCCACGCCAACTGCGCGTTTTGCCGATGATAGCGCTCGGCGTTGGTGTCGTTGTGGAAGGCGTGCTGGCCGCCTTCGTACGTATGGAGCCGGTAATCGGTACCCGCCGCCTTCAAGGCGGCTTCGTAGCCCGGCACGCCGGCGTTGATGTTTTCGTCGAGGGACCCGTAGTGCAAGAGCAACTTGGCCTTGATCTTGGGCACGTCCTCAATCGCCGGCGACCGTCCGTAGAAGACCACACCGGCGTCGAGATCGGGCGCGTTCACCGCCACCTGGTTCGCGAGCGCGCCTCCCCAGCAAAATCCAACGCAACCGATCTTGCCCGAGCAGTCGTCGCGGCCCTTGACGTAGGCCAATGCCGCCAGCGCGTCGGCCTTGGTCTGTCCCATATCGAGCCGCTTGGTCATCTCCGGACCCTTGCTCTCGTCGTCGGGCGTTCCGCCGAGAGGGGCAAGGAAGTCCGGGGCCCCGGCGACGAAGCCCTCGACCGCGGCGCGGCGCACGACGTCCCTTATGTGCGAGGTCACGCCCTTGTTCTCATGAATGACGAGGATGCCCGGCGCCCCCGTTCCGCCCGCCGGTCTGGCCACATAGACGGGGATATCGCCGGAAGCGCCCTGGATGGTGATGGTGTCGGTTTCAATGCGTGAATCGTTTTCGGGAACGATCATTCTTGCCTCTCCTTCATGCCGATGAACCGATGCGAAGAAAGCCGCGATGGGGCGTGCCTGTTGAATCATGGCATATTATGCCAGAAAATGACCGGCGGGCGAAACCATGCCTACCGGCGCCCCAGGCGCCGCGCCCTCGGGGACGCCTGCCCGGCCCTTGAAAACCGGGGCTCGAAGGCCGATCTGACCGGGTAAGCGTTACTTTCACTCCTCCGGGCCGGCGCCGCCGCCGGGAGCGCGCCAAAGGGGCGCCAAAGGGGTGAAAATCGTTGACATGAAGGGGCTCGCGGCTATATTTGCGGCGCTTTCGCGGGCCCGCCCGCTTCCCTGATTTCACCTCGTGGTACAGCCGATGTTCGCGGTCATCCGCACTGGCGGAAAACAGTACAAGGTCAGCAAGGACGACGTCATTACCGTCGAGAAACTCGCCGGCGATGCCGGCGCCAAGCTCGAGTTCACCGATGTGCTTGCCATCGGCGACGGGCCGGACACCACCTTCGGCACGCCCATCGTCGCTGGCGCGCGGGTGACGGCGGCGGTGCTGGAGCAGACCCAGGGCGATAAGATCATTATCTTCAAGAAGTCGCGCCGCAAAAACTACCGCCGCAAGAGGGGCCACCGCCAGCAGCTTACCGTCCTGCGCATCACCGACATATCCCCCGGCGGCAAGGCGGCGGCGAAAGCGCCGGCCAAGGAGAAAGCCCCGGCCGAGGCCGAAACGAAGCCGAAGGCCGAAACGAAGCCGAAGGCCAAGGCGAAGCCGAAGGCTGAACCCAAGCCCAAGGCCAAGCCGAAGCCCAAGGCAAGCGCCAAGGCGCCGGCGAAAGCCAAGGCCAAGCCGAAGACGGCGCCCACGGGCTCGGGCAAGGGCCCAGGTAAGGGTCCAGGTAAGGGTAAGGAGAAGAAGTAATGGCTCACAAGAAAGCGGGCGGCTCGTCACGCAACGGGCGCGATTCCATCGGCCGGCGGCTGGGCGTCAAGAAGTACGGCGGCCAGTCCGTGGTTCCCGGCAATATCCTGGTGCGCCAGCGCGGCACCAAGTTCCACCCCGGCGCCAATGTCGGCCTCGGCCGGGATCACACCATCTTCGCCACCGCGCCCGGCCGGGTGAAGTTCCAACGCAAGGCCAAGGGCCGCACCTTTGTGTCGGTGGAGCCGACGGGATAGAATAGCCAAAGCCATACCTTGAGCGTCGATGAGGGAATGGCCAGCCATTCCCTTTTTTGTTGCGGAGCCGGTGGAACGGACGCCATGAAATTCCTCGATCAGGCCAAGATATACGTCCAGAGCGGCGACGGCGGTAATGGCTGCATGAGCTTTCGCCGCGAAAAATACATCGAGTTCGGCGGTCCCGACGGCGGCGACGGCGGGCGCGGCGGCGACGTCGTGGCCGAGTGCGTGCCGGCGCTGAATACCTTGATCGACTTCCGCTACCGGCAGCACTTCAAGGCCAAGAAGGGCCGCCACGGCGAGGGGGGCAACCGCACCGGCGCCAGCGCCCGCGAAATCGTCGTCAAGGTGCCGGTCGGCACCCAGATATTCGACGACGACAACGAAACGCTGATCGCCGATCTCACCCGCCCCGGCGAGCGCCGCCTGCTGGCCCGGGGCGGCGACGGCGGCTTCGGCAACACCCATTTCAAATCCTCGACCAACCGGGCGCCCCGGCGCGCCGATCCCGGCCGTCCGGGAGAGGAGTTCTGGCTGTGGCTGCGCCTCAAGTTGATAGCCGATGCCGGCCTCATCGGCCTGCCCAATTCGGGCAAATCGACTTTCCTCGCGGCCTGCTCGCGCGCCCGGCCCAAGGTCGCCGATTATCCCTTCACCACGCTTTACCCGCAGCTTGGCGTCGTCTTCATCGACGACGAGGAGTTCGTGCTGGCCGATATCCCGGGGCTGATCGAGGGCGCCCATGAGGGCGCGGGACTGGGCGACAGGTTCCTCGGCCATATCGAGCGCTGCGGCGTCCTGCTTCACCTCGTCGACGGCACAGGAGAGGATATCGAAGGCGCCTATCGGACCGTCAGGACAGAGCTTCGCCAATACGGCCACGGCCTCGCCGAGAAAGCCGAAATCGCCGTGCTCAACAAATGCGACGCGATCCCCGAAGCCGAGTTGGCAGACAGGCGCCGGGCGCTAAGCGACGCCGCCGGTCTTGACCCCGAGAATGCGCCGGCACCGGCGATATCGGGCGCCACCGGCAAAGGGGTAACCGGCGTGCTTCGCGCCATTCTCGCCAAGATAGGCGAACGGCGGGCCGAAGAAGCCGAAAGCCAAGCCGCGGCGCCGGCGGACGCTTACCTGGTCGACCGGGCATGAGCGGCGAAACCAAGGCGGAGCGCGCGCCGTCCGACTGGCTCGGCACGGCGAAGCGGCTGGTGGTCAAGGTCGGCTCCGAGCTCCTCGCCGATGAGGCCAAGGGCGCGATCCGCCATGACTGGATCGGCGCCCTGGCCGAGGACGTCGCCGAATTGCGTCGGCGTGGGCGCGACGTGGTGCTGGTGTCGTCGGGCGCCATCGCCATCGGCGGGACGCAACTCGGGCTCGCCGGCCGGGCCATGAAGCTCGAGGAAAAGCAGGCGGCGGCGGCGGCGGGGCAGATCCGCCTGGCGCACGCCTATCAGGAGGCGCTGGAACGCCACGGCATCACCGTCGCGCAGATCCTCCTCACCCTCGATGACACCGTGGAGCGCCGGCGCTACCTCAATGCGCGCGGCACCATCGACACCCTTTTGCGCCTCGGCGCCGTGCCGGTGATCAACGAGAACGACACCGTCGCCACCGACGAGATCCGCTTCGGCGACAACGATCGCCTGGCCGCCCGCGTCGCGGCGATGATCAGCGCCGACACGTTGGTGCTGCTCTCCACCGTCGACGGGCTTTACACCGCCGATCCCGAGCGCGACCCCAACGCCACTTTGGTCACCGAGGTCAGGGACATCACGCCGGAGATCGCGGCGATGGCGGGCGAGGCGCCGCCGGGCTACACCTCGGGCGGCATGGTCACCAAGCTGGAAGCGGCGAAGATCGCCCAGACCGCCGGCTGCGCCATGGTCATCGTCGACGGCCGGTGTTTGCGCCCATTGTCCGCCCTCGCCGCCGGGGCGCCCTCGACCTGGTTCCTGCCCAAGGGCGAGCCGCGCTCCGCGCGCAAGCACTGGATCGCCGCCGCGCTCAGGCCCGCCGGCGTGATCACGGTGGATGACGGCGCCCTGAGAGCGCTTCAGAACGGCAAGAGCTTGCTGCCGGCGGGCGTCACCGCGATCGAGGGCGCCTTCGAGCGGGGCGACGCGGTCTCCGTCGCCACCACCGGCGGCGAGGAGGCGGCGCGCGGCCTCTCGGCCTATTCGGCGGCCGACGCGCGGCGCATCATGGGCCACAAAAGCCGTGAAATTCAAGAGCTTCTGGGGTACCGTGGGCGCGACGAGATGATCCATCGCGACAATCTCGTCATGCTGATCGACGGCGGAAACGAACCAGGGAGTAAGCCGGGATGAGTGTCGTGACTTCGTTCGAGGGCGGCGATATCCCGACCCAGATGGCGCGCTTGGGCGAGGCGGCGCGTGACGCCGCCGGCGCCCTGGCGATGGTCGCGACCGAAGCCAAGAATCAAGCGCTCAAGGCGGCGGCAGGGGCGATACGGGCGAACGCCGCCGATATCCTCGCCGCCAACGATGCCGACATGGAAGCGGCCAAGACCCGGGGGCTCTCGAGCGCCATGCTCGACCGCCTCGAGCTCGATGACGCGCGTATCGAGGCCATGGCCAAGGGTCTCGAGGACATCGCCGCGCTCGCCGATCCCGTCGGCCAGGTGATGGCCGAATGGACCCGGCCCAATGGGCTTGTGATCTCGCGCGTGCGCGTGCCCCTTGGCGTCATCGGCGTGATCTACGAATCGCGGCCCAACGTGACGGCGGACGCCGCCGGGCTCTGCCTCAAGGCGGGCAACGCGGTGATCCTGCGCGGCGGCTCGGAAAGCTTCCACTCCTCGGCCGCCATCGCCCGGGCGCTGCATGAGGGCTTGAAAAGCGCCGGCCTGCCCGAAGGCTCGGTGCAGTTGGTGCCGACCCGGGACCGCGCCGCCGTCGGCGAGATGCTGACCATGAGCCAATACATCGACATCATCGTGCCGCGCGGCGGCAAGTCCCTGATCGAGCGGGTCGCGAGAGAGAGCCGGATCCCGGTGATCAAGCATCTGGAAGGGATCTGTCACGTCTATGTCGATGGCGCGGCGAAGCTCGGGATGGCGCGCGAGATCGTGCTCAACGCCAAGATGCGCCGCACCGGCATCTGCGGCGCCGCCGAGACCCTGCTCGTCGACGAAAGGGCGGCGGCGAGCCATTTGGCGCCGATCATCGGCGATCTCATCGAAGCCGGCTGCGAGGTCAGGGGCGACGAGGCGGCCCTGGCGGCGGACGATCGCGTCGTCGCGGCGACGGCGAAGGACTGGGACACCGAATATCTCGAGCCCATCATCTCGGTGAAGGTGGTGAACGGCGTCGGCGCCGCCATCGCCCATATCGCCCGGCACGGATCGCACCACACCGAAGCCATCGTCACCGAGGACGGGGCGGCGGCGGAACGGTTCCTGGGCGAGATCGACAGCGCCATCGTGTTGCACAACGCCTCGACCCAGTTCGCCGACGGCGGCGAGTTCGGCATGGGGGCCGAGATCGGCATCTCGACCGACAAGCTCCATGCCCGCGGGCCGGTCGGCGTCGAGCAGCTGACGTCCTACAAATACGTCGTCCGCGGATCGGGCCAGGTCCGGCCCTGAGCCGCGCCTGCCTTACACGAGCTAAAAGAAGGCTGGATTTCGTAAGGATGTTCGCGTATTGTTCTCATTAGGGACATTTGTCTAGGGGAAGCGCATGCTCGATACGCCGTCTAGTCGTAAAGCCCGTGGCGCGTTTTTCACACCACCAGAGATTAGTCGCTTTCTTACACGTTGGGCTGTACGGACCCGCAACGATGTCGTGCTCGAACCCTCGTGCGGGGAGGCATCGTTCCTAATCGAAGCGGGGCTGCGTCTTAAGGATCTGGACTCGCGGCAAGCGCTTTTGACGAATCAACTCCACGGCATTGAGATTCATGCAGCTTCTGCCGCCTCGGCAGCCGACCAACTTCAACAGCACTCGCTTGACGCCGATATTCGGATCTCGGATTTCTTTGATATCCGTGATCGTCCAATCTATGACGCGGTTGTTGGAAATCCTCCTTACATCCGATACCAGAACTTTGTGGGAGATGCGAGGCTCAAGGGCATAGAGGCCGCGCTCTCGCATGGCGTACGGCTGAATCGATTAACAAGTTCTTGGGCGCCTTTCGTTATCCATGCCGCGCAATTCCTCAAGCCTTCGGGGCGGCTCGCCCTCGTGCTCCCAGCCGAACTCTTAGCGGTTAACTATGCGGCGCCAGTCCGACGGTTCCTGCTCGAGCGCTTCGCGTCGGTGCGCCTGATCTTGTTTGAACGCCGCGTGTTTCAGGATGTCCAAGAAGAAACTTTGCTGCTGCTCGCCGAAGGTGTCGGAAGTGCTGGAGGTGTGGCCAAGTTTGAAGTCTATCAGGCAGAAGACGAACGTGAGTTGTCCCAGTTGGGCGACGTCCGGTGGAAAGATTTTGAGCCAAACGGCGATGATAAGTGGACGCCAGCGCTGGTTTCCCATCGCGCTCTGGAAACATACCGTACTTTGGCAAAGTCCGGCCAGTTTGGTGACTTGAAGGAGTGGGGCGCCCCTTATTTAGGGGCCGTTACCGGTAACAACCATTTTTTCGCCCTTAGCAAGAGCAGAGCAACAGAACTCGGGCTTAAGGACAACGATCTCCTTCGGATGTCGCCACCGGGTTCGCGACACTTGCGGGGTTTCACCTTTACCCAAGCGGCTTGGCGGGAATTGGCTGAAGGGGGGGCGCGCTGTTTTCTCTTCTATCCCGGGCCGGACGATCTGACTTCCGCGGCTCGCCGATACATTGATTATGGGCAACGGACAACTGTGAACGGCGCGTACAAGTGCAAAACAAGAACGCCTTGGTGGCGCGTTCCTCTGGTTGAGGTCCCCGACCTGTTCCTGACATATATGAACCATGATCGACCGCGCTTGGTTGCGAACGAGACCAAGGCGCAGATCATCAATTCGTTGCATGGGATCAAACTTCGCCGCAACAGGCGCAACATTGGGCGTCAGTTGCTCCCAATCGCGTGTTTGAATAGCTTGACGTTGCTTGGTGCAGAATTGGTCGGGAGGTCATATGGGGGTGGGCTTCTAAAACTGGAGCCCAGGGAAGCTGGGAATCTGCCAGTCCCTTCCTTGCAAATGATCAAGGCCTGCAAGGAACAACTCGCTGGACTGAAGCCACAGCTCTATGCGTTCTTG
>JACZQV010000011.1 GCA_022545545.1 Pseudomonadota bacterium
TGGAGAACGGCCTGGTCAAGGTCGTTTCCCCGATCGACGACACGCCGGCCTTCCGCGCCGGCATCCAGCCCCAAGACCTGATCACCCATCTCGACGGCGAGCAGGTCCTCGGCCTGACCCTCCAGCAAGCGGTGGAGCGCATGCGCGGCAAGGTCGACACCGATATCCGCCTGACCATCCGCCGCAAGGGACGCAAGCCCTTCGACGTCACGCTGACGCGCGCCATCATCAAGATCCGGTCGGTGCGATCCAGGATCGAGCGAAAGAACATCGGCTACGTCCGCATCACCTCGTTCAACGAGCAGACCCACAAGGGCCTGGTCAAGGCGATGGAAAAATTGCGCGCCGACGCGGAGGGTGGCCTGAAGGGCATCGTCTTGGATCTTCGCAATAATCCGGGCGGCCTTCTCGACCAGGCCGTCGCCGTTGCCGACGCCTTTCTCGACAAGGGCGAGATCGTTTCGACCCGCAGCCGCCGGAAGGAGAACGCCCAGCGGTTCAACGCCCGCCCCGGGGACCTCGCCAAGGTGCTGCCCATCGTGGTGCTGATCAACGGCGGTTCGGCTTCGGCGTCGGAGATCGTCGCCGGGGCGCTTCAGGACCATGGGCGCGCCATCATCATGGGCACCCGGTCCTTCGGCAAGGGCTCGGTGCAGACCATCGTGCCTCTGCCCGGCCAGGGCGCGATGCGGCTGACCACGTCGCGTTATTACACGCCGTCGGGCAGATCGATCCAGGCCAAGGGAATCGATCCCGATATCGTCATCGAACAGTCCAAAGTCGAGCCGATTAACCAGGGATCGCGCCGCAGCGAAGCGGATCTGCGCGGCGCGTTGACGAACGACAGCGACGGCGATGCGCCCAAGAAAAAAGATAAGACGGCGAAGAAGGATGAGAAAAAGGATGAGAAGGACGCCAAGCCCAAGGTGTCGGATTACCAATTGAACAGAGCGGTCGACCTGTTGCGGGGGATCGCGCTATTCAGCAGGAAATCGACCGACTGACAGCCGTCCGTCCGGCCGAGACCTGCAAGGAAGGGGAGTGAGCCAGGAAGATTCCCCAGACGCCCCGAAGTACGGCCCGAAGTACGGACGGAGTGCCCTTGCGATAACGTCGGTGCTGTTGCTTGCGGCGGCGGCGGGGGTGATCGGCTGGTTGGCGCTCGGCGGCGAGGAATACCAGGACCGGTTCGGGCGCAGGATACCGGTCGTCATCCTGCCCCTTCCATCGGCCGAAAGCCCCGCCGCCGAGACCGGGGCGCCGGCGCAACCGGTGGAGCCCGGCCCATCGTTGGTGGCAGGCGGCGGCGCGGAAGAGGGCGCTTCGAAGCCGGCCGAGCGGGCCTTCTCAAGCCCCCCGACGGGGCCAAAAGAAGCCGCCGGGGCGGTGACGAAGGGCGCCGCGCCCGAGGCGCCCCCCGAGGTGCCCCCCAAGGCGCCCCCCAAGACGCCCAAGGTGGACACATCCGAAAAATCGCCGGCCGAAGTTCCGGTCCGGAAGCCGAGAACGCCGGCCGCTAAGGCCACGCCCCCTGAGAAAGCCAGGGCTCCGGCGAAGGTTGGGCCCCCGGTCAAGGTTGAGGCCCCCGTGAAGGCCGAGGTCGAGACGGCGACGCCCGAGCCGCCGGCGTCGGTCGAACCGCCGGCGCCCGAAACGCCCGAGCCGGCCAAGAAGGACGCGTCCAAGGCCTCCCGGGGTAAAACGGCCGTCGGTGAAACGGCCGTCGGTGAAACGGTCGTCCGGCTCCGCCCCTCCACCATTGCCCCCAAGACGTCTTCGCCCGTGTCCGGACCGCCGAAGACGTTGAGCGACATCATCACCAGGCGTTCGGCGCTCAAGCCGGCGCCGGATCCCGGCCTTACCGAGAAAAGCGGGCTAGGACTGCTGCCCGTTATCGGCGATGACGGGCGCAAACCGTGGCTGGTCTATGCGCGCCGCTTCGATGAGAGTGACAGACGGCCCCGCATCGCCCTGGTGATCGTCGGACTCGGGCTTTCGGAGGCTTCGACCCAGGCCGCCATCCAGCGTCTTCCCGGCGCCGTGACCCTGGCGTTCGCGCCCTACGCCAAGACGCTTGACCGGTGGATTCCCCTGGCCCGGGCGGCGGGCCACGAGGTGCTATTGACCCTGCCGATGGAACCGGACAATTTTCCCGCCGACGACCCCGGTCCCCACACGCTCCTGACCTCGCTGGCGCCGGCGGAGAATCTCAAACGTCTGCGTTGGGTGTTGAGCCGGACTTCCGGATATGTCGGTGTCATCAACGACATGGGCGCGCGGTTCACGACCTCGAGCCGCCACCTCGATCCGGTCCTCGGGGAGTTGAAGAGACGCGGCCTGATGTTCGTCGATTCGGGCGCCTCGCTCCGTAGCGTCGCCGCCCGGATGGCGACCAGGATCGGCCTGGCGAGGGCGATCAACAACCGTTTTATCGACGTCAAGGCGTCGCGGGAGGCGATCGACCAAAGGCTGTCCGAGATCGAGCGCATCGCCCGGACGAGCGGCCATGCGCTTGGCGTCGGCACTCCCTATCCCGTCACCTTCGAGCGGGTCGGGCGGTGGCTCCGGGGATTCGAGAAAAAGGGCTTGGTCCTGGTGCCGGTCTCCGCCCTCGCCAACAAGCAGCCCGACTGATGACGACGGCGGATCGTTGACGATGAAGGATTTTTCGGACCTGCCTTATCGTCCCGGTGTCGGGATGATGGTGCTATCGCCCGAGGGACTGGTCTTCGTCGCCCGGCGTATCGACATGCCGTCCGAGGCCTGGCAGATGCCCCAGGGCGGGATCGACGAGGGCGAGACCCCGGAGCAAGCCGCCATACGGGAATTCCGCGAAGAGGTCGGCACCGACAAGGTGGAGATCATCGCCGAAAGCGAACGTTGGCTGAGCTACGATCTGCCCGAAGAACTGCTGCCCCGGCTATGGGGCGGCCGGTTTCGCGGCCAGAACCAGAAGTGGTTCGTGGTCCGCTTCACCGGCACCGACGACGACATCAATATCGCCACCGAGAACCCTGAATTTCTCGACTGGAAGTGGGTCGAGTTGGAAACCATTGCCGATCTGATCGTGCCGTTCAAACGCCGGCTCTATGAAGATCTCGTCGCCGAGTTCGGCCCCATCGTCCGCGCCTTCAAGGACGGGGCGGCACCCCCCGCCTGACCCGGCGCCCGGCTTTCCGGCCAGCTTTCCGAAAAGTCACCCTTGGTCGCGGGGGCGAAACGGAAAGTACCGGGTCAACCCGACGTTTGGGCGAGGCGGCGCTGACGATGGGCCATGAAACGCCACGCGAGGCCGGCGAGGATGCGGCTGAGCCGGCCGTTGGGCTTCAGCCCCGTGGCTTTCAGGGTCATGGCGACGGAGCGCCGGATGACATCGGGACGGTAGTAAGGGTACGCCTTGTGAACGTAGGCGCGGATGTTGCGCTTGCGGTCATAGGGTTCGCCGCCGCCATTGGCGGCGTAATAGGCGTAGGCCAGCTCGTCGTCTTCCGATTCGGTGATGCGCCCGAGCGCCACCCTGAGCCTCCCGAGCACGCCCAATCCTTCGCGGTCGAGATAGCGCCTGAGGTGGGTGTAGAACAACTTGTAGTGACGCAACTCATCCGCCGCGATGCGCTTGCAGATCTCCTTGAGCACCGGCTCGTCGGTGGCGCCCGCCAGCGCCGAATAATGGGCGCTGGTTCCGACCTCGACGATACACCTGGCGACCAATTCGCCGGCGCGGGAGCCACGGACCGAACTCGTGGCCTCCAAGGGCAGCTTGAAGCCGTCGGTGAAGCGCTTGAGACAAGCGCTGAAATCGAATTCGGCATCCGCAAGCTCGGCCCAGCGCCCCAGAACGTCGCCATGCTGGACCTCCTCTTCGGCCCAGGCGCGCACCGCTTCCTGGAATTCCGGATCATCGTCGAAGACATTGCAAAGATAACGCGCGTAATCCCGCCCGTTCCCTTCGACCAGGCTGGCCGCCTTCACGATCTTGAGGATATCGCCGTTGACCCGCGAGGGATCGAACGAATCCCAGGGGATATCCTCTGGCGTCCAATGCTTCATCAGGGCGGGCTCCCCGCGGGGGCGGTGGGTTCGGCTAGCCAAATTATATCTATGGAAGACGCGGCCCGATCAAGTGTTAATACCAAAGGTCCTTGATATCAATCGACCGGACGGCGATGGGGAACCCGAGGGGCGGTCGACCCGGAGGGCATGGCCGGCCCCTCGCCCTATTCGATGGCCCCGAGCATGGCGCGGGCCACGCCGATCTCCTTTTCGGCCGCCGCCTTTTCCTTCTCGGTCTCGGCCGCGCCGGCTTCTTTCTCGGCGCGGTCAAGACGCGCTTCGATGGCGCCACGATCGAGTGCGTCCACCGGCGCCGCTTCCTCCGCCAGCACCGTCAAGCGCGCTTGCGTCACCTCGGCGAAGCCGCCGGCGACGAAGATGCGCATCGTGACGCCGCCCTCGTCATGGACATCGATGACGCCGGGTCGCACCAAGGTGATCAGCGGGGCATGGCCCGCCAATACGCCGAAATCCCCTTCCGCGCCGGGCACCACCACCATGTCGGCGGCGGCCGAAAAGACCAGCGCCTCGGGCGCGACCAGCTCGAATTCGACCTTGTCGGGCATTCACCGGTTCCTCAAGCGGCCTCGGCCGCCATGCGCTTCGCCTTATCCACCACCTTGTCGATGGTGCCGACCATGTAGAACGCCGCCTCGGGCAGATCGTCATACTCACCGGCGACGATCCCCTTGAAGCCGGCGATGGTGTCGGCGAGGTTGACGAGGACGCCGGGCGTGCCGGTGAACACCTCGGCGACGAAGAAGGGCTGGGAAAGGAAGCGCTGGATCTTGCGCGCCCGGGCGACGGTCAGCTTGTCCTCCTCGGAAAGCTCGTCCATGCCGAGGATGGCGATGATGTCCTGCAGCGACTTGTAGGTCTGAAGCACCTTCTGGACGTCGCGGGCGACCTGATAATGCTCCTCGCCGATGATGCGGTGATCGAGCATGCGCGAGGTCGAATCCAAGGGGTCGACCGCCGGGTAGATGCCGAGCTCGGCGATCTGGCGCGACAGCACCGTGGTCGCGTCAAGATGGGCAAACGACGTCGCCGGCGCCGGGTCGGTCAGATCATCGGCCGGCACGTAGATCGCCTGAACCGAGGTGATCGAGCCTTTCTTGGTGGTGGTGATACGCTCCTGCAGATTGCCCATGTCGGTGGCGAGGGTCGGCTGGTAGCCGACGGCCGAAGGAATGCGGCCGAGAAGGGCCGAGACCTCCGAGCCCGCCTGGGTGAAACGGAAGATGTTGTCGATGAACAGGAGCACGTCCTGGCCTTCCTCGTCGCGGAAATACTCGGCGAGGCAGAGCCCGGCGAGCCCGACCCGGGCGCGGGCGCCGGGCGGCTCGTTCATCTGGCCATAAACCAGGGCGGCCTTCGATTCGCCGCCGTCGAGGCTGATGACGCCCGAATCGATCATCTCGTGATAGAGATCGTTGCCCTCGCGGGTGCGCTCGCCGACGCCGGCGAACACCGAAAATCCCCCGTGGGCCTTGGCGATGTTGTTGATCAACTCCATGATGATCACCGTCTTGCCGACGCCGGCGCCGCCGAACAGGCCGATCTTGCCGCCCTTGGCGTAAGGCGCCAACAGGTCGATGACCTTGATCCCCGTCACCAGGATCTCCGATTCCGTCGACTGCTCGGCGAACCCTGGCGCCGGACGGTGGATGGGAAACCGCTTCTCCGTCTCCAGCGGGCCGCGCTCGTCGATGGGCTCGCCGATGACGTTGATGATCCGCCCCAGCGTCTCGGGGCCGACCGGCACCATGATCGGCCCGCCGGTATCCACTACCTCAAGGCCGCGCACCAGGCCTTCGGTCGAATCCATGGCGATGGTGCGCACCGTCGATTCGCCGAGATGTTGGGCGACCTCGAGCACCAGCCGCTTGCCGTTGTTGTCGCACTCGAGCGCATTCAGGATGGGAGGCAGATCGCCCTCGAACCACACGTCGACGACGGCGCTGATCACTTGGGAAATCCTGCCGCTAGCGTTCTTAGCCATGGCGCATTCTCATCACACTATTGATCCCGTCGTTCGATCGAAAGCGCACCTCACAGCGCCTCGGCGCCGGAGACGATCTCGATCATCTCGGTGGTAATTTTGGCCTGACGCGTCCGGTTGTAGTTGAGCGTCAGCTTGTCGATCATCTCACCGGCGTTGCGCGTGGCGCTGTCCATCGCCGCCATGCGCGCGCCCTGCTCGCTGGCGAAGCTTTCCAGCAACGCCCGGAAAACCTGCACCGCGAGGTTCCTCGGCAACAACTCGTCGAGGATGCCCTCTTCATCGGGCTCGAACTCGTAGATCGCCGAAGGGCCGGTATCTTCCTCGCGCCCGGGTTCCGCACCCGCTTGGAGTACCGGGAAAGGAATGAGTTGCTGCACCGTCAGTTCCTGGGAAATGGCCGACTTGAAGCGGTTATAGATGATGGTGCAGACGTCGAAATCCTCATCCCCGGCCATGGCGGCGAACCGTTCGGCGATGCCGAGGCCCTCGCCGTAACTCGGCCTTGGGCGGGAGAGATCCTCGATGGTATCGATGATCAGACTACCGAACTCGGTCTTCAACTGGTCCCGGCCCTTGCGGCCGATGCAGAGAATCTTGACGGTCTTGCCGTCCTTGCGCAAGCCACGGATCAGCTCCCGCGCGCCGCGCACGATCTGGGTGTTGAAGCTGCCGCAAAGGCCGCGATCCGATGTCGTCACCGCCACCAGATGCACCTCGTCCCGACCGGTGCCGGCCAGCAGTTTCGGCGCCTCCTGCCCCTCGGGAATGCCGGCGGCGAGGGATGACAGCATGCGTTCCATGCGCTCGGCGTAGGGCCTTGCGGCCTCGCACTGTTCCTGGGCGCGCCGGAGCTTGGACGCCGCCACCATCTTCATCGCGGCGGTGATCTTCTGGGTCGACTTCACGCTGTTGATGCGGGTCCTGAGGTCCTTGAGATTGGCCATTCCGTGTCAACGCTACGATCCGGGAGCGGATCCTGGTTCAGGTGCCGGGTTCAAGTGAAGCTCCTGGCGTAGTCCTCGATGAATTTCTTGAGCTTTTCCTCGGTCTCTTCCGACAGTTCGCTTTCCTCGCGAATGGCGCCGAGGATCTCCGCCCCCTTGTCGCGAATCTCGCTAAGCAGGCCTTCCTCGAACCGGCCGACGTCGGCCACCTCGATGGCGTCGAGATGACCGCGCACGCCGGCGAAGAGCACCACCACCTGTTCCTCCACCGGCACCGGCGCGTATTGCGGCTGCTTGAGAAGCTCGGTCAGACGGGCGCCGCGGGCCAGCAGGCGCTGGGTCGAGGCGTCGAGATCGGAGCTGAACTGGGCGAAGGCCTCCATCTCGCGGTACTGGGCGAGCTCGAGCTTGATGGTGCCCGCGACCTGCTTCATGGCCTTGATCTGGGCGGCGGAGCCGACGCGGCTGACGGAAATGCCGACATTGACCGCCGGGCGGACGCCTTTGTAGAACAGCTCGGTCTCGAGGAAGATCTGGCCGTCGGTGATCGAGATGACGTTGGTTGGAATGTAGGCGGAAACGTCGCCGGCCTGGGTCTCGATCACCGGAAGGGCGGTCAGCGATCCGCCGCCGTAGTCATCGCTCATCTTGGCGGCGCGCTCGAGCAGGCGCGAATGCAGGTAGAACACGTCGCCCGGATAGGCCTCGCGTCCCGGCGGGCGGCGCAGCAGCAGCGACATCTGGCGATAGGACACCGCGTGCTTCGATAGATCGTCGTAGATGATGAGGGCGTGCATGCCGTTGTCGCGGAAATATTCGCCCATGGTGCAGCCGGAATAGGGCGCCAGGAACTGCAACGGCGCGGGCTCGGACGCGGTGGCGGCGACGACGATGGTATAGTCCATGGCGCCGTACTCCTCCAGGGTCCTGACGATCCGCGCCACGGTCGAGCGTTTCTGGCCGATGGCGACGTAGATGCAATAAAGCTTCAGCTTCTCGTCATCGCCGGCGTTGATTTCCTTCTGGTTGATGATGGTGTCGATCGCCAGCGCCGTCTTGCCGGTCTGGCGGTCGCCGATGATCAGCTCGCGCTGACCGCGGCCGATGGGGATCAGGCTGTCGATGGATTTGAGACCCGTCTGCACCGGCTCATGCACCGAGCGGCGGGAGATGATGCCCGGCGCCTTGACCTCGATGCGGCGGCGTTCGTCCGCCTCGATCGGCCCCTTGTCATCGATCGGATTGCCGAGCGCATCGACCACCCTACCCAGCAGCGCCTTGCCGATGGGCACGTCGACGATCTCGCCGGTGCGCTTGACCGTGTCGCCTTCCTTGATCGTGCGGTCATCGCCGAAGATGACGACGCCGACATTGTCGGTCTCGAGGTTGAGTGTCATGCCCTTGATGCCGCCGGGGAACTCGACCATCTCGCCGGCCTGGACCGAGTCGAGGCCGTAAACCCGGGCGATGCCGTCGCCGACCGAAAGCACCTGTCCGACCTCGGCGACCTCGGCCTCGGTGCCGAAATTGGCGATCTGTTGTTTGAGAATGGCGGAAATCTCCGCCGGGCGGATATCCATCAACCAACCCCCTTCATGGCAAACTGCAATTTCGCCAACTTGGTACGGAGCGAGGAGTCGAACATCTTCGACCCGACCTTGACGATCAGGCCGCCGAGAAGCGAAGTGTCCACCCGGGATTCGATCGCGACCTTGCTGCCGAGCGCCTGTTTGACGGCGGCGGCGATCTCGTCGAGATGTTTGTCGCTGAGTTCGGAAGCCGAAATCACTTCCGCCGTCATTTCGCCGCGGCTTCGCGCCAGCAGGGAAAGATAGGCGGCGATCATGCGCCCGAGCGCGAACAGGCGGCGGTTCATGGCGACGAAGCCCAGGAAATTGCTGGTCAGTTCGCCCATGCCCGCCTTGCCGGCCAGCATCGTCATCACCCTGGCGTGGTCCTCGCGCGAGATCACCGGGGAGAGGATCGTGCGCCTGAGATCGTCGCTGCTATCCATCATCGCGCGCAGGACCGCAAGGTCCTTGGCGACCGCATCCAACTGCTTGCCCTCCTCCGCCAATTCGAACAAGGCGGCGGCGTAGCGCCCGGCAAGCCCGGTCGCGCCTGTCGTCTCCGATGGCACCGAGATAAGCTCCCGAATTGCTAAATGAGATTCGTCAAAACGGTGATGTCTCAAGCGAACGAACGCGCCCCTCCGGACGCCATATCCGCCCGGAGGGCGTGCTTACCTAACACACTCACCGGGGTGTTGCAACCAACCAGCCCCCGCCCTTCCAGGCCCCCGGAAGCGGCCCGCGCGCCCCCCTCCCGACGCCGTAAACCCGGTGATCACATGAAGCTGTAGGGGTCGATGTCGACCTGGATGCGCACCGATTTCGGCGGCGTCGCGGCGTCGAGCCAGGCGCGCAATGCGCCTTGTATGTTGAAACCCTTGGCCGCCTTGATGAGGAAGCGCCGCCGGTGGCGCCCGCGAAGCAGCGCCAGTGGCGCCGGCGCCGGGCCGAGCACCGTGATCTCGGGGCCGCCCGGCGCCCGACGGCTCAGTTCCCTCGCCACCCGGTCGACTTCCGCTTCGTCGCGCGCGGAAAGGATGACCGCCGCCAGCCTCCCGAACGGCGGCATGGCGCTGGCGCGCCTCGCCTCGGCCTCGGCGTCGAGGAAGTCGTCCCGGCCTCCCGAGACCAGCGCCCGCATGACCGGGTGGTCCGGCTCATAGGTCTGCAACAGGACACGCCCGGGCCGCTCCGCCCGCCCGGCGCGCCCGGCGACCTGGGCCAGCAACTGATAAGTGCGTTCCGACGCCCTGAGATCGCCGCCGGCGAGACCGAGATCGGCGTCGATGACACCGACCAGGGTGAGAAGCGGGAAATGGTGGCCCTTGGCCATCACCTGGGTGCCGATGAGAAGGTCGATCTCGTGCCCTTCGACCTTGCGCACCAGCCTGGCGGCGGCCTCGGGTCCGGTCAGGGTATCGCTTGCCATGATCGCCTGGCGGGCGCCGGGGAACAACGCCTGCGCCTCCTCCGCCAGGCGCTCGACCCCTGGGCCGCAGGCGGCCCAGGCGCCTTCATCCTCGCAGGACGGGCAGCACCGGGGCAGCACCACCGAGTGGCCGCAGTGATGGCAGGCGAGCCGCCCGATGCCGCGGTGCTCCACCAGCCAGGCGGAACAATCGGGACATTCGAGGCGGTGCCCGCAGGTCCGGCAAAGCGTCAAGGGGGCATAGCCCCGGCGGTTGAGGAACAGCATCGCCTGTTCGCCCGCCGCCAGGGTCCCCGCCAGCGCCTCCTTCAAGGTCGGCGACAGCCAGGAACCGGACGCCGGCCCCTCGGCGCGCATATCGATGAGGCTGACCTCGGGCATGATGGCGCCGCCGTGCCGGTCGGGAAGATGAAGATGCGCGTAGCGCCCGCCCTTGGCGTTCGTCACCGTCTCGAGCGACGGCGTCGCCGACACCAGGACGATGGGGATGGCGCCAAGGGATGCGCGCACCACGGCCATGTCGCGGGCGTTATAGAGCACCCCGTCTTCTTGCTTGAAGGACGGGTCGTGCTCCTCATCGACGACGATGAGGCCAAGGTCCGGGAACGGCAGGAACAGGGCCGAGCGCGCGCCGACCACCACCTCGACCTTGCCTTCCGCCACCGCCCGCCAGGTCGTCCGCCGCGCCTTGGCGCCAAGCTCGGAGTGCCACTGGGCCGGCGGAGCGCCGAAGCGGGATTCGAAACGGTCCAACCACTGGGCCGAGAGCGCGATCTCGGGCAGCAGCACGAGGACGTTTTGCCCCATCTCCAGGGCCTTGGCGATGGCCTCGAAATAGACTTCCGTCTTGCCCGATCCGGTGACGCCATCGAGCAGGGAGACGCTGAACCCGTCTTTCGCCCCTTCGTCAACGCCGTCACCGGAAGCTTTCTCCACCGCCGCCCTCAGCCCCGCCGCGGCCTCGGCCTGGGACGGTGACAGCTTCGGCCCGGCGCGCCGCCAGTCGGGTGCCGCGAAGGGCGGCGGTGGCGGCAGATGAACGGGCCTGAGCGCGCCGGCGCGCTGGAGACCGCGGACCACGGAAGACCCCGCGCCGGCCTCGCGGACGATCTCGTCCATGGGCCTGGGCGGCCCGTCGGCCAGCACCGCGAGGACGCGCTTTCGCGCCGGCGTCATCCTGAAACCCCCGGGCGCGTCCCAGCCCGGCTCGCGGGCGAAGGCGGTGACCGGTTTCGGGGGCTCGAGCGCGTCGGGCACGCTCATCACCATGCGCAGCACCGCCCCTGGCGGCGTCAGGGTATAGGCCGCGACCCAACGGATGAAGCGGCGCTGAAGGTCAAGCAAAGGCGGCGCCTCGATGAGGCCGGTGACGGTCTTGAGGGCATAGGTTTCGGCGCCCTTCGCCCCGGCGTCTCCTTCGCCGGCGCTGCCGCCGCCGTCTTCCGGCGGGTCCCAGACGACGCCGACCAACTGGCGCCGGCCGAGGGGAACGCGGACGAAATCGCCGGCGCCGAGAGGCCGGCCGGCGCCGGCGATATAGTCGAAGGCGCCGGTCAAGGGCAGGGGCAGCAGGACCTTGACGCGATCGGTGATCGCCGCGTGGTCCGAACCGGCGTGACGCGAGGGCATGGGCGACACTCTAGCCGGAGAGCCCGGCCGGAGCCAATAAAAGCCCACCGATGCCTGGTGCCGTCCTTGACATTTCGACCCCTGACGTGTCACAGCCTGCACCGAGCGACATGGGATACCTGATCGACATGGCGACCAGCGGCGAAATCAATGCCATCCTTCCCGGACCGGCGGGCACCGCGTGACGCAAAAACCGAAAGACGCGGCCGCGGCCGGCGAGAAGGGCTTGCGCCAGGATCAGGTCGTCGCCTATCTCAGGCGTCATCCCGATTTCCTGACCGAGCATTCGGAATTGCTCGACCATCTCCTTGCGTCCGAGGACCGGCGCGGCGAAGGCGTGGTCGATCTCCAGTCCTTCATGATCGAGAAGCTTCGCCGCGAGACCACGCGACTCAAGAAGCGGCAAGCCGACCTGCTGGCCACCAGCCGCGCCAACATGACCAGCCAGATGCGGGTACATGCCGCCGCCCTGGCGCTGCTCGAGGCGCGCTCGTTCGAGAACCTGATCGAGGCGGTGACCACCGATCTCGCCGTGCACATGGACGTCGACGTGGTCGTGCTCTGCGTCGAATCCTCCGACGAGGCGCCGGTAAAAACGGTGTCCGGCATATACATGATCGAGCCGGGAGAGGTCGACCGTCAACTCGGCGCCGGACGCAACATCGTGCTCAGCCGCAAGCACCCGGAATTGCCCGAGATTTACGGCGCCGGGGCCGCCCTCGTGCAGTCCGAGGCACTCCTGCGCCTGCGGCCGAGCCCCGACGTGCCGACCGGCATGTTGGCGCTTGGCTCGCGCTATGAAGGACGGTTCGATCCCTACCAGGGCACCGAGCTGCTGGGTTTCCTCGGCCGCACGCTCGAGCATTGCATCCGGACATGGTTGGGACTCACTTTCAAGGGAGGATGACTCCCGATCTCGACCCGGGGCTTAGCGCCGCCATCACCGACTGGCGGAACTGGCTGGCGGACGAGAAGCGGGCCTCGCCTCACACCCTTGCCGCCTATGGGCGCGATCTCGACCAATTCCTGATCTTCCTTTCAGAACATCTCGGCGGCCCGCCGGGCTTGGCCGATCTCGCCGCCTTGCGGCCCGCCGATTTCCGCAGCTATCTGGCGCGCCGGGCGACGGCGGGGGCCGCGCGCACCTCGACGGCGCGGGCGTTGTCCACCCTTCGTGGCTTCTTTCGCCGGTTGGAACGCCTCGATCTCGTTCACAACCCGGCGTTAGAGGGCGTGCGCACGCCGAAGGTGCCGAGATCGGTGCCCAAGCCGCTGTCGCCGGCGGAAGCGCGCGAGGTCCTTGAAGGCACCGGCGAGCTCGGCGGCGGGCCATGGGTCGCCAAGCGCGACGCGGCGCTTTTCACGCTGCTTTACGGTTGCGGCTTGCGCATCGGCGAAGCGCTGGCGTTGGACCGCCGCCAGGCGCCCGAGAGTGACTCCATGGTGGTCACCGGCAAGGGCAACAAGCAACGCATGGTGCCGGTGCTCAACGTCGTGCGCGAGGGCATCGCATCTTATATCGCCGCCTGCCCCCATCATCTCAGGCCCGACGGTCCGCTGTTCGTCGGCGTGCGCGGCAAGCGGCTTTCCGCCGGCGTCGTGCAGCAACGGCTGCGCACGCTGCGCCCCCTGTTGGGGCTGCCGGAGACGGCGACGCCGCACGCGCTGCGCCACAGCTTCGCCACCCACCTCTTGGCCAATGGCGGCGATCTCCGCACCATCCAGGAGCTCCTGGGACACGCCTCGCTCTCGACCACCCAGCGCTACACCGCGGTCGATGACGCCAAGCTCATGGAGGTCTACCGGCGGTCCCATCCCCGGGCCCATCCCAGGGCGATGGCCGATAGAAGCGCCGACGAGCGGTGACCGGCCGAGGCGCGCGAGAGCGGCGCACGCGGCTCTAAACGGCTCTGGCGGACCCACGGCACTGTCCGGCCAGATGGAAACTAAATATGGATGGGGCGGCCGGCGACGGCGAGGGCCGCCTCCTTGACCGCTTCGCTGACGGTCGGATGGGCGTGGGTGGTGCGCGCGACGTCCTCGGCCGAGGCGCCGAACTCCATCGCCAGCACCAATTCGGCGATCATGTTGCCGGCATGGGCGCCGATGATGTGGGCACCCAGGATCCTGTCGTCGCCGGCGTCGGCGAGGATCTTGACGAAACCGTCGGTCTCGGCGTTGACCCGTCCCCGGCTGTTGGCGGTGAAGGGAAACTTGCCGATTTTATAATCGACGCCGTCGGCCTTGAGCTCTTCCTCGGTCTTGCCGACGGAAGCGGCCTCGGGCCAGGTGTAGACCACGCCCGGGATGGCGGCGTAGTTCACGTGACCCGACTGGCCGGCGATGATCTCGGCCACCACGACGCCCTCGTCTTCCGCCTTGTGCGCCAGCATCGGCCCGGCGATGACATCGCCGATGGCGTAAATCCCGTCGACGTTGGTCAGATAACGGGAATCGACCGTGACCCGGCCGGCGTTGTCGAGCGCGACCCCCGCCTCCTCGAGGCCGAGGCCCTCGGTGACAGGCCGCCTGCCGACGGCGACGAGGACGATGTCGCAGGCGAGGGTCTCGGCCGCGCCGCCCTCGGCGGGCTCGAGCGCGAGCGATACCCCGTCGGCGGTCCTGTTCGCCGCCGTGACCTTGGTCGAGAGCCTGAACTCCATGCCCTGCTTGGCGAGGATGCGCCCCATGTGCCTGGCAAGCTCGCCGTCCATGGTGGCAAGGATGGTATCGAGGAACTCGACGACGGTGACCTTGGACCCGAGGCGCGCCCACACCGAGCCCAGCTCGAGCCCGATATAGCCGCCGCCGATGACCACCAGGTGGCCGGGCACCTCGGCCAGCGACAGGGCGCCGGTGGACGACACGATCGCTTGTTCGTCGACCTCTATCCCCGGCAGCGCCACCGTCTCCGAGCCGGTGGCGATCAGGATGTTGGCGGCCTTATAGGTTTCCGTCCCGCCCTTACCGGCGCCATCGCCACCGGCGCCCTCGGCGGTGACGGTCACCTCGCCGGCCTTGGCGATCCCGGCGGCGCCTCGCAGGTAGGTGACCCTGTTCTTCTTGAACAGGAACTCGATCCCCTCGGTGAGGTCGCCGACGACTTTTGTCTTCTGGGCCATCATGGCGTCGAGGTCGAGTGTGGTCTTCTCCACCTTGACACCGTGATCGCCAAGCCCGTGGCGCGCCTTGTCGTAGAGCTCGGACGAATGGAGCAGCGCCTTCGACGGTATGCAGCCGACGTTGAGACAGGTACCGCCAAGGGAGCCGCGCTTTTCGACGCAGGCGACGTTCAACCCCAACTGGGCGGCGCGGATGGCGGCGACATAGCCGCCGGGCCCGGCGCCGATGACGATGAGATCGAAGCTCTTGTCACTCATGGTCGGTCTCCGTCGGAAGGCTCAGGCCGCCAGGGAGATTAGGGGGGCGCCCGACGCCATCCGCCCCGGTCAGATGTCCAGCAGGATGCGTTGCGGCTCCTCGATGCACTCCTTGACGCGCACCAGGAAGGTGACCGCCCCGCGCCCGTCGACGAGGCGGTGATCGTAACTGAGCGCCAGATACATCTGCGGGCGGATTTCGATACTGTCCCCCACCACCACGGGGCGGGGCTGGATCTTGTGCATCCCTAATATGCCCGACTGGGGCGGGTTGAGGATCGGGGTCGAGAGCAAAGAGCCATAAACACCGCCGTTGGAGATGGTGAAGGTGCCGCCGGTGAGGTCATCCATGGTGAGCTGCCCGTCCTTGGCCTTGGCCCCGAGCCGGGCGATGGTCTGCTCGATCTCGGCGAAGCTCATGGCGTCGGCGTCCCGGATGACCGGCACCACCAGCCCCTGTTCGGTGCCGACGGCGACGCCGATGTCGTAATGATTCTTGTAGACGATGTCGGCGCCGTCGATCTCGGCGTTGACCTCGGGAATCTCTCTCAGCGCGACGATGCAGGCCTTGACGAAGAACGACATGAAGCCGAGCCTGACCCCGTGCTTCTTCTCGAAGCTATCGCGGTGATCTTTGCGCGCGGCGATCACCGCCGACATGTCCACCTCGTTGAAGGTGGTGAGCATGGCGGCGGTGTTCTGGGCCTCCTTGAGCCGTTCGGCGATGCGCCGGCGCAGGCGCGACATCTTGACCCGCTCCTCGCGCGCCCGGGGGCCACCGGCGGCGGGGGGGGCGGCGCTTGGGGCCGGCGTCGGAGGCGCCGGCGCGGTAGCTGGAGCCTCGCCGTCAACCGGCCGGGCGACCGCACCGCCGGATTCGCGGCCGGATTCGAGGCCGGATTCAAGGAAAGCCAGCACGTCGCCCTTGGTCAGCCGGCCGGCCTTGCCGGTCGCCGGGATGGTCGAAGGATCGAGGCGGTTATCGTCGATGAGCTTGCGCACCGCCGGCGAAAGCGCCAGGGCGGTATCGCCCGGCGGTGGCGCCTCGGCGGGTCGAGGCGCGGCTTCGGCCACGGGAGCGGGTGGGTCCGGCTCAGGCGCCGGCGCGGCCTCGGCGGGAGAACCGGCGGGTTCAGCGGCGGGCCCGACGGGCGGTGGGTCCTCGGCGGCGGCTTGCGGCTTCGCCTGGGCCGCGCCGTCGCCCTCCGAGATGCGCCCGAGAACGGCGCCGATCTCGACCTCGGCGCCGTCCTTGGCGACGATCTCGCTCAACACCCCCGCGGTCTGGGCGTTGATTTCCACCGAAACCTTGTCGGTTTCGAGCTCGACCAGGGGTTCATCGACTTCGACGGCATCCCCCTCCGCCTTCAGCCATTTGGCCACGGTCGCTTCGGTGATCGATTCGCCCAGCGCGGGAACGACAATTTCCACAGTCATCTTGGCTTCACATATCCTTCAAAGGCTCTAGGGCCAGGTGGTGCTCTTGCGTCACGCCAACTTGAGCGCGGCTTCGATGATCTCGGCCTGTTCGCGGTTATGGTCCCTCAAAAGTCCGGTCGCCGGCGACGCCGCTTCGGCGCGGCCGACATATCGCGCCCGCCCGTGCTCGGCGCCGATCTCGCCAAGCACCTCTTCGATCCTGGGTTCGACGAAGCTCCAGGCCCCCATGTTTTTCGGTTCTTCCTGGCACCACACCATTTCGGCCTGGGGGAACCGGCCGAGCTCCTCCATGAGGGCCTTGCGGGGGAACGGATAAAGCTGCTCGAGCCTCAAGAAGTAGATGTCGTTCACACCGGCCTCGGCGCGGCCCTGGAAAAGGTCGTAGTAGACCTTGCCGGTGCACAGCACCACCCGTTTTATGCCGATGTCGGAACAAAGCTCGCCGCTGAGTTGGGCGTCGTCCCACAGGGCGCGGTGAAACGACGATCCCGACCCCATCTCGGAGAGCTTCGAGACGCAGAGCTTGTGTCGCAACAGCGACTTCGGCGTCATGACGATGAGAGGCTTGCGGAACTTGCGGCGCATCTGACGGCGCAGGACATGGAAATAGTTGGCCGGCGTCGTGCAATTGACCACCTGCATGTTGTCCTCGCCGCAGAGCTGCAGGTAACGCTCGACCCGGCCCGAGGAGTGCTCCGGCCCCTGTCCCTCGAAGCCGTGGGGCAGAAGCATCACCAGCCCGCTCATGCGCAGCCACTTGGACTCGCCCGAGGCGATGAACTGGTCGATGATGACCTGGGCGCCATTGGCGAAATCGCCGAACTGCGCCTCCCACAACACCAACACGTTGGGTTCGGCGGTGGAATAGCCGTATTCGAAGCCGAGCACGGAGGCCTCGGACAGGGGACTGTCGATGATATCGAAGGGCGCCTGGTCCCGGCGCAGGTGATTGAGCGGGACGAAGCGCTCCTCCGTCTCCTGGTCGACGAGCACGGCATGGCGTTGTGAAAAAGTGCCGCGGGCCGAATCCTGGCCGCTGAAGCGCACCCGGGTGCCCTCCACCAGCAGCGTCCCGAAGGCCAGCGCCTCGGCCGTCGCCCAGTCGAAGCCCTCGCCGGTCTCGAACATCCGGCGCTTGGCGTCCAACAAACGCCCGATACGGGAGTGGATGTTCAGGTTCTCGGGCCGCTGCGACAGAACCCTCCCGATCTCGATGAGCACCTCTTCATCGACCACGGTTTCGCCGCGCCGGACATCGCCCGAGGCGACCTCGAAGCCGGTCCACGCGCCCTCGAGCCAGTCGGCCTTGTTGGGCTTGTAGGACTTGGAAGCTTCGAACTCCTGTTCGAGGCGGCGGCGGAAATCATTGCGGATCTCTTCCGCCTCGTCCTCGCCGAGCACCCCTTCGGCGGCGAGTCTCCGGGCGTAGATTTCGCGCGTCGTCGGGTGGTCCTTGATCTTGCGGTACATCAGGGGCTGGGTGAAGGACGGCTCGTCGCCCTCGTTATGGCCGAAGCGGCGGTAGCAGAACATGTCGATGACGACATCCTTGCGGAAAAGCTGCCGGTATTCGATGGCGGTGCGGGCGACGTGGACCACCGCCTCCGGGTCGTCGCCGTTGACGTGGAAGATCGGCGCCTGGACCATCTTGGCGACATCCGAGGGATAGGGCGAGGAGCGCGAATAGTTGGGCGAGGTGGTGAAGCCGATCTGGTTGTTGACGATCAGGTGCACGGTGCCGCCGGTGCGATAACCGCGCAGGCCCGAGAAATCGAAGGTCTCCGCCACCAGCCCCTGGCCGGCGAAGGCGGCGTCGCCATGCATCAGGATGGCGAGAACCTTGATGCGCTCGGAATCGTCGCGCTGGGCCTGCTTGGCCCGGACCTTGCCGACGACCACCGGGTTGACCGCCTCGAGGTGCGATGGATTGGGGTTGAGAGAGAGGTGAAGCGTCGCGCCCTCGAACTCGCGGTCGGCCGAGGTGCCGAGATGGTATTTGACGTCGCCCGAACCCTGGACGTCCTCGGGGTTCGCCGGGTTCCCCTGGAACTCGGAAAAAATGGCGGCATAGGGCTTGTGCATGATGTTGGCGAGCACGTTCAACCGGCCGCGGTGCGGCATGCCGAGCACGATCTCCTCGGCGCCGAGCCGGCGCGCGCTATGGATGATCTCCTCGAGCGCGGTGATGGTGGTCTCGGCCCCGTCGAGGCCGAACCGCTTGGTGCCGGTATGCTTGACCTGCAGGAACTGCTCGAAGCCCTCGGCTTCAACGAGGTCCCTGTAGATCATCTTCTTTTCGTCGCTGCTGAATTCGGGCGCGTTGCGGGTGCTTTCCACCCGCTCCTGGATCCAGGCCTTCTCGTCGGGTTCCTGGATATGCATGAATTCGACCCCGACCTTGGCGCAATAGGTCTGTTTCACCACCTTGAGGATCTGTCTCAGCGTCGCCGTTTCCAGCCCGAGGACGTAATTGATGAAGATCTCGCGGTCGTAGTCGGCCTCGGTGAAGCCATAGGTCGCCGGCTCCAACTCGGGATGGGGCGGGCGCTCCTCGAGCCCGAGCGGGTCGAGATCGGCGAGCAAATGGCCGCGCACCCGGTAGGCGCGGATCAGCATCAGGGCGCGGAGCGAATCGAGGGTGGCGGCGCGAATCTCCTCGTTACCGGCGCCGGCAAGCGTACCCGCCACGGGCGGCGGCGTTCCATCGGCGAAGGGCTCGACCCCGTTCTCGCCGTTGGTGATCACGCGCGTCCCCTTGGGCGACCAGCTCGCGCCGCGCAACTCCTTCAGCACTTCGCCGGCATCCTCGTTCAAACCGGCGAAGAAGCGGGCCCAGTCGGGATCGACCGAATTGGGATCGGCGAGATAGCGCTGGTAAAGTTCCTCGATGAAGGCGCTGTTGGCGCCGAAAAGGAAGGAGTTCTGTTTGATCTCTATCGCCATTTGCGCGCTCCTAGAGCACTATTCGTCCGTCCCGCGAGCCCTGGGGTTCAAATCTAGCCGCCGTCCCGCATCACGCCGAGCATGGTGGTGCCGAGCGCCGCGGGTGAATCGGAAACGACGATCCCGGCGCTTCTGAGCGCCTCGATCTTGTCGCCGGCGCCTCCCTTGCCGCCGGAAATGATGGCCCCGGCATGGCCCATGCGCCGGCCCGGCGGGGCGGTGAGGCCGGCGATGAACCCGACCACCGGTTTTTTGTTATTTGCCGATTTCACGAAGTCCGCGACATCCTCCTCGGCGGTGCCCCCGATCTCGCCGATCATGATCACCGCCTCGGTCTCCGGATCGCCGAAAAAGAACTCCATGCAATCGACGAAATTGGTGCCGTTGATGGGATCGCCGCCGATGCCGACACAACTCGACTGGCCCAGTCCCGCCGCCGTGGTCTGGGCCACCGCCTCATAGGTAAGCGTGCCGGAGCGTGAAACAATGCCGATCTTGCCGCGGGCGTGGATATGGCCCGGCATGATGCCGATCTTGCACTCGCCGGGGGTGATCACGCCGGGACAGTTGGGGCCGACAAGACGCGTCTTCGAACCCTCGAGCGCGCGCTTGACGCGCAGCATGTCGAGCACGGGGATGCCCTCGGTGATGCACACCACCAGGGGGACCTCGGCGTCGATCGCCTCCAATATGGCGTCGCCGGCAAAGGGCGGCGGCACGTAGATGGCGGAAGCGTTGGCGCCGGTTTCGGCGATGGCCTCGGCGACGGTGTCGAACACCGGAAGGCCGAGATGGGTCGTGCCCCCCTTGCCCGGGGTGACGCCGCCGACCATGCGGGTGCCGTATTCGATGGCCTGCTCGGAGTGGAAGGTGCCCTGGGAGCCGGTGAAGCCCTGGCAGATCACCTTGGTCCCGCCGTTCACCAGGATCGACATCAGCGTGCCTCCCCGACCGCCTTGACGATCTTCTCGGCGGCATCACCGAGGTCATCGGCGGCGACGATGGGAAGCCCCGAATCGCTCAGGATCTTCCTGCCGAGCTCCACATTGGTGCCCTCGAGCCGCACCACCAGGGGCACGTGGAGGCTGACTTCCCGGGCCGCCTCGGTGATGCCGCCGGCGATGATGTCGCAACGCATGATGCCGCCGAAAATGTTCACCAGTATCCCCTCGACGTTCTGGTCCGACAGGATCAGCTTGAACGCTTCCGTCACCCTCTCGGCGGTGGCGCCGCCGCCGACGTCGAGGAAGTTGGCCGGATCGCCGCCATAGAGCTTGAGGATGTCCATGGTCGCCATGGCGAGGCCGGCGCCGTTGACCATGCAGCCGATGTTGCCGTCGAGCCTGATGTAGTTGAGGTCGTGCTTGGAGGCCTCGAGCTCGGCCGGGTCCTCCTCGCCCTCGTCGCGAAGCTCGGCGATGTCGGGATGGCGAAACAGCGCGTTATCGTCGAAGTTCATCTTGGCATCGAGCGCCACCACGTCGCCCGATGCCGTCACCACCAGCGGATTGATCTCGGCCATGGACGCATCGAGATCGACGAAGGCGCGATAGAGCCCGGTGATGAACTTGACCGCCGCCCCCACCTGCTTGCCCTCGAGGCCCAGCCCGAAGGCCAGCTTGCGGCCATGAAACGGCTGCATGCCGACGGCGGGGTCGATGGTGATTTTGAGGATCTTCTCAGGGGCCTTGGCGGCGACCTCCTCGATCTCGACCCCGCCTTCGGTGGAAGCCATCACGGTGATGCGCGCGGTGGCGCGGTCGATCAGCATGCCGAGGTAAAGTTCACGGGCGATGTCGCAGCCTTCCTCGATATAGACGCGATTGACCACCTTGCCCGCGGGGCCGGTCTGATGGGTGACGAGTCGCATGCCCAGCATGTCCCTGGCCGTGGCGACGGCCACCTCGGCCGATTTGACGAGCTTGACGCCACCGCCCTTGCCCCTGCCGCCGGCGTGAATCTGCGCCTTGACGACCCAGACCGAGCCGCCGAGTTCGGCCACCGCCGCCTCGGCTTCCTCGGGCGTGAAGACGACGGCGCCCCTGGGAACGGCGACCCCGTATTTAGCCAGCAGGCCCTTGGCCTGGTGCTCGTGAATGTTCATCTTCGCTTACTCGCGTGTCCGGCGGATGGGATGCCTGTTGAACGCACTAGAGTACTATCCGGCCAGATGGGGATCGCCAGTGATACCATGTAGGTTGCGGTGCCGCATTTACATCGCCTAAGGCTTAAGCAAGGGTAAACGGCCGCGGCAATCCCGGGTGCGGGCGCCCCCACCGGCGCCGGGAACGCCGCCGGCATTCACGCAAAACCGATCCGCGAGTCCTATTTCTTCGCCCTCGACCGTGCCCTCGGCGCCCGCCCTTTGCCGGCGGCGGCTCTTTTGCGTCCCTTGGCGGGTTTTTTGCGGAGCCTCTTCGCCGCGCCGACGAGTTCGCGCACCGCCTTGACCGAGTTGTCGAACCTCTTGCGCTCGCCGGCATTCAGCGGGATCTCGATGATCTTCTCGACGCCGCCGGCGCCGATGACGACCGGGACACCGACGTAAATCCCGCGCACCCCGTACTCGCCGTTGAGGTAGGCGGCGCAGGGCAAGACCCGCTTCTTGTCCTTGAGATAGGACTCCGCCATCTGGATCGCCGCCGAGGCCGGGGCGTAAAAGGCCGACCCGGTCTTGAGCAGCCCGACGATCTCCGCCCCGCCGTCCCGGGTGCGCTGGACGATTTCGTCGATGCGCCGCTTGGTGATCCAGCCCATTTTCACCAGTTCGGGTAGCGGGATACCGGCGACGGTCGAATAGCGCGCCAGGGGCACCATGGTGTCGCCATGCCCGCCGAGCACGAAAGCGCCGACATCCTCGACCGATACGCCCAGTTCCTCGGCCATGAAATAGCGGAAGCGCGCCGTGTCCAGAATTCCGGCCATGCCGACGACGTGGTCAGGCGGCAGGCCGCTCGCCTCGCGCATCACCCACACCATGGCGTCCAGCGGATTGGTGATGACGATGACGAATGCGTCCCTGCAGTACCTTTTGATGCCGGCGGCGACGGTGGAGATGATCCTGGTGTTGATCTCGATCAGATCATCGCGGCTCATGCCCGGCTTGCGCGCGATGCCGGCGGTGACGATGACCACGTCGGCGCCCTTGAGCGCGCGGTAATGGTTGGCGCCGGCGATGCGCGCGTCGAAATCCTCGACCGGCGAGGACTGGGCGAGATCGAGCGCCTTACCCTGGGGCAGGCCGTCGACGACATCGAACAGGACGACATCGCCCAGTTCCTTGAGCCCGGCGAGATGGGCCAGCGTGCCGCCGATGTTGCCGGCGCCGACGAGAGCGATCTTTTTGCGTGCCATGGTCTCCCTCCCGGGGGGTGTTATACCAAAGGTCCTTGATAATGACCCCTAGAGATCGGGCAGGCGATCCGCCGGGTAGGAGGGAAGCCGTCTCTATGGGTCATTATCAAGGACCTTTGGTATTAACAGGGTAGGGGGCGGGAACGCGAACGTGACCAGCCGCGGTGACCCGCGCGGTAACTAGCCTGAATTGCGCCCGAGGGCAAGGGGAAGCCGCCGCACGATGTGCGAATGGGACGCGGCCGGGGGTTGGCGCCACGCCGGGGGCTTATTGCGCGGCGACCAGATGACCGTCGTAGATCGGCAGGTAATCGACCGTCCGTTCCGGCGGAAAGCGAAGGGTAATCGTGGTGCCGACCCCAAGGTTGCTTTCAATCTCGAGCGTGCCGCCGTGGGCTTCGACGAGGGACTTCGTCAATGGCAGACCGAGACCGGTGCCTTCGGATTCCCGGCTGATCGCGTTATCCACCTGCCCGAAAGGCCGCATCGCCTCCGGAATCTGATCGGGCGACATGCCGACGCCCGTGTCGGTCACGCTCAGCACGAAGGACCCTTCCCTGTCGACATCGACGCCGACCTCGATCGTCCCCTCCTCGGGCGTGAATTTGACCGCGTTCGAGAGCAGGTTGAGCATGATCTGCTTGAGCTTCTGCGCATCGACGCGAAGGACCTTCATGGATGACCGGAAGTCGGTGACGATGGTAACCTGCCCCTCCTCGGCGCGGTGCTTTACCAGACTGATGCAGCCGTCGATCATCTCTTCCAAGTCGACCTCTTCCTCGTCGAGCTCCATGTTGCCGGCCTCGATCTTCGAAATGTCGAGGATGTCGTTGATGATGTTAAGCAGGTGACTGCCCGACTCGTTGATGTCCTTGACATATTCGGCCTGCTTTTCATTGAGGTCGCCGAAGAACTCCTGCTTCAGCATCTCGGAAAAGCCGATTATGGCGTTCAGTGGCGTTCTCAGCTCATGGCTCATATTGGCGAGAAATTCCGACTTCGCGCGATTGGCAAGAATCTGCTGCTCGAGAGCCACTTGCTGGGTTTCTTCCTCTCTCTTCTTTCGTGAATCGTCCAGCGCGATGCGGAACTTGTTGAGGATGAATATGATTCCCACGAACAACAGCCACATTACGGCCGAAACGATGCCCAGGAACAGATCGCCGAAAAAAATGACGAAATGAGTCGCGAATTTTTTCAGGGTGGGCATGCGAAAGGCGTCAGACAGCACAACCATCCCTAACACGATCGAATCGCCCGGCGCGAAGAACAGGCGGCCGATCCAGGACACCCGGCGGGGCAGTTTCGTGCCCTGATAGGATTTCTGGGCCCGCCGGCTGACCTTGGCCGGGCACCACTGCGCCAGATTTTGGACGTTGGAAATGGCGCCCGCGCCCGATGCGATCCGATCACGCCATTCGGCGGCCTCCCGGCTCATCGCGCCGGTCTCTTGCGCCGCCGAGCAGGTGAACCACATGAGCGCCGTCAGTCTGTCCTTCTTGACGCCCTGGCCTTTGGCGTAGATCAGGCCGAGTTGGTACTGGGCCCTGCCGTCGCCCTGTTTCGCGGGCGAGCTCAGTTCCGAGATGGCGGTGGCATAATCGCCCATCTCGTACGCCGCCAGTCCGGTTTCGACGCCGGCCCGGACCGGCGCCGCCAAGCCGAACGCAATCACCAGGGCAAGTATGACCGAGCGGATCATCGTCCCATGACCACCTTGTTTTCTCCGAAGCCGGGGGTTCGTCCGAAGCCGGGCGGCGCCCCGCGAAGGGCAATGACCCAACGCCACATCGCGCCCATGGGCCAAGCGACGGTAATCGCGGGCGCCGCCATCATCCTTATAAGGCGGGAATGATTGGAAAATGCTTAATCCGGCGCCGATCGGCACCGGGAAAGTTGATCCCGCGATCATTCGAGAACGCCTAAGTTATCCTTACAGTACGCTTATACAATATAGCAAATTTTAAAGATTAATTCAATCTGATTATTGCAAAATGGTTAATTCATACTGTTAATAATTTGTTAACTCTATATTTTAACTTGTATTACTACTTATATAAGACAGCACGTTGTGGATTTATACTATATATAAGGTGACGCGATCCATGGGGTCAGGGCGCCGACCCCGCGGCCGGAGCGCCCGTGGCATTGACCGAATTACCGGGAACAGGGAAAGAGAGAAGGTGTGGGGCGGCGGCCGGTGGTGGGCCTAGAGCGGTTCTTGGTAGATAGGAATCAATTTGATGGGCGCAAATCGGCTCCTTCGGCTAGGCGCGGCGCGCCGCGCGATGCAACGCATCGGGCAAGCGTCGCAACGCCGCCGAGGGGCCGATTTGCCCCACCGAAGGCCGGGTTCTTTTGCGCCGTGGCGTCGTTGCGCCCCTTTGCCGATGCTCAAGCATCGCCATGCGGCGCGCGCCTAGCCACGGCGCAAAATAATCCCGGTCAAATGGTTCCTATCTACCAAGAACCGCTCTAGGCGTCGTAATCGAGGCCGATATCGACGGCGGGCGCCGACTGGGTCATGCGCCCGACGGAGACGAAATCCACGCCTGTCGCGGCCTTGTCGCGGATGGTCTCGAAAGTGATGCCGCCCGACGCCTCGAGCTTGGCCCGTCCGGCGACGATCTTCACCGCCTGCTCCATCTCGGCCCGGTCCATGTTGTCCAAGAGGATCATGTCGGCCCCGGCCCCGGCCGCTTCGCGCACCTGATCGAGGGTGTCGCATTCGACCTCGACCACGGTCGAGGGCGGCACGTCCCGCTTGGCCCGGCGCACCGCCTCGGCGAGGCTGGCGCAGGCGGCGATGTGATTGTCCTTGATCAGCACGCCGTCATCGAGACGCATGCGGTGATTGTCCGCCCCGCCGGTACGGGTCGCGTATTTCGCCAGGGCGCGCAGGCCGGGGATGGTCTTGCGGGTATCGAGCAGTATCGCCCCCGTTCCCGAGATCCGCTCGACATATTGCCGCGTCAGCGTGGCGATGCCCGAGAGATGCTGGATGATGTTGAGCGCCGTCCGCTCGGCCGCGAGGATGGCGCGGGCGTCCCCCTCGATACGCGCCAGCACGGTCATGGCCGCGACTTTCTCGCCGTCCTTGACCAAGCCCGAGGCGGTACAATCCGGGTCCAGGCGCTTGAACACCTGGATCGCGATGTCGCAACCGCAGACCACCAGTTCCTGGCGCGCGACCATCGCCACCTTGAGCCGCGTGCCCTCGGGCACGGTGGCATTGGTGGTGATATCGCCCTGGCCGACATCCTCGGCCAGGGCGCGGTCGATGAATTGGCCGATTTCCTCGCCGCCCGGCTCCATCCCGATAACCTGATCCGATTGCTGTCCCGATTGCTGTCCCGATCCGGGGGGGGCCGCTATTCGGCGGCGGCGGCGGTGGGGACCGTCAGCGACATCTCGAGCATCCGCTGAAGAGGCTTCAGCGCCGCGACGCGCACGGGTTCGGCGATTTCCACCCTCGGCGCCATATTGACCATGCAGAGATAGAGTTTCTCCAAGGTATTCAACGCCATGAAGGGGCAGATGTTGCAGGCGCACTCGCCCTCGGCGCCGGGCGCCGGGATGAAGCGCTTGTGGGGAGCCCGCTTTTTCATCTGGTGGATGATGCCGGGCTCGGTGGCGATGATGAAATCCCTGCCCTCGGCGGTGATGGCGAAATCCAGGATCGAGCGCGTCGAGCCGATATGATCGGCAAGGGCGAGGATCGAGTCGGGACATTCAGGATGGGCCGCCACCTTGGCCTCGGGGTAGCGCACCTTCAGCTTGACGATTTCGCGTTCGGAAAACTGTTCGTGGACGATGCAGGTGCCCGGCCACAACGTCATCTCGCGTCCGCTCTGGCGCATGAGGTAGCGGCCGAGATGGTGGTCGGGCGCGAACAGGATGGGTCTGTCCTCGGGAATCCGGGCGATGATGGCGGCGGCGTTCGACGAGGTGACGATGATGTCGGAGAGCGCCTTAACTTCGGCCGAGCAGTTGATGTAGGTCAGCGCCAGATGATCGGGGTGTTGCTCACGGAAGCGCCGGAACGGCTCCGGCTGGCACGACTCCTCCAGCGAGCAGCCGGCCTCGGCATCGGGCAGGAGAACGGTCTTCGAGGGGCTCAGGATCTTGGCCACCTCGGCCATGAAACGCACGCCGCAGAATACGATGACCTCGGCATCGGTCGCCGCCGCCCGGCGCGACAGGTCGAGGGAATCGCCGACGAAATCCGCAAGGTCCTGGATCTCGCCGTCCTGGTAGTAGTGGGCGAGGATGACGGCGTTCAATTCTTCGCGCAAACGGCCGATCTCGGCCTCGAGATCGAGGACGGGATCGATATCCCTCTCGCCAATCGCCTGTTCGCCGGCAGCTACGATGGTTTGGTACATTTTTCCGCGGCCCGCGGCGCCTCAACCCGCCGCCAAGAGCCGTCCTTGTCGTTGTCTCTGGCTTGCGGCCGGGGTCCCGGAGCAAACCGTTCACTGTGCTTATCCAACATCACATAGGTTCGGGCGTTCGTACTTCAACATCAAGGCCTTTGGCAAGATCGCATTTCAGCCATGACAAGGGCTCAAACCGGCCCGAAATGGCCGCTTCCGCGCCTTGCGCGCGCCGATACCGCGTCCCGGCGCCAGTCCTAACGCCGGGTGGATATGAGTTTCTTGATTTCGGCGATCGCCTTGGCGGGATTAAGCCCCTTGGGGCAGGTGTTGGTGCAGTTCAGTATGGTATGGCAGCGATAGAGCCGGAAGGGATCCTCCAGCGCGGCGAGCCGCTTATTCGTTGACTCGTCCCTCGAATCGGCGATCCAGCGATAGGCCTGGAGCAGGATGGCGGGGCCGAGGAAGCGATCGCCGTTCCACCAGTAACTCGGGCAGGCGGTGGAGCAGCAGAAGCAGAGGATGCACTCCCACATGCCGTCGAGCCTCTCGCGCTCCTCGGGGCTCTGGAGGCGCTCGTGACCGTCAGGCGCCGACGTCTCGGTCTGGAGCCACGGTTCGATCGAGGCGTACTGGGCGTAAGCCCCGTTGAGGTCGGGCACCAGGTCCTTGACCACCTCCATGTGGGGCAGCGGATACACTTTCACCTCCCCCTTAATCTCGTCGATCCGCTGGATGCAGGCCAAGGTGTTGATCCCGTCGATGTTCATGGCGCAACTGCCGCAGACCCCTTCCCGGCAGGAACGGCGGAAGGTGAGGGTGGGATCGGTCTCGTCCTTGACCTTGATCAGGGCGTCGAGGACCATGGCGCCGCAATCATCGAGATCGAGATCGAAGCTGTCGAGCCTGGGATTGTCGCCCTTGTCCGGATCCCAGCGGTAGACCTTGAAGGTCTTCACGTTGCCGGCGCCCTCGGGGGCGGCGAAGTGCTTGCCCTTGACGACCCTGGAATTTTTGGGAAGCGTGAATTCAACCATCGCTCGGGGCCTCGATGTTTCCTCGTCTTCGGACGTCTCGCATGGGATCCTCAGTAGACCCGTTCCTTGGGCGGGATGGTATCGACATCGTCGCTCAAGGGCTGGAGATGGACCGGCCGGTAGTCGAGGACGACGCGGCCTTCGTCGTCGCGCCGCGCGAGGCTGTGCTTGAGCCAGTTTTCGTCATCGCGATCGGGATAATCCTCGCGCGCATGGGCGCCGCGGCTTTCGGTGCGCGCCGCCGCCGAATGCAGGCTGACCACCGCCTGCCCCAGCAAATTATCGAGCTCCAGGGTCTCGACCAGGTCGGAATTCCAGATCATCGACCGATCCGTGACATTGACCTCGGCGAACGAGGCGCCCACCGCGTCGATTTTCCCGACCCCTTCGTCCAGAATCTCGGCATTGCGGAAAACGGCGCAGTTCTCCTGCATGGCGCGCTGCATATGGAGGCGTATCTCGCTGGTCCTGAGCGCGCCGTTGGCGTTGCGAAGCCTGTCCAGCCTGGCGATCACCGCATCGCTGGCGGCCCCGGGCAACGGCTTGTGCGGGGCGCCCGGCGTCAGCAGCTCGGCCGCCCTGAGCGCGGCGGCGCGGCCGAACACGACGATGTCGAGAAGCGAATTGCACCCCAGCCGGTTGGCGCCGTGGACCGAAACCGACGCCGCCTCGCCGATCGCCATCAGCCCTGGCTGAACGGCGTCCGGATCGTCGGCCGTCGGCTTCAGGACCTCCCCATGGTGGTTGGTGGGTATCCCGCCCATGTTGTAGTGCACCGTCGGTATGACCGGGATCGGCTCCTTGGTGACGTCGACACCGGCGAATATCTGGGCGGTTTCCGAAATTCCCGGCAGGCGTTCGTGAAGCAGATCCGGGTCCAGGTGTTCGATGTGGAGATGGATATGGTCTTTTTTCGGCCCGACGCCCCGGCCCTCGCGAATCTCGATGGTGAGGGCGCGGCTGACCACGTCCCGCGAAGCCAGGTCCCCGGCGCTGGGGGCGTAACGCTCCATGAAATGTTCGCCCTCGGAATTGACCAGATACCCGCCCTCGCCGCGGGCGCCTTCGGTGATCAGGCAGCCCGAACCGTAAATCCCGGTGGGATGGAACTGGATGAATTCCATGTCCTGCAGCGCCAGCCCCGCGCGCAACACCATGCCGTTGCCATCGCCGGTGCAGGTGTGGGCGGAGGTGCAGGAGAAATAGGCTCGCCCGTAGCCGCCGGTGGCGAGCACGGTGATGTGGGCGTTGAACCGGTGCAAACTCCCGTCTTCCAGGTTCCACGCCATCACCCCCCGGCAGACGCCATCCTCGTCCATGAGCAGATCGAGGGCGAAATACTCGATGAAGAACTCGGCCTCGTGCTTGAGGGCTTGCTGGTAGAGCGTCTGCAGAATGGCGTGGCCGGTGCGGTCGGCGGCGGCGCAGGCCCTGTGCGCCATCGCCTTGCCGTACTCCACCGTGTGGCCGCCGAAGGGCCGCTGGTAGATCTTGCCATCCTCGGTGCGCGAAAAGGGCACGCCGAAATGCTCGAGCTCGGTCACCGCCTCGACGGCGTTGCGGCAGAGATATTCGATGGCGTCCTGATCGCCGAGCCAGTCCGAACCCTTCACCGTGTCGTACATGTGCCAGCGCCAATCGTCGGGCTCGATATTGCCGAACGAGGCGCCGATGCCGCCTTGGGCGCTGACGGTGTGGCTGCGGGTCGGAAACACCTTGGAGATGCATCCGGTCTTCAGTCCCGCCGCGGTCATGCCAAGCGCGGCGCGCAATCCGGCGCCGCCGGCGCCGACGACGATGACGTCATAGCTGTGATCGGTGATGTCGTAGGAATTCGCCATCGCGCTTAGCCCCCGAAGGCGATCCTGGCGACGGCGAAGAGTGCCGCCAGCGCCAGGACGGCGACGGCGATCTTCATGGCGATCAAGGTGGCGACGTGGCGGCGCTCGGTGTGGACGTAATCCTCGATGATGGACTCGAGACCGAGCCAGACGTGATAGAAGGTCACCGCCAACAGCAACGCCATCAGTATGGCGTTCAGTGGCGCGCCCAGCCAGGCGACGACCGCCCCATGGCTCTTCCCGGCAAGCATCGCCATGGAGGGGACGAACCAGATCGTCAGCGGCACCAGGGCGATCGCTGTCAGCCTCTGCGCCCACCAGTGGCCGGCGCCTTCCTTGGCCGAACCGGAGCCGCCGGCGCCGCCGGTCGGCGCGCCGGGGCTCATGATCCGCCGCCCATCACGGTCAGGCCGAAGGCCCAGGCCGCTCCGGTCAACAGGATCGACACCACGACGACCGCCCAACCCGAAGCATAGACCTGGGGCAACTCGAAGCCCCAGCCGGCGTCCCAGACGAGATGGCGGACGCCGTTGCACAGGTGATAGAACAGCGCGAAGGAAAAACCGAGAAGCACCACCATGCCAAGCCACGACCCCAACAAACCCTGGGCCACGGCGAAGGGGCCCGGCCCGGCCCCGGCGGCCAGCAGCCAGTAGACCAGCAGCGCCAAGCCGGCGAACAGCGCCACTCCGGTAATGCGGTGAAATATCGACAAAATCATGGTCAACTGCGGCCGGTAGACCTGCAGATGCGGCGACAGCGGACGTTTACCCTTTGGCATTTGCGAAGCCCTGAGAGCGATCAGCGAAGCCGTGAGAAACGATCTCGGACGGAATGCGGCGCCGCGCGATGTTGGACGCCGCGCACCCGGTTTAGACTCCTGGCCACTCAGTGTCAACTTCGGGAGATCAACCTCCGCCGCGCCCAGCGCCCGATCCCCCGGCGACAGTCCGCCTTCCGCTCAAGGGGGATATCGCCGGCCGATGGCGCCCGGTCCGGCCGGCGAATCCCGCCGAATCGGCAACCTTGCCCGGACGGTGTCGGCAGGGGGTTAGGGCACTATCCGGCCAGATGGAATCGTTTGAGTTCAGATGTGATTCAAGCTTTCAAACGATTAGGGGGCCTGGATGACGAAACTGTATCGGCCGGGCGATGAGGAATGGACGCGGCGCTCAGCGCGGCGCGTCGCCGGCGGCGGTCGTCCGGTGTAGAAGGCGCACCATGTCCTCGGTGTAGTCCATGACCGCGTAGTGCATGGTGCACCGGTTGTCCCACATCACCACGTCGCCGGCCCGCCAGCGGTGCCGGTACACGTTCTCGGGCCGGGTGGCGACGGCGTGCAGGGTGTCCAGCAGGGGACGGCTCTCGTCTTCGGTCATGTCTTCGATGCCGATGGTGAAGTGTGGGTTGACGAACAGCGCCGGGCGACCGGTCGCCGGATGGGTGCGCACCACCGGGTGGGCGCGCGGCGGCTTCACCTCCCCGGGGTCGATGGTACGCGCGTCGTTATGCTCCAGGCTGCGGGTGTAGGTGGCCATGCCGCTATGGAGCGCGCGCCGGCCCCGCAGGTCCTCGCGCAGGCCGTCGGAGAGCGCCTCGTAGGCGCGGTACATGTTGCAGAACATGGTGTCGCCGCGCCCCTCGGTCACCTCGCGCGCGTGCAGCACCGTCACCGCCGGCGGCCGCTCGGCGTGGGAGATGTCCGAATGCCAGTAGTCGTTGCGCGCGCCGGGCCGGCCCTCGCGGTTCTCGATGATCAGCACCGCCGGGAAGCCGTCCACGGTCCGCCGCGTGCGCAGCGGGTGGGGCTCGACCGGACCGAACAGCTCGGTGAATTCCACCTGGGCGCCGGCGGCCAGGTCCTGATCCGGGAACACGAGGACCAGGTGCTCATGGAACGCGTCGCGAATGGCCAAGCTCGCCGCCTCGTCCAGGCGGGCCAGGTCCACGCCCCGCACCTCGGCGCCAAGGGCGGCGCAAAGCCTGCTGAGCTTCATGGGCTTCCCGTTGTCCGACATGTCACGGATGAGCGCCGGTTCCGAGCGTCACGGTAGCCACCTCGGCTGCCGATGACAATAGGGCGCCCGCCCAAGCACGATGGAGGCGCCGTTTGCCGCCTTGCCGGTCCTGTGCCCCTCGGATCGACCGGCTAGCGCGGCGCGACACTCCCTATCTAACATTCCCTATCTGGCATTTCCCAGACAACCTCCAAATCCATGGCAATCATACCCAGATAGCACCGCCACTGGAATTGTTTTCACTCCGCCGACATCACGAACTTCCGGAAATGGCCAGGCGTTGACGGCCCCGAATTGGCAAGGGTTGTCACGACGGTGATGCGAGTTGGTCGGGCGCGGCTATGCGTCGGGCTCCGAGTGACCGAGCTCCTTATCCGGCGCCACCCGGTCCCGGACCAGCTGCTTCAACTCCTTGATGTCGGGGAACCTCTCCATCTCCTGGCGCGACCAGATGACCTCGGCGCCGAGGCGGATCTCGAAGACGCCGCCGGTCCCAGGCACCAAGGCGATGCCGCCAAGCTCGGTCTCGAAAGTGGTCAGAAGCTCCTGCGCCATCCACGCCGCGCGCAGCAGCCAGCGGCACTGGCGGCAGTACACGATCTCGATACGCGCTAAATCCGTCATGGCCCGTCCCTGCCTTTCCCGCGCTCCATTCTCCGAGGCCGCCCTGAAACCGGAACCCCAGAAACCGAAGCCATTGAAGCCGGCTCCCGGGCGCCCTGCGTCTCCCGGTGTGAGCCGCCGGGCCCTTCGCCAGTGTGCCACAACCAGAGCCGGCCGCAATAGTCCGGAATCGCGGCGGTGGACGGTTTTACAGTCTCTTGGCTCAGGAACACCCGCCGTGATAATCGACAGCCGATATGTCGAGCTTCACGGTGACGAAGTCATTAAATACCGTCCCGGAGACCGGGCGCATCTAAGGAGTCAGGTTCTTAGAGTTCTGAAAGACGAGGTCTTCCGGAGGAATACCCTTGAAGGCGCACGTAAATACGTTAATGAAAACGACGCGATGAAGATTTCGCGGCGGTTCCTAGAGCTGTTTCAGAGTCTGACTCAAAAA
>JACZQV010000100.1 GCA_022545545.1 Pseudomonadota bacterium
CAACTGGCTCCTGCCGGCGCTCGGCAAGGCGCCGGCAAAGACCGAGGAGGGAGAGGAGGAGTTCACCCTTCCCACCGTCCGCGAGGTCAGGATCGAGGACGCCAGGCTTAGCTATCGCGACGGGGCGACGGGCAAGACCACGGAGATCGCGCTCACCAGCGTCACCGCCCGGGCCGAGGGCGCCACGGCGCCGCTCAAGGTCGAGATCATTGGCGTTATCAGTAAGACCGGGTTCGAACTCACCGCCGTCCTCGGTCCGCTCCAGGCGCTGGGCGGTCTCGCGCCCTGGCCGATCGATGTCGAGGCGCGCGTGGCCGGCGCCGTGATCAAGGCCAAGGGCGAAGTGGTCTCGCCGCTGAAGAAGCCCGAGATCGACCTCGCGCTCATCGTCGAGGGCAAGGATCTCGGCGATCTCGCCGCGCTTGCGGGCGCGCCGCTGCCCAACCGCCCCTATCGCTTGAAGGCGCGCCTCAAGGGCGGCGCCCAGAGGTTCGCGCTCGAGGGCATCGATGCCGGTATCGGCGACAGCGCTCTTGGCGGCAAGGCGTCGTTCGTCCTTTCCGGCCGGCGCCCGGCGATCAGCGCCGATCTCTCATCATCGTTGATCGATCTTGCCGACTTCACGCCGCCCGGGGCGGAGAAGAAGGCTGAAAAGCCAAAGGCGGCCGGGGCGGGAAGGGCCGGGGACGGGAAGAAGGCGGCGAGGAAGAGGCTGTTCAGCGCCGATCCCCTGCCGCTCGCGGCTCTCGGCGCCGCCGACGCCGATATCAAGATCCGCATCAAGCGCATCCTCGCCAAGAACATCGCCGTCAGCGACGTGGCGGTCGATCTTACGCTCAAGAACGGCAAACTCACGGTCCGCCCGTTGAAGGCGGTGTTCGCCAAGGGCGCGATCACCGGCAATGTCGAGGTCGATACGCGGGGGAAGACGGCGAAGGTCACGGTGATGCTGAGCGTCAAGAAGCTCGATATCGCCGCCCTGTTGAAGGAATTGAACCACGAAGCACTGGCCTCGGGCCAAATCGATTTCTACACCCGGCTGCGAGGCGCCGGGAACTCGGTTCAAACCATCATGGCCGGCGCCGGGGGCCGGTTGAACATCGTCTCCGGCAAGGCCCGGGTCAACAGCAAGTATGTCGATCTCCTCGGCGCCGATCTCCTGCAGGTCGCGACCAGCACCGGCGATACCAGGGTCAACTGCCTCGTCGCCCGCTTCGACATCGTCAACGGTGTGGCCAAGGACAGGGGCATCCTGTTCGACACCGAACGGATGTCGGTCAGGGGCGAGGGCACGATCAATCTCAGGACCGAGGCGCTGGACCTGAAATTCACCCCCAAGCCCAAGGACGCGAGCCTGATCAATATTGCGCTGCCGTGGCGCGTCCGCGGCACGCTGATGGACCCCTCGGTGAGCCCCGATGAAGCGTCGGTCGCCAAGGAAGCCGCCGGCCTCCTGCTTTTCGGCCCGATCAGCCTTCTCGGCTCGATGGTCACCACCGGCACCGGCGATCAAAACCCCTGCGTCGCGGCGCTGGAGGCCAAGCCGGCCTCGCCCACGACCAGCACGACGCAAAAGCAACCGGCGCCGGAGCCGAAGAAGGGTGGGTTCGACAGGTTTATCGAGGGCATCGGCGAGAGCCTCAAGGGAATCTTCGGCAATTGACGGCGCGGTCGGTTGGCACTTCCATGGCCGCGGTCCCTGGGGCAAATCAGGCGCTTCGTTGGCGGCGATGAACGGCGACGAAATCTCGGTGCGCGTGATCATCGAGGGCCGGGTGCAGATGGTATGGTTCAGGGGCTGGACCATCGAGCAGGCCCATAGCCGGGGCTTGCGCGGCTGGGTGCGCAACCGGCGTGACGGCGCCGTGGAGGCCCTGTTCACCGGGCCGAGACCGGCGGTCGAGGAGATGATCGCCGCCTGCCGCCAAGGGCCGCCGGCGGCGCGGGTGGCGAAAATCAGCCGATTTCCGGCGGAAGACGGCGGCGGCAGGGACTTTCGCCCGCTGCCGACGGCCTGAGGCCGAGTGCCTAATCCACTCGCCCGCCGCCCGACCCGCCTTCGCCCGACCCCCCTCCGCCCGCCGAAGTCGTACCTGCCTGCGCGAAGCCGATGCTTCGCTCGCGCCACGCTCTCGCCACGCTTCGCTGGCGCCACGCGTCGCCGGCGCAGCGGGTCGGCGTGGCGAAGGCCCCGGAGGGTCAGACCACGACCGTTTCGATGCCGAACACCTCCTCGAAGCAAGCCTTCAGCGCTTCATCGACCTCGGCCATGGTGGCGGCGATGCCGAGATCGGCCATGGAGGTGACGCCGAATTCCTTGATCCCGCAGGGGACGATGCCGGCGTAATGGTCGAGGTCGGGATCGACGTTGATCGAGACGCCGTGATAGCTCACGCCCTGGCGCACGCGCACGCCGATGGCGGCGATCTTGTACTCACCCGCCTGCGCGGCCGAAGCCGCTTCGGCGTGGCGAAGGCCCGCCGGCGCGTCTCCTTGCCCGCGGACCACCCAGATGCCGACGCGTCCCTGGCGCCGCTCGGCGCTGAGCCCGAAGCGCGCCAGCGTCTTGATCAGCCATTCCTCGAGGTTTCGCACATAGGCGCGGATGTCGGGGTCGCGGCGCCTGATATCGAGCATGACATAGACCACCCGTTGGCCCGGCCCGTGGTAGGTGTGCCTGCCGCCCCGTCCGGTGGCATAGACGGGGAAGGCGCCGGCGGCGATGAGTTCCTCTTTCCTGGCGCTGGCGCCGGCGGTGAAAATCGGCGGGTGCTCCAAAAGCCACGCCATCTCCCGCCCGTCACCCTTGCGAATGGCCGCGACACGGCGCTCCATGGCCTCGACCGCCTCCGGGTAAGGCACTGGAAACGTAGCGATTTTCCACTCGATCGCGGCCATGGTCTTGCGATCCGCCATTGGCTAACCAACCCGCTTGAACTGACCCCGATGATTTGGTAAGTCCGGCCTGTCCAAAAGGCAAGGGCGCTGGCGCGCCGGCGCCGCTGGAACCTGTTCTACAAGCCTATATATTAGGAGCCTATTCTAACAGTCGGATAATGCGGTCGTGGCGGAATTGGTAGACGCGCAGCGTTGAGGTCGCTGTGGGGGAGACCCCGTGGAAGTTCGAGTCTTCTCGACCGCACCATATCCCCAAGGCCCGCCTGGCACACATGCGGGCCTTGTTTTTGGCTATTCCATCCCCCCGGCGCCTCACCGGGGGTGGGGACGCGCCGCCATCAACGCCTGATCGCCCGGGATTGTGATCCCGCGCCTCGAGGAGCCAGCGAGATGTCCGAGAAGACACCGGAAAAGAACGCAAGCACGACCGCGGAGGTTGCCCGCGGCGAGGAAGCCTACGTCGTCCGGCCGGAACTGGTGCAGGAAATTATCGATGCCTTGGACGCGGCGAATATCCATCGCGTCGAGGAACTGGTGCAGCCGCTCCATCACGCCGACCTCGCCGACCTGATCGAGATGCTGGCGCCCGAGGATCGCAAGATCCTGATCGAGATCATCCGCGCCGAGTTCGATCCCGAGACCCTGGCCACCCTCGAAGAACACGTGCGCGAGGAGGTCATCGAGCAGCTGGGCGCCGCCGATGTCGCCGCCGCCATAAGCGAGCTCGACACCGACGACGCGGTCGAGGTGGTCGAACATCTGGATGATAGCGTTCAGCAGGAGGTGCTCGACGCGGTCCCGGCCGAGGACAGGGCGCTGCTGGAGGAAGGTCTGACCTATCCCGAGGACAGCGCCGGGCGGCTGATGCAGCGTGAACTGGTCGCCGTACCCTCCTACTGGACGGTGGGCGAGACCATAGATTTCATGCGCGCGGCGGCCGAGCGCGACGAGGACGAACTGCCCGAGGAGTTCTACGATATCTTCGTCGTCGACCCCAGGCACGAGCCCCAGGGCAGGGTATCGCTGAGCCGCGTGCTGCGCACCAAGCGCCCGGTCAAGATCAGCGACCTGATGGCGGCGGAGATCCGTCCGGTGCCGGTCACCATGGATCAGGAACAAGTGGCGTTCCTGTTCCGCCAGTACGACCTTGCCTCGGCCCCGGTGGTCAGCGAAGACGGCAGGCTGGTCGGCGTCATCACCCATGACGACGTCCTCGACGTCGTCGACGAGGAGGCGGAGGAGGACCTCATGCGTTTGGGCGGCGTCACCGGGACCGATCTTTACCGGGCGGCGATCGACACCACCCGGTCGCGCTTTCCCTGGCTCGTGGTCAACCTGGCGACGGCGATCGTCGCCTCCATCGTCATCGGCTTCTTCGAGGCCACGATCCAGCAGATCGTGGCGCTGGCGGTGTTGATGCCGATCGTCGCCTCGATGGGCGGCAATGCCGGCACCCAGACCCTGACCGTCGCCGTTAGGGCGCTGGCGATGAAGGAGCTGACGGCGTCGAACGCGATGCGCATCGTCGGCAAGGAGGCGCTGGTCGGCGGCTTCAACGGCCTTCTCTTCGCCGTGCTGGTGGGGATCGTCGCCTGGCTGTGGTTCGCAAGCCCCGACATCGGCATCGTCATCGCCGCCGCCATGGCGATCAATCTTGTCGTCGCCGGGCTTGCCGGCGTCGCCATCCCCATCGGGCTGGAGCGGACCGGTATCGACCCGGCGGTGGCCTCGGTGGTGCTCCTCACCACCATCACCGACGTCGTCGGCTTCGCCACCTTCCTCGGCCTCGCGGCGCTGTTCCTGCTCTAATACCCGCCGTCACGGAAAGGAGCCACGAACATGCCCACCGTCCTGATCACCGGCGCCAATCGCGGCATCGGCCTGGAATTCGCCCGCCAATACGCCGAAGCCGGTTACCGGGTCCATGCCGCCTGCCGGACACCGGGGAGCGCGGACGCGCTTGGTTCTCTCGGAAAGGGTGTGAAGCTGCATGCGCTCGACGTCACCGATCACGGGCGCATAGAGGCCCTCGCCGCCGGGCTCGAGGGAGAGGCCATCGACATCGTGATCAATAATGCCGGCATTTACGGCGATCAACAGGAGCTCGGCAAGATCGACTACGCGGCATGGGAGGAGGTCATGCGGGTCAACACGCTGGCGCCGCTGAAGATGGCCGAGTGTTTCCTGCCTCACCTCGAGGCCGGGAAGATGAAGATGATCGCCTCGCTCACCAGCCGCATGGGGAGCATCGCCGAGAATGATGCCGGCGGCGTCTATATCTACCGCTCGAGCAAGGCGGCGCTGAACGCGGCGGCCAGGAGCCTCGCCCTCGACCTCGCGCCCCGGGGGATCACGGTGATCGTCTTCCACCCGGGCTGGGTCAAGACCGACATGGGCGGCGCCGGCGCCCTGATCGACGCCGAGACCAGCGTCGGCGGCATGCGCGCCGTCATCAAAGGCGCCGGGCCGAAGGATTCGGGGCGCTTCTTCAATTACGACGGCACGGAAGTGCCGTGGTAGGGGAAGGAGGCGCGCTTTTTCGCTGACATTTCCATCCTGAATGGGTAGACCTAGATACCTACCGTCACCTTGACTTAGAGCCTGGATACCAGGCGCCGGATGGCCCGGCGTCGGCGGACCAAACAATGGCCCTTCATCTCCTGAAAATGGCCGTCGGCATCGACGCCGTCGGCCACCTGGCCCAGGTCCAGAAGCGGAAGATGGCGCGCGCCAAGGGCGGGCACGGCGCCTCGGGGCTGCGCCATTTTACCCGCAACGCGCCGAGGCGTTCGCGCGAGATCCTCGATGGCGGCTCGATCTACTGGATCATCAAGGGCGCGATCAGGGTGCGCCAGCGCATTCTCGGCATCTCCCGCGGGACCGATGCCGAAGGACGGAGATACTGCGAGCTCAGCCTCGATCCGGCCCTGGTCAGGACCATCCCCCGGCCCAACAAGGCCCTGCAGGGCTGGCGCTATCTGGAGAATTCCGCCGCGCCGATGGATCTCGACGCCGGCGACGGGGTGACCGGCGACATGCCGGCGGAAATGGTGGCGGAACTCCGCACATTAGGGCTCCTGTAACCGGGGGGCTCCTGTAACCGGGGGGGCTCCTGTAACCGGCGCCGGTGGCGGGCTGCCGGGCGCTGGCGGCCGATCAGGAGGCGGTGCCGATGGGGCTTGCCCGTGGGCGGCGGTTAATTATCTTTCGATTGGTGCGATTTGGGCTTTGGATTAAACTGCGTTAACCGCCGGCGCGGGATGTCCGCGCGCGCTTTGAGGAGGGTTACGCCGATGTTGGGCCGGGGGGGCCTGATCACGGTCCTGATTTTCAGCCTGGCCCTGGCCGGCTGCGAAGTCGCCTCCTTTTACGCCAAGGAAAAGCTGGAGCGCGGCAACAAGACCGCCCATGTCCTGCTGATGACCCCCGATGTTCAACTGGGCGAGGTGACCGCCGGCGGGCTGGTGGAGCCGAACGCCGAGTGGACGGCGATCGCCGAGAAGCACGTCGTCGCCGCCCTCAAGGAGCAGTTGGCAAAGCGTAAGTCCAGGCTCGTGCTTTATCGCTCGCCCAAGGCCGATACCCCCAAGGCGAGGATCCATACCCAGCTCATCAAGCTCCACAACGCGGTCGGCAGCTCGATCCTGCTGCACAAATTCGCCTCCCCGCCTTTGCCGACGAAGGAGGACAAGTTCGACTGGACCCTCGGTCCCCAGGCGCGGATCGTCGGCCACGAATATGGCGCCGATTACGCCCTGTTCGTCTATCTCCGCGACACTTACACCAGCCCGGGCCGCGTCGCCGTCATGGTTCTGGCCGCCGTCCTCGGCGTCGGGGTTCCCGGCGGCGCCCAGATCGGCTTCGCTTCCCTCGTCGATCTTAAGACCGGCGACGTCCTCTGGTTCAGCCGCTTGGCCCGTGCCTCGGGGGATCTGAGGACACCCAGCGCGGCCGCGGAGTCGGTGAAGACGTTGCTGAAGGATTTCCCGCTATGAGGCGCCATAGGCTATCGGCGGTCCTGGTCGCGGTATGGCTCGGCGCGGGCGCCTGCGCCACGGCGCCTGGCGACGGCGACGCGTCGCTCGCCGATGAAGGCGGCACCGCACCCGGCCTCATCGCGCCCGGCGCCGGTCCGGGCGTGCCGCTGGTTCCCGACCTCAGCCCCGGCCAGCGCCCCGCCCTCGCCACCGACGAGGCGGGATGGTGGATGGTGATGGACCGGACGGAAAGCAAGCTCAAGACCGCCGGCAATCTCGTGCGGGACGAGGCGTTGAACCGATATGTCAAGGGCATCGTCTGCAGGCTCGCCGGGCCCTACTGTCCCGATATCAGGGTCTATCTTCTCCGGGTGCCCTATTTCAACGCCTCCATGGCGCCCAACGGCGTCATGGTGGTTTGGACCGGCCTGTTGCTGCGCACCCGCAACGAAGCCCAGCTTGCCGCCGTGCTTGGGCACGAGCTCGGCCATTACCTCAGGCGCCATACCCTGCACCGGTGGCGGGACGCCAAGTCGACGACCAACGCCCTGATCTTCTTCCAGATCGGCGCCGCCCTTGGCGGCGTTCCGGTGGCCGGGCAGATCGCCAGTCTGATCGCCATGGGAAGCATCACCGCCTTCAGCCGCGACCAGGAGCGCGAGTCCGACCGCATGGGCCTGCGACTGATGGCTGAGATCGGCTATGACCCCCGGGAATCGGCGAAGCTTTGGCAAAACCTTATCCGCGAGGACGAGGCGGACGAGGACAAGAAGACCCGGTTCATATTCTTCTCGACCCACCCGGCGCCGGAGGAGCGGAGCGAAACCCTGAAGCGCCTGGCCGAAGACGCCTTGAAGGCGTCCCCGGCGGTCGAGACCGGTGACGAGAGGTTCCGCAACATCGTCCTTCCCCATCGCCAGGAATACTTGCGCGATGAGTTGCGATTGCGGCGGTTCTCCCGCTCCGAGGAGCTCTTGAAGATGCTTTTGGAGGACGGCGTCGATGCCGGTGAGCTCCATTTCTTCCGGGGCGAGCTATACCGTCTCAGGGGCAAGAAGGCCGACGGGGACAAGGAGGGCGACACCGACGATAAGGACAAGGCGCTCGCGGCCTACGCCAAGGCGCTGGACGCCGGCGGCGCGCCGCCGGAGATTCACCGCTCGATGGGGCTGATCTATCTGAAATCCGGCCAGTCGGAAAAAGCATGGGCGGCCTTCGCCAAATATCTCGAACTCAGCCCCGATGCCGATGATCTCGAGATCATAAAGTCGATGATGCAACCGATGGGGTAAGGCGCATCATGGCACGCCTGGCATCGCTCTTCATCTTGGCCCTTCTGATCGCGGCCTGTGTCCAGTACAGCCTGGTCAAGGCCGAAAAGGTCGCCATCGGCGACGTCTATACCGTCGATGCCCAGATCGCCTGGAACAAGAAGACGGAAGGCAAGACCGAGATATGGACCGTCGACGGGCCGTTGCTCCAGGAACTTCGCTTCATCAAGGGAATCGAGGACGGCGACGCGCTGTTCAGGGGCGGGGCCGGCAAGAAATTGCCGCCGTTCAAAAGCAAGATGACCGCCATCGAGATCAAGGAGTTGTTCGAAACCAGCCTGGCCCAGATCGGGGTGGCGCGACTGAAGACCCTGAACCTGAGACCGGAGAGTTTCGGCAAGGTCGCGGGCTTCAGGTTCGAGTTCACCTATGCCCTTAAAAACGGCCTGGAGAAACAGGGGTTCGCGCTTGGCGCCGTCATCGACGAGAAGCTCCATATGATCATCTATTCGGGCACCCGGCTCCATTACTACCCCAAGCACAAGGACGACGTCGAACGCCTGGTGCGGTCGATCCGCATGATTTGAAGGGGCATACCGGTCCCCGGTAGTGGCGGCGGTGCCGCCTCTGGCGGTGGGGTTCCGAACCTCCGCCACGCTAGCGCCGCTTTTGCTTCCTCTCCGGTTTGATTTTCGCCTTTTGCCCTCGGAGGTCGGGAGACCCATGGGCCGCGAGGCAGGTGCCCTCGACCGCGCAATAGTCCTTGAGCGAGCCGGTGACCGAATCCAGCTTCGAAATCGTGCCGTTCGGCGCGAACTCGACCACCAGGAAATGGGTGGTGGCAATCGGCAAGGCTGCAGCCTGGTACCCCCCGCCAACGATCAGAACGGCATGCAGTTGCCCCGCCGTATAGGCAAAGTACCTTTCGTCTACACTGACGAACCGCGGTTCACCCAAGGCCATAAGCACATCCGCCCGCGTGCTTTTGCCGACCTTCAACGGTTCGATGACATCGTCCTTGAAAGGGGCTTCCTGGAAAACCGGCACCACCACGCACCCCGTCAATAAGACCAGGAACGTGAATGAAAGGATCAGGGGGCAGCGCTTGAGCGGGCTTGGCATCTTTATGTCCAAAAGTTCCGGCGGCACCTAGTTTGTCGCCGGTCGTCCCTTGCCTTGGACGTGTTTTACCGGGTCGCGGTAATGTCCGGGCTTGAGTACCCGGTATCGGGTGACGGCATCTCCTTGGTCGAATACGATAATGAGATGATAGTTACCAAAGCCGGGTAGCCCGTATCTCGGCCCTGGCAGGCCATGCGCGACCACGATAAGACCTTCCCGGTCGTGCAGGACCATCCGATAGGTGAAAATGCGCTCTTTCTCGAATACCGCCGTCGGCACCCCGAGATTGATCAATACCTCTTCACGCGTGGTCTTCCCTGGTTCCAGGAAAGCGATTGACTTTTGCTCCAGGGCGCTGGTTTCAGCCGGTGTCCTCTGTGTCGCGCAGGCGGCAACCGCCATCACCACGACGATGGCCGACAAATGTGTCGCTAAACGCATGAACCTGGTCATCGACGGCCTCCTATCCCGATGCACGACAGTGTTCTTCTTGGCCGTACCCCGGACAATTCCCCGACGTGCTCTCTGCCGCCGATGGGAGCCCCACATGTTCGGCGAGGCTCACGTTAGGCTAGACGGGGTCTATGGAAGTCCAAAGGCGTTCGGGCTTCCACCACGGTAGGCTTGCCGAGAGGGTGAGGATGCGGCAAGTGTCCGCTGCCTGCTCGGAGGTCAAGCGCCGGCGCCTTCATCGGCATCCTCCGGTTTGTTATGATCGGCGTTGACCGCAAGGTTGTCCGCAATATGACGGATATGGCGTGTCCGCGGATAGTGCTCTAGGAGAGGAAATGGCCGACAGGATAGATTTGACGATTGGCGAAGTGACGGCGGCGGCATTGATCGGGGTGCCGGCAGGCGCCGGTCCATTCCCCGGCGTGGTCGCCACCTTTCACCGGCGCGGGCTCGACGGCTTCACCGGGTGGCTCGTCGATGAGCTTGCGGCGAACGGTTACGGAGCGATCGCGCCCGATCACTACCACGCCCTGCCGGAAGGCGTCGACGTGGATGCGCGCCGGGACTATCTCACCGATGAGCAGATGGCGCTCGATCTCGAGGCCGCGGCCGACCGGCTCATCGCCGAGGACAACATCGACGCCGATCGCTTCGCCCTTATCGGTCACTGTATGGGCGGGCGCACGACCTGGGTCGGGCTGGCAACCACTCCCGGCCGCTGGAGGTGCGGCTGCGTCTGGTATGGCGGCAACGCTTTCAGGCAGATGGGCAAGGTGCCCGCCCCGGCGGACCGTCTCGGCGATATCGCTTGCCCCGTCGCCGGCTTCTTCGGCAACGACGACCCGAACCCGTCGCCGGACGACGTCGACAGGCTCGACGCCATGCTGACCGAGCTCGGCAAGGCGCACGAGTTCCACCGCTATGACGGCGCCGGACACGCCTTCATGAGCGGCGACGGTGAGAAATACCGGGAGGCGCCGGCCAAGGATTCCTGGTCCAAGGCGCTCGACTTCCTGGGCCGGCATCTCGGCCGGGCCGCCTGATCGGCGCCGTC
>JACZQV010000101.1 GCA_022545545.1 Pseudomonadota bacterium
GCGGCCGCGTCCGCCGAGCTCATCCGCCTTGACGAAGCCGATGGTGATGGTGTTGATCTGGGTGATCTTCGGTTTCTGGACGCTCTCGATCGGGCTCGGCGAATGGTAGTTCAGTCCCGGCGTAGCCATGCGCACGTACTCGCCGAAGCGCAACACCACCCCTTGCTCGTCCGGCAGCACCCGGTAGATCCCTGTCAAGCCCCAGAGGATGAGGGCTATGGCTGCGACGATGGCGATACCGCCCTTGCCCCCCAGTCCGCCGGGGATGATTTTCTTGAGGCTATCCTGGCCCTTGCGCAGCATCTCCTCGAGATCGGGCGGCGAACCGCCGCCCGAACCGCGGCCCCATGGACCCTGTCCACCGCCGCCGCCCCAAGAGCCGCCGCCACCGCCTTGATTGCTCCATGGCATGATAAACTCTCCCGTCGTTCGGTCGAGGCCCGGATAAACGGGCCACCGCGTATCAGCGAGGGCTTTCTACGGGCCTTTGCCTTTGCAACTCGATGTGATTGCCTTATATGACACCTTGTCACCTTACGCAATGCGGGCGGGCGGGCATCGGCCCCTTTTTTGACGGCTAAGGCCCCTTTTTTGACGGCTGAGATAAACGGCGGACATCACCATGGCCCAAGTCAGTGACCAGGAAATCCTCGAGGCGCTCAAGGGCGTCACCGATCCCGACCGCAACGCCGATATCGTCAGCCTCGAAATGGTCTCGGGCCTCGCGGTCAAGGACGGCAACGTGGCCTTCTCCATCGAGGTCGACCCGGAACGCGGAGACCGGCTCGAGCCCGTGCGCAAGGCGGCGGAAGACGCCGTCATGGGGCTTGCCGGCGTGGTGTCGGTGTCGGCCGTGCTGACCGCCGAGCGCCAGCCCGGCCCCCCGTCGCCATCACCCCCCGGCCAGGCGGCGGCACCGGCGGCGGCGCCGGGTCCGGAGCCCCAGGAGCAAAAGCCCCTGGTGCCGGGCGTCGGCGCCATCATCGCCGTGGCCTCGGGCAAGGGCGGTGTCGGCAAATCGACCGTCGCCGTCAACCTCGCCCTCGGCATGGCCGCCGCCGGCCACAAGATCGGCGTGCTCGACGCCGATATCTACGGGCCGTCGATGCCGCGGATGATGGGGATTACCGGCCGGCCCGCCTCGCCCGACGGCAAGATCCTGATCCCGATGGAGAACTATGGCGTCAAGTGCATGTCCATCGGCTTCCTGGTCGCCGAGGACACGCCGATGATCTGGCGCGGGCCGATGGTGATGGGGGCGCTCCAACAGATGCTGCGCGACGTTAAGTGGGGCGAGCTCGACGTGTTGGTGGTGGACATGCCGCCCGGCACCGGCGACGCCCAGCTCACCATGGCGCAAAGCGTGCCGCTGGCGGGCGCCGTCCTGGTGTCGACGCCCCAGGACATCGCCCTCTTGGACGCCCGAAGGGGGCTCAACATGTTCCAACGGGTCAACGTGCCGGTCCTGGGCATCATCGAGAACATGAGCTACTTCAACTGCCCCAACTGCGGGCATCGCACCGAAATCTTCAGCCATGGCGGCGCCAAGGCCGAGGCCGAGAAACTGGGCGTCGACTTCCTCGGCGAAGTGCCGCTCGACGTCGCCATCCGCGAAACCTCCGACGGCGGCCGGCCGATCGTCGTCTCCGATCCCGAAAGCGACAACGCCAAGCGTTTCCGCGCCATCGCCGACAAGGTATGGGAATCGCTCGTGGCCAACAAGGCCGGCGCCGGCAAGGCGCCACCGCGCATCGTCATCCAGTAACTCATCGTCATCCAGGACTTAAGGGCTCACGCGCCGACAAGGCCCTCCGGGCGCAAGCAAGCCTTCCACGGCGCAACGCGCCGGCGCGCCGGCGCTCCGGCATACCCTCGGATAAGATTCGAGTCGGAGGGATAGGATTCGAGTCGGGGTTTGGCGGGGACCGGTCGCGGCGCTTCGGGGTGAAAGCCCTGCTCCCTACCCCTGGCGCCCCAGGGTTTCCATCAACTCGCGCCACTCGCGCTTGGAAAGCCCGCTTTCCTCCTGGCCGACATCCTCGCCGCCGATCAGGCGCTTGACCACCTCGAGGCCGGTGGCCGAGAGGTTGGCGCCGCCCATGCGGTATTGGGCAAACGCGTCGGCGGCCAGAGGCACCCAGCGCTTGACCGTCTCAATCATGACCTCGGCATAGGCCCTGATCTCGTGCTGGGCGTGATCGTCGGCGCGGAGCGACAGAAAATGAAAAAGGTTGAGCAGGTCGATCTTCCAGTACCACTGGGTATAGAAGTTGAGCGTCAGGTTCATCCGCGCCAATTCGCGCGAGAGCCCTTGGCGTTCCGGATCGATGGGCGCCCCCGCGTCGTCCTCGTTCAGCATCTCGGTGTAATCGCCATAGACCTTCTCGGCGTCCTCGCGAAGCAGGTGAAGCACGCGCCGGGCCTCCTCGCCTTCGAGCGATTGTCCGCGGCCCTGGCGGTTGGACCGGGACTGCACGCCGAGATCCTCGGGCGCCGGGATGTAGAACTCGTTATCGAGGATCGAATAGCGCGCCGAATACTCGTTGACGTTGGCGGTGCGGTGGCGGATCCACTGGCGGGCGACGAAGATCGGCAGCTTGACGTGGTACTTGATCTCGCACATCTCGAACGGCGTCGTGTGGCGGTGGCGCATGAGGTAGTTGATCAGCCCCCGGTCCTCGCTCACCCGCTTGGTGCCCTTGCCGTAGGAGACCCGCGCCGCCTGCACGATCGCCCCGTCGTCGCCCATGTAATCGACGACGCGGACGAAGCCGTGGTCCAGCACCGCCAACGGCTGATAAAGGATTTCCTCGAGCTCGGGCACGGTCGGACGCCGGGTCTCGGCGCTGGCGGCGCGCTGCGCCTCGATCTCTTCAAGCTGTTCCGGGGTGAGGGGCATGGGTGCTTCCGTAACGGATCGGTGTTGCAATTTAGAGGCATGGGCCGCCGGGGCCAAGAAAAACCCGGAGGCCACGGCCGGCGCCGACCGGCCCACCCCCTATTTGTCCTTGCGCCTGACCGTCCCACCGATGGCGGCGGAAAATACGACATCGAAAACAGGATCGACCGGCGGCGCACTTTAACCGGCGGGCCGGGCGATATCCATAGGCTAGGCGGGTAAACCGGACCCGGCCCGGCACGTTTCGTCCCCACCAGGGCGCGATGCGCCCCCGACGGCCCTTCCAATGAAGGCGCGCAAGGATTATATTTAGACCGTCGGGAAACCGACTATGGCGATAAACGTCATGCGGCATAAGCGTAGCGGACCCGGGGGCAGTACCCGGCGCCTCCACCATCATCCCCGACCCGGCGGCCGGCCGGATTCGATCCGGGGTTTCTCATGGGGGCGAAACAGGATCGACGCGCGTGGTAAAGGCATGGTTTTTGCCCGGCATGATACCACCGTTATCGGGTCACCTTAGAAGTGCGAACGACAACAAAGTCGCACTCGCTGCTTAGTCTCTAAGTAAGCGCGGCCCGGGGGGCGCCGGGCAACAGAAGCCCCCCACCGTCTTTTACCCGGATCCCTGGCTTTTACCCGGATCCCTGGCGGAAGGCATGGACAAGGATTCGTTGCAATACGACAAGATGGTCGAAGCCGCGCTTAGGGGCGTCGTCCGCCAGGCCCTGGCCCAGGCCGCCGAGGCCGGTCTCACCGGCAACCACCACTTCTTCCTCACCTTCAAGACCGGCCATCCCGGCGTCCGCATCCCGGCTTATCTGGAAGCGGAATTTCCCGACGAGATGACCATCGTGCTCCAGCACCAGTTCTGGGGGCTCGAGGCCGGCGACGACGCCTTCGAGGTGACGCTTGGCTTCAACGACATTCAAGAGCGCCTCACGGTTCCCTATGCGGCGCTGACGGCCTTCGTCGATCCGTCGGTCAAGTTCGGCCTGCAGTTCCAGCGCGCCGAGGGCGGGAAGACCGAGGACGAACCCAGGCCGTCGTCTCTTTGGGCGCCGGCCGGCGGGGGAAATACCGGACCCGGAAGCGGTCCCGCCAGCGCCAGGAACGATCGTTCGAAGGCGCTCGGCGAACCGGCGGCTCACCACGAAGCCGGGCGCGAGGAGGAAAAGGAGCGGGAGACAGAGGAGGACGCGGGGGAGGAGAAGATCATCTCGCTGGACGCCTTCCGCAAGAAGTGATCCCCGGCCTTGCCCAGCCAATATCGCCGCCATCGTCCCCCCTTGCCGCGAAACCACGATTGGCACCCCGCCCGGTGACGGAACGCCGGCACCGACGCCGCCTGGGTGCCCGGCAATGCCCGTGAAGTTCCTTGTCGATGGCCCCGATGGAGCGCCGCTCACCGTCGCCCTCGCGCATGGCGCCGGCGAGGCCATGGACGGCCCCTTCATGACCACCATCGCCGAGGGCCTGGCGGCGGCCGGTCTGAGGGCGGCGCGGTTCGAGTTCCCTTACATGGCCGAACGGCGCAAGGACGGCAAGTTGCGCCCGCCCGACCGCATCGATGTATTGCGCGACAGCTGGCTGGAGGCGATCGCGGCGCTGGGCGCCGATGATCTCGTCATCGGCGGCAAGTCGTTGGGCGGCCGGGTGGCGAGCCTGGTTGCCGAGCGGGCCCAGGTGCGCGGCCTCGTCTGCCTCGGCTACCCGTTCCATCCGCCGGGCAAGCCGGAGACGCTTCGCGTCGGGCACCTTCTCGACATGCGCATGCCCGCCCTCATCCTTCAAGGAACCCGGGACCCCTTCGGCCGCCCGTCCGAGGTCCGGAACTACGCCCTGCCGCCCAATGTGCGCATCCACTGGCTCGCCGACGGCGATCATTCGTTCAAGCCGCGCAAGTCCTCGGGCGTGACCGAGGCCGCCAACCTCGCCGGTGCGGTATCGGCGATCGTCGATTTCGTCACCGAGCTTTGAACGGCGCGCCATGGCCTCGAGTGCCGAGTTCCGCGACCATGTGCTGGATCTCTTGGCGCCGCTGGGGCCGGTAACGGCGCGAAGGATGTTCGGCGGTTTCGGCATCTATCTCGACGGCGTCATGTTCGCCCTCATCGCCGATGACATACTCTACCTGAAGGTCGACGACCGCACCCGGCCCGATTACGAGGCCGCCGGTTCCGCCCCCTTCCGCCCGCGCCAGAAGGGCAAGCCCTTCACCATGCCTTACTGGGAAGCGCCGCTCGGGGCGCTGGAGGACGGCGACGAGCTCTGCGTTTGGGCCAGGGACGCCCTTGGCGCCGCGCGCCGGGCCAAGGCGGGCAAAAGCCCGGCCGATCGAAGACCCGCTTGATGAACTCGGACTCCGAGGCCTCGGCGAATTTCGGCACTTCACCGCGCCCTTGTGATTAGATTAGGATTGTGCCCGCGACCGCGCTCATTCGGCGCGACAACATCGGGACATCATACGCATGGCCGCCGCCAGGGATACCCGCACCGAAACCGATTCGATGGGCGAGATCGAGGTCCCGTCCGACCGCTATTGGGGGGCGCAGACCCAACGCAGCCTGGAGAATTTCCGCATCGGCACCGAGTGCATGCCGGCGCCGATGATCCGCGCCCTTGGCATCCAGAAGAAGGCGTCGGCGCTGGCCAATGTCGCGCTCGGGCTTTTGGATAAGAAGCTCGCCGACGCCATCGGCCGCGCGGCGGATGAGATCATCGCCGGCGAGCTCGACCATCACTTTCCCCTCAAGATATGGCAGACCGGCTCGGGCACCCAGACCAACATGAACGCCAACGAGGTGATCGCCAATCGCGCCAACGAGTTGCTCGGCGCGCCGCTCGGCTCCAAATCGCCCCTTCACCCCAACGATCACGTCAATCTGAGCCAGTCGTCGAACGACAGCTTCCCGAGTGCCATGCATATCGCCGCGGCGGAGGAGATCCATCACCGTCTGCTGCCGGCGCTAAGGCTCCTGCACGGGGCGCTCGACGCCAAGGCCCGGGAGTTCGATGACCTGATCAAGATCGGACGCACCCACATGCAGGACGCGACGCCGATAACGCTGGGCCAGGAGTTCTCAGGCTACGCCAAGCAGATCGAACGCGGAATTGAGCGTGTCGAACAGACTGAGGGCCGGTTGCACGAGCTGGCCCAGGGGGGCACCGCGGTCGGCACCGGGCTCAACGCCATCGAGGGCTTCGACGAGCGCTTCGCGGCCGAGGTCTCGGGCATCACCGGCCTTCCCTTCGCCGCCGCCGAGAACAAGTTCGAGGCGATGGCGGCCCACGACACCGTGGTCGAGGTCTCCGGCGCGCTCAACGTGGTGGCGGCGTCAATGATGAAGATCACCAACGACATCAGGCTCATGGGCTCGGGCCCGCGTTCGGGCTTCGGCGAGATCACCCTGCCGGCGAACGAGCCGGGGTCGTCCATCATGCCCGGCAAGGTCAACCCGACCCAGGCGGAAGCCCTTTCCATGGTGGCGGCGCAGGTGATGGGGAACCACGTCACCATCACCATCTCCGGGTCCCAGGGGCACCTCGACCTCAATGTGTTCAAGCCGGTGATGATCCATAACGTCTTGCAGTCCATCGCCCTTCTCGCCGACGGCGCCAGGAGCTTCGCCGAGAACTGCGTCACCGGCATCGGCGCCAACGAGGCGAGGCTGACGGAGCTCCTCGAGCGATCCCTCATGCTGGTCACCGCGCTCAACCCGCACATCGGCTACGACAACGCGGCGAAAGTGGCGAAGAAGGCCTTCGACGACGGCCTGAGCCTCAAGCAGGCGGCCCTCGATCTCGGTCTGGTGACGGAAGAGGATTTCGACCGCTGGGTGGATCCTAAGGACATGATCCATCCCGGCAAAGGCGAAGATTAGGGGCATGGCGGCGGCCGCCATCGGCAAGCGCTCCCTGGTGATCGACGGGCACAGGACTTCCGTTTCCCTGGAGGACGCGTTCTGGCGACGGCTCCGGGCCATCGCCAAGGAGCGAGGCGTCTCGCTCAACCGGCTGGTGGCCGAGATCGACCGCGACCGCGACGGCAATCTCTCGAGCGCGATCCGCCTTTTCGTCCTCGACACCCTGACGGCGGACCAGAGGCATAAGGGGCAACCCTGAGCCCTGCCGGGCGTTACCCGAAGGTGCTCGGCTCCGCTCCGGCGGCGCCCGGCGCCACGCCTGTCCAAGCCAACGGATCGGCCCCTTGGGCGCCAACGAATCGGCCCCTTGGGCCATGCGAAAAGGCGCCAGGGTTACCCGCCCAGCCCCTTGAGGATGCCGCGGATGAAGTCCTCGGGACTCGGCGGCGGGGCGGGCTGAGGCGCGGGCTGTGTCCGGGGCGCCGGCGCCGCCGGATCGGCCGTCGGCGATGACCCCGTGCCGCTCCCGCGCCGGGGCAGGAATCTCTCCAGCATCGAGCCGACGCCGCGTTGCATGAGATAGGCCTGGAGCTTGTTGGCCTTGAAGATGCGCCGCGGGCTGTCGAGCGGCCCCTTGAGCCGCATCTCGAAGGGTGGCGCCTTGGGGTGGTCGGTGAGCCGGAACTCGGCGGCCAAATCGACGAGCCAGCGGGGGAGATCGGCGAACCCCGCCGCCCGTCCTTCGCCCCCCTCGGCGACCATATGCATATCGCGGGTCGTCACCACCCCCTTGGCGATGGTGAAGGTCCCGTTCATCGTGGTGAATTTCGTCTTGCCGCCGGACATGGCCGTTTGCAGCAAGGAGAACAGATCGGTGGGCCGATCGAGGCGTTTGAGCCTGGCGTTGATCCGCGCGAGATTGATCCCCTTCACCGCGCCGTCGGTGACGTCGAGGCGCCCCTTGCCGGCGAGCGCCGAGACGAGTTCGAAACTGCTGCGCCCGGCGGCGGTCAGCGACATGGTGAGATCAGCCCGCCCCTCGGCGGCGTCGATGCCGGCCAGGTCGCCCAGCAAGCGGTGAATATCGACCCCGGTGACCTCGATCGAGACATTCGCCTGGCCGGGCGCCTGGCCGGGCGCGTTCGCCTTTTCGGGAGCGCTGATCCGGCCCTTCAACGCCAAGGCGCCGCCGAACACGGTGCCGTCCAGGCGCTTGATGTCGAGGACGCCGTTTACCAGCTTGACATCCATGCGCGTGTTCTCGGCGCGGAATTCCCGATAATTCAGTGCCGGCGTCTCTAACCTCACATCGGCATCGATGAGCTTGAGCGGCGAGAAATCTATCGGTTCCCGGGACCAGTGTTCCGCCGCCGCGCCCGGCGCGCCGTCACCCGGCGCCAGGCCCCCGGGGATAGGACTGGCCTTGGCGGCGGATGTTTTCGCCGGCGCCGGGACGGGAAGGAACATATCGGCGATGATCTCGCTCATCGCCAGCTCCGCCGTCAGTTTCGGTCGCGCCCCGCCGACCCTGAGAACCGCATTGCCGGCGAGCTTGACCGGCCCCAACTTTCCGGTGATGTCCGAGAACTTATAGACCGGCCCGTCGTTCTTGATCGCGGCCTTGAGGCGGAAACCGCCGAGTTCGCGTGCCGCCGGCTTGAACCCCGGATCGAAGATGCGAACGAGGCGGGTGAAGCTCGGATGGCGCACATTCACATCGATGGCGTAGCGCGGCGCGGTGTCGAGGTCGCCGATGCTGCCCTTGACCGCAAGGGTGGCCTTGTCGGCCTTGAGGGTGGCGTCGAGGTTGAGCCGCTTGAGGGTACCTTCCACGCGCCCTGAAAACGCCACCAGCCCCAGCTGTTTCGGCGATACCGGCAGATCGATGCCCGTCAGTTGCGACCACCGGGCGGGATCGGACGCGGTGACATCGAAGACCAGGTTGACCTCCGGCGCCTTGGCAATGCCGCCCAAGCTACCCGAAAGCGCCACCCTGCCGCCGGCGACCTTGCCGATGGAGGCGCCGCGCACCTTCACCTTGCCGGCCAGCAGCGTGCCGTCGAAACGGATGTCCTTGAGCGGCACGTGGTTGTAGGTCAGCTCGCCGATGTGCGCCTTGAGGTTGGCGTCGAAGTCCTCGATCACGGCGAGCACGGCGCTTCCCGGCGCGCCTTTTTCCTTCACCGCGCCGCCGCCGGCGCCGGCGGGTTTGCCATCGGGTCTCCGGGCGCCGGCGGGCGCCGGCAGATAGGCGTCGAGGTTCAAGCGGTCGATCGCGATGTTGGCGCCGAACGCCAGCCGGGAGCGGAGCGCGAAGATGATCCCGCCGGTCACCCGCGAGGAATCGAACCTGAGATCGAGGTCGCGGACCTCCAGCCTCTCCTCGGTGGCGCCAAGCTTCGCCGCCAGCGACAGCTTGTGCAGCCGCCCGGCGGGCAGGCTTGCCGCGTCGACCTTGAGCCAGCTCAAAAGTCCGCGGAAATTATCGGAGACGGCCTCGATCGTGCCGGTGAAACGCGGCTTGTCGCGCTTGGCCGTAAGGACGCCGGTGAGCGAGAGGTCCGACCCTCCGGGCAGGAACGCCGACGCCTGGTGAAGGGTCAACTTGCCCTTGGCAAGGGAGGCATTGAGTTTCGCCTGGCGGATGACGCCGCCCCGATATGCCATGGCCTCGACCGTTATGTCGATCGAGGCCCTGATACCCGTGGGCAGGGAAACCGCCAAGGGCGTGCCGGCGTCCGGCGCCTTGGTGCCGCCAGAGGGAAGTGTCCCATCCCCCGCCGCGCGCCCGGCGCCGTAGGAAACCATCCCCGACGCCAGCCACTGGTCGAGATCGATCCGGTTGAACGAAAGCGCCGCGTCGATCCGGGGCACTTTCCCAAGCTGGATGTTGAGCGCCCCTGAAGCGCGCGTCTCGTCCAGCTGAATGGCGATGTCGTTGATCTCGATTCCCTTGGCTGAATAGGCGAGGGCGCTCTCCAGCGTGAAGGGACGGGCGAGGAAGCCCGGAAGTTCCGGGGTGGGACCGCCGGCACTCATCAGCAGCGCCGCGAACCTGCCGAGATCGGGCCCCTGGGATCTCAGCTTCGCCGTAACCTGCGGTCCGCGGTCCTTAACCGAGAGCGTGCCCGAAATCCGCGTCTCGGCCTTGGCGGCGGGAAATTTCAACCGCAGGCTCACCGGCGTGCTTTCGCCGGCGGCGATCTTTCCCGCATCCACCTCGAACCCGAGGGGGATGCCCTTGAAACTGAAGCCGCCCTTGACGCGCAGGGGACCGTACAGGGATTGCGCCGCGATCTCCGCGTTCAGTCCTTCGATGCGTTCCACCCTGCCCGATGGCCGGTCCCGGAAGATCAAGGTGGCGTTGTCGATCGTCAGGCTGTCGAGACGCACGGCGCCCATGACCGCGGCGCCGGGAGCGCCTTCGGTTGACGCGCGGCCCGCCTTCGCCGTCCCTTGGCCGAACTCCCAATTCCGCCGGCCGTCGGCGAGCACCTCGAGCTCGACGACCGGTTCCCGGAGCACCATCGACTCGATGACGATGCGGCGGGAAAACAATGGCAGGAACTGAATGCGCATGTCGAAAGACTTGAGCCGCACCATATCCGGCGCCACCGCGCCCTCGAGATTCGCCAGTCTCGAAACGCCGACGGACAACGTCGGCGCCGGCAATAGCTGGAAGTCGACATCACCGTCGATGACGAAATCACGGCCCGTCGCCTGTCGGATCTGATCCGCGATCTCGTCCCGGTAGTCGTTCCAATCGATCAGGCTCGGGCTGATCAACGCCACCGCGACGATCGAAACGACGACGATCAGGATACCGAACAGGAGTTTTCGCAAAAAACCGTACCTCGCCTGGCAAAGGCCCGCTCACGCCCGATACGGACCTTGCGGTCACCGAAATTTCGGTTAAGGTAGAATAAAGAAATTGGCATTGTAATGATACGGTCTGTTACAAGGTCGGGCTGATAGGATCGCGTTCTCATGGGC
>JACZQV010000102.1 GCA_022545545.1 Pseudomonadota bacterium
GGCGGCGTCCTCGGGCCGACACGGAGGGCGGCCCCCACCGAGGGGCTCATAAACCCGAACCGGCGGCTACAGGCAACAATATATCCGCAGGAAAGCGCAAGCCGCACCGGGCCAACCTACAGGAACAGGGTGAGGACGCCGGTATAGCCGTAGAGCCGGTTATTGGAGATCTCGCCGTTGGCGTAAAAGCCCGCCAGGGGAAAGTCGCCGAGCTCGTCGCGGATCATCTTGAGCTCCTGGGAATCGGCGCCGAACAGGTTCGGACCGCGGGCGACGCAGGAGACGTAGACGCCGCCCTTGGGCGTACCGCCCGCCCGCGTCTTGATTTGCTCGACCATGCGCCGAAGGTCCTTGATGGCGCTGTCGCGGTCGCGGGCGCAGAACATCACCCGACCGCCCGGCTCGACGGTATCGCCGATGGCGAGCCACCCCTTGTCGGGGTCGATGCCGATGAGGTTGCGCACCAGATAATCCCCCGTATCGGAACCCCTGACGGGAAGGCCGGCATGGATGTAGCCGGCGACCCGACCGAGGTCCTCGGCGATTTCCTCGCCGATGTCCTCCATGAAGACCTCGAGCGCGCGTCGCCCGTCGAGGCCGATGAGAACGTTGCCCCTGGCCTCGGTGATGGCATGGACGGGGCCGAGCGGCGTGCAGCCCTGGCTCAGCCCCGTCGCCACCGCGACGCGCGACGAGAACATGACGCCCGAGACGCCGCCGCCCGTGGCCTTGCCCGCCACCACGTTGCGCGCGCCCGCCATCGACGCCAGCCCGCCGACGAGGAACGCCGGGGTCTCCTCGGCCAGCCTGGCGACGATCTCGGCCACCCTGCCGTCCTGGGAATCGCCGTGGACGATGGCGAAGACCGGCTCCGAGCGCTTGACCCAGTCGCCGTGATCGACGTGGAACGCCTCGAGGCTTTCCGTGACCGAGGGGAACACGTGGAAGGAATCGCTCGGCAGCGCCGCCACCAATACCGCCATCGCCGGCGGGCCGAAGAATTCGCGCCCGGAAGCGCAGACGCCGTAGCCCACGGCCCCCACCCAGTCCTCGATCCGGGTGGTCTCGCGGACGAAGGTCAGGATGGAAGAGAGGTCGGGCGCCAGCGCCTCGTTGACGTATAGGAAGCCCAGGTTGAAGTCCTCGTCGAGGGCGCCAAGGCGATCGACACAGGCCTTGCTCGCTTGCGCCCAGCCGTCGGCCTCGGCATGGGCGGCGCGGAACACGCTCATGGCGGCGCTCTCTCCCGGTTGCGGATTGCGGCAAGGGCCGGCGGCTTGGCGGCCGCCCGCCGCCCGCCTGCGCGGCCGCTTCGGCGCGGCGAAGGCCCGGCGTCGAGTTCCACTCTCGCCTCGCCACTCTCATCTCGACTGTAACACGAGTTCCCTCGCATAGGGTAACAAGCGCTCGACGATGACGCCGACGCCGCGGCCGTTCGGATGGATGCCGTCGCGCTGGTTGAGCGCCGGCTTCATGGCGACGCCTTCGAGGAAGAATGGATAGAACAAAACCCCGAAGCGCTCCGCCAGGCGCCCGAATATGGCGTTGAACCGCCTGCCATAGTCGCGCCCCATGTTGGCCGGCGCGTACATGCCGCAAAGCAGCACCGGGATGTTGCGCTCGGCGAGACGCGCGAGGATGGCCGCCAGGTTCGCTTCGGTCTCGCCGGGCGCGATGCCGCGCAGGGCGTCGTTGCCGCCAAGCTCGACGATGACGACGTCGGGCTTGGCGCGAAGCGCCCATCCGAGACGCGCCCGCCCGCCGGCGGTGGTATCGCCCGAGACGCCGCCGTTGATCACCTTGACCGCCAGACCGTCGCTTCTCAGCGCCGCCTCGAGCCGGGCGGGAAACGCATCGCGCGCCTTGAGGCCGAAGCCCGCCGTCAGGCTGTCGCCGAGCACCAGCAGGCGGGTCTCGCCGCTCGCCGGATCGGCGAAGGCGAAACAGAGGCAAAGGAGAAACACGGCGGCGCCATTGACAAGGCGCACCGCACGTGGGTATCGGGATGGCGGGCCCCGGCCCGTCGAGGGCAGGGCGTTACCGGATTCTCCGTTACCAGTACTAGGTGCTTTCATGACCCCTTCGGCATCTGAAACGACCGGGAACACCGCCGTGCCGATGATCCAACTCGACGGCGTCCATCTCAATCTGCAAAGCGCCGCCGGCGAGGTCAAGGTCCTGCGTGGGATAAACTTGCGTGTCGAGCGCGGCGAATGTATCGGCGTCGGCGGACCGTCGGGGTCGGGCAAGTCCACCATGGTCATGATCATCGCCGGATTGGAACGGGCGAGTTCCGGCACGGTCTTTGTTGACGGCGCCGATTTGAACCGGATGGACGAGGATGCGTTGGCCCTTTTCCGCCGCCGCCGCATCGGCATCGTGTTCCAGTCCTTCCATCTCATCCCCGCCATGACGGCGCTGGAGAACGTCGCCGTGCCGCTGGAACTGGCGGGACGGGCGGACGCGTTCGAACGCGCCGGCGCGGCGCTCGAGGCGGTGGGACTCGACCATCGGCTCGGCCATTATCCGGCCCAGCTTTCCGGCGGCGAGCAACAGCGCGTCGCCATGGCGCGCGCCTTCGTGCCGGAGCCCGAGTTGATCCTCGCCGACGAGCCCACCGGCAACCTCGACAGCGAGACCGGCGCCCACGTGATGGACCTCCTGTTCGACCTCCAGGCAAAGAGCGGCGCGACCTTGATGCTGATCACCCACGATAGCGGCCTGGCGGCGCGCTGTTCCCGCCGGGTGCGGCTTCTGGACGGGCGCATCGCCGGGGACGGCGCGGACCCCGGCGGCGCGCCGCCCCTGGCGCCCGGCCTCGCGACATGACCCGGCCTTGCGACATGCCCCAGCCTCGCGACATGAACGGTTGGCACGGGCGATGACCGCGGGCCTCGGCGAACCGGCGCCGCGCCAGCCCGGCGGCGACACGGGCGCCGGCTCATCGTGGCCGCTGGCCCTGCGATTGGCGCGCCGCGAGCTGCGCGGAGGGTTCAGGGGCTTCAAGGTGATGCTCGCCTGCCTGACGCTCGGCGTCGGGGCCATCGCCGCCATCGGTTCGTTCTCGGCGGCGATCAAGGAAGGGATCGCGCGGGACGCCCGGACCCTGCTTGGCGGCGACGTCGATCTCAGGCTCATGCACCGCACGGCGACCGACGCCCAGCTCCACTATCTGACGACAAACGGCACCGTTTCCGCCATCGCCAGGATGCGGGCGATGGCGTACGCGGACCGGACGGTGGGGGAAAAGGCGAGCCGGCCGGCGTTGGTGGAAATCAAGGCCGTCGATGGGGCCTATCCCTTGTTCGGGGAAGTGATCCTGGCCCCGGCGATGGCGCTCAAGACCGCCCTTGCCCCGACGATGCGCGCCTTCGGCGCGGTGGCGGAACGCGATCTCCTCATCCGCCTCGGGCTGACGCTTGGCGACAGGGTGCGCTTGGGCGCCGCCGAGTTCGTCATCCGCGCCGTGCTGATGCGCGAGCCCGACCGGGGGTCCGGCGTGTTCAAGCTCGGCCCGCGCATGATCATCAGCCAACAGGGGCTGGGCGCCACCGGCCTGGTGCAACCGGGCAGCCTGATCCACCACCATTACAAGGTCGGGCTTGCCCCGGGCATGGATGTGGACAGGTGGACGGCGAAGCTGACGGCGGCCTTTCCCGATGCCGGCTGGCGTTTTCGTACGGTCAAGAACCCGGTCCCCCGTATCGCGCGCTTTGTCGAGCGGTTCGGCCTGTTCCTCACCCTCATCGGTCTCGGCGCTCTTCTGATCGGCGGCATCGGCGTCGGCAACGCGGTCAAGAGCTATCTCGACGGCAAGACCTCGACCATCGCCACCCTCAAATGCCTCGGCGCGCCGGCGAAGCTGATCTTCCGCACCTATCTGATCCAGGTCATGGTCATGGCCGCGGCCGGGATCGCCCTTGGCCTCATCATCGGCGCGGCGCTGCCGGCGCTCGCCGTTTCGGCGTTCAAGGCCTATCTGCCGGTCGATCCGCGCTTCGGCCTCCATGGGGAACCTCTGGCGCTGGGGGCGGCCTACGGCGTGCTGACGGCGCTCGGCTTCACGCTGTGGCCGCTGGCGCGGGCGCGGCAAATCTCCGCCGCCGGCCTGTTCCGCGATCTCGTGAGCCCCGACCGGCGGCGACCGCCACCGGCCTATATCGCCGCCACGCTTAGCGCCGTGCTGGCCCTGGCATTCCTGGCCTACGCGACCGCGGCGTCGCGCGAGATCGCCCTTTGGTTCATCGGCGCCACCATTCTGGCGCTGGCGGCGTTCAGCGCCGAGGCCCACGGCCTGCGGCGATGCGCGCAATGGCTGGCGAAGAAAGGGGCGATAAGGCGGCGGTTCCTGCACCTGCATCTGGCGATTGCCAATCTCGGGCGCCCCGGCGCGCCGACCGCCATCATCGTCACCTCGCTTGGCATCGGCCTGACCCTGTTCGTCACCCTCGCCGAGATCGAGGGCAATCTCGAGCGCCAGATCCGCCGATCCATTCCCGAGCGCGCGCCAAGCTATTACTTCATCGACATCCAGCCCGCCCAGGCCCAGGCTTTCGACGCCGTTATCGCCTCGGTGCCCGGCGCCGGTGAATTGCGCCGCATGCCGTCGCTGCGCGCGCGCATCGTCAGGATCAACGGCATCGGGGTGGACCGGGCGGCGATCGCGCCCACCGCGCGATGGGTGGTGCGGGGCGACCGGGGCCTCACCTACACCGCGACGCCACCGCCCTACAGCCGCGTCGTCGCCGGCGAGTGGTGGCCGGCGGATTATTCGGGCCCGCCGGTGATTTCGCTGGATGCCCATATCGCCCGTGGGTTCGGCGTCGGCGTCGGCGACACCTTGACCTTCAACCTCCTGGGCCGCGAGATCACCGCCACCATCGCCAATCTGCGCCGGGTCGACTGGATCAGCCTGGCGTTGAACTTCGTCGTCATCTTCGCGCCGGGCACGCTGGAAGGCGCGCCCCAGACCCATATCGCCACGGTCAAGGCGGCGCCCGGCTCGGAAGAGGCGGTGCGAAGCGCCGTCACCTCTCGCTTCGCCAACATCACCGCCATTCACGTCCGCGACGCGCTGGAGGCCGCCGCCGCTATCCTTGCGGCCATCGCCACCGCCGGGCGCGCCACCGGCGCCGTCGCGCTGATGGTGGGAACCCTCGTGCTGGCGGGCGCCATCGCGGCGGGGCAGCGGCGGCGCATCTATGACGCGGTGGTGCTGAAGATCGTCGGCGCCAGGCGAAGCGACATACTGCGCGCCTTCGTCATCGAATTCGCCATCGTCGGCCTCGCCTCCTCGGCCCTCGCCGGCCTGTTTGGCTGTGCCGCCGCCTATCTCATCCTCACCCGCGTCATGGATACCTCCTGGGCGTTCCTGCCCGGACCGGTGATCGGCGCCGCGCTCGGCTGTACGGGGGTCACCATGGCGTTCGGCTTCGCCGGCACCTGGCGGGCGCTGGGGCAGACGGCGGCCTCGGCGCTGCGCACCGCCTGAGGGCGTCCAAGGGAGGAAAATCGGCGGCGGGCCTTGCTTTGGGCCCTATCGGGGGGCCTCTGTCTCGGCGTCCAGGGCGACGCTGGCGCTTACGCGTGCTGTTGATTTGCCGCCCCGATGTGCCATATTAAGGGCTAGGTCTCAATCCACATTCATTCAGAGGAATTGCCATGGATCCCTATTCGGACAGGGGGCAGATGACCCGGGCACAGGCGGCGGCGGCCGAGATCGACGTCGGCCTGCGCCGGTACATGCTCCAGGTTTACAACTATATGGCGTCGGGCGTCGCGCTGACCGGTATCGTTGCCTACGTCGTGGCCAACACCCCGGCGTTTTTCAACGCCATTTTCGGTACGCCGCTGATGTGGGTCGTCATGTTGGCGCCGCTTGGCTTCATCATATTCCTCAACGTCAAGATCGCGTCGATGTCGTTCGCCAAGGCGCAAATCTTGTTCTGGCTGTTCGCCGGCGTCATGGGGATGTCGCTGTCGACGATCTTCGTGATCTATACCGGCGAGAGCATCACCCGCGTGTTCTTCATCGCCGCCGGCACCTTCGGCGCCATGAGCCTCTACGGCTACACCACCAAGAAGGACCTCTCGGGCTGGGGCTCGTTCCTGATCATGGGACTGTTCGGCATCATCATCGCGATGGTGGTCAATATCTTCCTGCAAAGCTCGGCCCTGATGTTCGCCATCTCGGTGATCGGCGTCCTCATCTTCGTCGGGCTGACCGCTTACGATACCCAGAAGATCAAGGAAATCTATCTCGTCAGCGACAGTGATGAGGTACAGGGCAAGAAGGCGATCATGGGCGCGGTGAAGCTCTATCTCGACTTCGTCAACCTGATGATCATGATGTTGCATCTTTTCGGCCAGCGCCGTTAAGGCCGATCAGGAATTAGGACCGGGGGCCTTGGGGCCCCCGGTTTTTCCTTGCCGGCTTTTCCGGCGCCGATGCCGTCAGCGGTCTTTTTTGGGCCACCCGGCATGAGGTGCGATCAACACAGCGGGCCGGGCGTTCACGTCCCGGCGCCCACATGGGGCGGGTCCCGTCGGCTTGTGAACAGGTCCATCAGCCTTTGCCACAACGACGGCGCTTCCGGCCCGCCCTTGTTACCATCCTCGTTATGGTCCCCGTGCAGCAACCCGTTGATGTGCACGATGAGGTTCACGGGGTCGAACTTGAGGCCGAAATACCTTGCCCGGAGCCGTCCCTTGGCATCGATCAGGTAGGTCACTATTGCGTGCTGAAGGATGCCACCGTCGCGCGCCGTGAACTTTTGCCTGAGACCCGCCGCGAGCTTGCGCGTCGCATCCGGCTCCTTGCTGGTCAGGAAGACCCAGTTGGCGGCATCGAGGCCATGAACCGGGCCGTAGGCCCTGAGCGCTTCCCCCGTGTCGTTCTCCGGGTCGGTGGCGATCGAGACGAAAGCGACGAGGTCCTTCATCGGCGTCCGGTTGACGCCGGCCTGGATCTCGGCGATCAGCTCGCTGTGCAGCGGGCACTCGTCCGGGCATTTGGTGTAGATGAAGTTCAGGACCATCACCTTGCCGAGGAAGTCGCGCCGCAACACCCGCCGTCCCCCGGCATCCTCGAGGACGAAGTCGGGGAAGGGCGTTTCCTCCACCACCATGTAGCGCTCTTTCGCCGTGAGCTTGCTTTCAAGCTCGTGCAGCGAGTGCGCCCAGCCGGGCGCCGCAATCGCCGTCAAGAGGACCGCTACGGCCGCTATTCCAATCATAACCGGTTCACGACCCTTCGGGGGCCTCGTCGGCGCAAACGCCCTTCTCGACCTCGACGGTGGCGTGATCGATGCCGTAATCACGCGCCAGCGCCTCCTTGATCCGGCGCAACACCTGATCGTGATCGGCGTCGTCGCGGATGTTTGCGTGCATGGTCAAGAGCGGCCTTTCCGAGGTCAGCGACCAGACGTGGACGTGATGGATGTCCTCGATCGCCGGCACGGTTCGTTGCAAATGGCCGCGCAGTTGATCGATGTCGAGCCAGTCGGGCGTCCCTTCCAGCAGGATATGGGCGGCCTGCCCGACGATGACCCAGGCGCTGCGCAGGATGAGCATGGCGACGACGACGGAGAGCAGGGGATCGATGGGCGTCCAGCCCGTCCCGAGGATGATGACGGCGGCGAGGATGGCGGCGACGGAGCCCAAAAGATCGCCAGTCACATGGAGCGCGGCCGAGCGAACGTTCAGATTTTCGCCATTACCGGCGCGCAGCAGATAGAGCGCCAGGACGTTCACCGCCAACCCCAGGGCGGCGACGATGAGCATCGGCGCAGGGAGGATCTCGACCGGCTCGAACAACCGCCCGATGGCCTCGAAGACGATCCAGCCGACGACGAACAACAGCGTCACGCCGTTGACGAAAGCGGCCAGGATCTGGAACCGGTGGTAGCCATAGGAGCGCCGGGAATCGGGGGAGCGCCGCCCGACACGGAAGCCCAGCCAGGCGAGCAAGAGCGCCGCGGTGTCGATCAGCATGTGCCCGGCATCGGCGAGCAGCGCCAGAGAGCCGGCGTATATTCCGCCGATCACCTCGACGACCATGAAGACGCCGGTCAGGACCATGGCCTGGAAGAGGCGGGTCTCGTTGTCGGCGTCGCCGTGACGGTGACGGAGCGCCTCTCTCCCCGGCCCCGTCATGCCATGTTCCACACCGCGATCGCCCGGGATCGATCGCCGATCACGCCCGCGACCCGGCCGCCGCGGGCGCCGGGCGCAACTCGGCGATAGCCTGGCGGATGATCTGGACCGCGGCATGGACCCAAAGCGCCGCCATGATCAAGGCGACGGCGAGGTCCGGCCATGCCGTGCCGGTCGCCGATACGCCGCCGGCCGCCACGATGACGGCGAGATTGCCGAGGACATCATTGCGGCTGCACAGCCAGGCCGAGCGTTTGTTGCTGTCGCCGCCGCGGAAGCGAAAAAGAAGCAACGCGCAGAACAGGTTGGCGAGCAAGGCGAGGACGCCGACCGAGCCCATGACCAGGGCGTCGGGGGCATCGGGCAGAAACGCGTTATAGGCCGTGGCGCCGAGGACCCATAGGCCGAACAGGGCCATCGACGCGCCCTTGACGAGCGCCGCCCGCGCCCGCCAGCGGATCGCCATGGGGAGCACGAGCAGCGTAATGCCGTAAGTCGCGGCATCGGCGAGAAAGTCGAGGGCATCCGCCTGCAAGGCGACCGACTTGGCCCCCAAACCAGCCCCCGCCTCGATGAGGAACATGACGGCGTTGACCGCCAGCACCGCCCACATTATCCGGCGATAGGGGATCTCCTCGACATTGCCGATCCCATCGCAGCATTGGCCTCCCATTCCCATTCAGACATCCGCCTCTTCCGCCACGGTCTCGCCGACGTGATGGACCATGTCGGCGATCATGGAACTGATGTGCTCGTCGGCCGGTGAATAGAAGACCTGCTTGCCGTGGCGCTCCGCCTTCAGGATCCGGGCGGCGCGCAAAAGACGCAGATGGTGGCTGATCAAGGACTGGGACGACCCGAGACGCGCGGCCAGCTCATTCACGAAGGCCGGCTTTTCCCGGCAGGCGAGGATGATCCTCAGGCGCGTCGCGTCGCCCATGAGACGGAACATCTCGGCTATCTCGATGGTCTGGTCTTCGCTCGGCATCGCTATCGGCGGGTGAACATCACAGATATATGAACATATGTTCATATCTCCATTACGATCGTCCTGTCAAGAATGAACCGCGGGCGGGGTGCGTCCTTGACACCCGGGCGCGATGCGGTGTCTTGATTGGCGAATGCTGATGACAGGCTCACCGATTGGCGCCGGTGGGCGGGCGAGGCATCGATGGCCGGACCATCCAGGGACCAGTTCGCCGGCAGCCTGATCGGCCAGTGTCTTGGCGATGCGCTGGGTTTCGTCGTCGAGGGGCATGGGCCCGAAGCCTGCCGGGCCTATGTCGAGGAGGTGCTCCGATCGGGCGGCGCCGGCGACGCCCAACGCACGCCCTTCCCGGTCGGCCAGTACACCGACGATTCCCAGCTTGCCCGGGAACTGATCGAAAGCTATGTCGCCTGCTCGGGCTTCGATCCGGCCGACTACGCCCGGCGCATCGCCGCCATCTTCGCCGAGGGGCGGATCGTCGGACGTGGGCGGGCGACGGCGGCGGCGGCGTCCAGACTGGCCGACGGCGTCGCCTGGGAGAAGGCGGGCACGCCGGCGCCCAACGCCGGCAACGGCAGCGCCATGCGCGCCGGACCCGTGGGTTGCATGTTCTGGAACGATCCCGACGCGCTGATCGAAACCGCCCACGACCAGGGTCGGATCACCCATGCCGATTCCCGCTGCGCCGCCGGCGCCATCGCGATCGCCGGCGCCGTCGCCCTGGCGCTCAGCGGGACGGGAAAAGGGCCGGCGTCGGCGCCTCGCTTCATCCGCCAACTCGCCGAGTGGTCGCAAACCGCCGATGCTTCGTTCGCCGCCGAGCTCATCAAGCTCGAATCCTGGCTTGAACTCGGCCCGGCCGAAGCCGGCCCGGTGATCGCCAAGGCCGGGCTTCAGCCGGGTTTTTCCGACCGCTGGGACGGCATCTCTCCCTTCGTGACCTCGAGCGTATTGTGGAGTCTCTACAGCTTCCTGCGTTCGCCCGATGATTACTGGGAGACCATTTGCACCGCCATCGCCGTCGGTGGCGATGTCGACACCACCGCAGCGATGGCGGGCGCCATCAGCGGCGCCTATCTCGGGCTCGAGGCCCTGCCGCGCGACCTCGCGCGGAACCTCAACGATCAGGACCGCTGGGGGTATGATGAGCTCGTCGGCCTCGCCCACCGGATGTTCGAGGTTCAGGGCGGCCCGTGAACGACGGCCGGGCGGACGGCGGGGGAACGGGCCTTCGCCACGCCGAAGCGGCTCCGGCCGCACAGGCGGGAAGGGTCAAGCCAGTCGGATAACGCCTAGTACCTACTTTCATAGGAGGGTGACACATCTGACGGCCTTGCAGGCTCTTCGGCTAGGAGCGTGGTCCGCCGTGATGCCGGTCCATCACAAGGGCCGCGCGACGACGTCCGAAGAGCCTGCAAGGCCGCCCGCAGGGTCGGTTTTCGCGGCCCCCGGAGGGCGTCGGCGCCGCTT
>JACZQV010000103.1 GCA_022545545.1 Pseudomonadota bacterium
ACGTGCAAGGCCGCCCGAAGGGTCGCTTTTCGCGGCCAACGGCGGGCGTCGCCGCCGCTTGACGATGTCGCCACATCGCCAGCGCGACGCCTCCACCCCGGAGGCCGCGAAAAGACGATCATATGTGCCACCCTCCTATGAAAGTGAGTACGGGACCACGGCGCAAAAAAAATCCCGGTCAAACGATTCCATCTGGCCGGATAATGCTCTAGGGTACGCCTCCATATTTTGACTTCACCGGGCAACCTGGACCGGGAGCGATCGCCAAGGCGCTCGGCCGGCGTCGAGGTGTTCGGAAACGGTAAGCTGGCGATTTAACGAATGGATCGGATCAAGGTTCACCCTATCACCCTAGGCCTCGGTCTGTTCGGCTTATGGCTGCTGCTTTCGGGCCATTATGACGATCCGCTGCTTCTGACACTCGGCGTCATCTCCTCTATCGCCGTCGTCTTCATCGCCCAGCGCATGGACGTGATCGACCATGAAAGCGTCCCCTTGCGGCTGCGCTTCGGTTTCATCGGCTACCTCGCGTGGCTGGCCAAGGAGATCGCCCTGGCGAATATCGCCGTCGCCAAGATCATCATTAGCCCGTCCCTTCCCCTCAGTCCGCTGCTGTTCCGGGTCAAGACGTCGCAAAAGACCGATGTCGGCCGCGTGACGCACGCCAATTCCATCACCCTGACGCCGGGCACCGTCTCGGTCGAGGTCGAGGACGGCGACATCATCGTCCACGCCATCGCCGGCAATCTCGCGAGTGACATGGCCAAAGGCGAAATGGACCGGCGCGTGACCGCCGTCGAGGGCGGTTGAGCGATGTTCACCGCCGCCGCCGCCGCGATCCTCATCACCATGTTCTTGGCGCTGGTGCGCCTGTTCGCGGGCCCGACGCTCTATGACCGGGTGCTGGCGGTGAATACCTTCGGCACCAAGACGGTGTTGCTCATCGGCGTCATGGGGTTCCTGACCGAACGGCCCGAATTCCTCGACATCGCGCTGCTTTACGCGCTGATCAACTTCATCAGCACCATCGCCATCCTCAAATTCTTCCGCTACCGCGCCCTCGGCGACGCGCCGGACCGCAAACACCGAACGGACGCATGGAAACGGCTCTCGATATCCTGAGTTGGGCGCTGCTGCTTGGCGGCGGCGCCTTCGTCATGATCGGCGGCATCGGCCTGCTGCGCCTGCCGGATTTCTACACCCGGCTGCACGCCGCCGGCATGACCGACACCTTGGGCGCCGGGCTGATCATCCTCGGGATGATGGTCGCCGGCGGCCTAAGCCTGGTGACGGTGAAGCTGGCGCTGCTTGGCGCGCTCATATTCCTGACCAGCCCGACGGCGACCCACGCCATCGCCAACGCCGCCTTCACCGCCGGCCTCGAGCCCTGGGCCAAGAAGGACGGCGGCGCCGCCGATCAAGGGGAGGCAACCCCATCGAAAGCGTGATCGACATCGTCCTGCTCACCTTCCTCGCACTCACGGCGCTTGCCATCGTGCGCCTGCGTCACCTGTTCGCGGTGGTCATGCTGACCGGCGTCTATTCGCTGCTCTCGGCCGGGCTCTTCGTCCTCCTCGACGCCGTCGACGTGGCCTTCATCGAAGCCGCCGTCGGCGCCGGCATCTCGACGGTCCTCATGCTCGGCACCCTGGCGCTCACCTCCCGGCGCGAGAAGGTCCCCGGCCGCATACCGGTCTTGCCCCTCATCGTGGTGCTGATCACCGGCGCCGCACTTCTCTACGGGACCCTTGACATGCCGCGGTTCGGCGACGCCGGCGCACCGATCCACCGCCATGTCGCTCCCCGTTACATCCACGACTCCGGGACCGAGATCGGCGTGCCCAACATCGTCACCTCCGTGCTCGCGAGTTACCGCGGCTTCGACACCTTGGGCGAGCTCACCGTCATCTTCACCGCCGGCATCGGCATCCTGCTCCTTCTCGGCGGCACCGGGGGCAGACGGCGCAAGGACGAGGAGATGGAGGAAGAGGGATGAAGCAACACCTGGTATTGCGCGTCGTCGCCAAGATGCTGATACCGCCGATCCTGCTGTTCGCCCTTTACGTCCAGTTCCACGGCGACTTCGGGCCCGGAGGCGGGTTCCAGGCCGGCGTGATATTCGCCGCCGCCTTCATCCTTTACGCCCTGGTTTTCGGGCTCGAGACGGCGCGCCGGGTGGTCCCCGACAGGCTCGTTCACACGGCGATGGCCGTGGGGCTGCTGATTTTTGCCGGCGTCGGCTTCGCCGGCCTGCTTCTTGGCGGCAACTACCTCAACTACTCCGTCCTCGCCGAAAACCAGAAAGCGGGGCAACATCTGGGCATCACGTTGATCGAGTTCGGCGTCGGCACCACGGTGGTGGCGGTGATGATCACCATCTTTTTCGCCTTTGCCGGGCGGTCGGCGCGCATGAGCGACGAGGATTGGTGATGACGCTGGCCGACATCCCCGGACTTTACAACTACTGGATCGTCATCTTGCTGATGATGACGGGTCTTTATATCGTCGTCTCGCGGGGCAATCTGGTGAAGAAGATCGTCGGTCTCGTCATCTTCCAGACCGCCGTCTTCCTGCTCTACATCTCCATGGGGAAGATCATCGGCGGCACGGCGCCGATCCTGACCGGGCGGCCGGAGATTTTCTCCAATCCCCTGCCCCATGTCCTCATCCTGACGGCCATCGTCGTCGGCATTTCGACGACCGCGCTCGGTCTCGCCCTCGTCGTCAGGATCGGCGACGCCTATGGCACCATCGAGGAGGACGAGATCGCCAAGGCCGACCACGAAGCGGAGTTCGGGGGTCCCGAGACGCCGTGATCCTCCAGCACTTACCCGCGCTGCAGATCGTCGTGCCGCTGGTCGCGGCGCCGATTTGCCTTTTGCTGCGCCGGGGAGACCTTGCCTGGGGCCTGACGCTGATCGTCAGTTGGGCGGCCCTGGCGATCGCCGTCATGTTGCTCCACGCCGTCATCACCGGCGGCGTGATTTCTTATGAGTTGGGCGACTGGGCGCCGCCCTGGGGCATCGAGTACCGGATCGACGCCGCCAATGCCTTCGTCCTCCTGATCGTCTCCGGCATCAGCGCCGTCGTTCTGCCCTATGCCCGCGCCAGCGTCGCCAGCGAGATCGAGGAATCGAAACACTCCCTTTTCTACACCGCCTATCTGTTGTGCCTGACGGGACTGCTTGGCGTCGCCATAACGGGCGACGCGTTCAACCTGTTCGTGTTCCTGGAGATCACCTCGCTGGCGACCTACGTCCTCGTCGCCATGGGCGCGGGCCGGGACCGCCGGGCGTTGACGGCGGCTTTCACCTACCTCGTCATGGGGACCATCGGCGCCACCTTCTTCGTCATCGGCGTCGGGCTTCTCTATATGGTGACGGGGACGCTGAACATGGCCGATCTGGCCCTGAGGATCGCCGATCTCGGCGACAACCGCACGGTCTTGGTAGCCTTCGCCTTCCTCGTCGTCGGCTTGGGGCTGAAGCTGGCGCTGTTTCCGCTCCATCTATGGCTGCCCAACGCCTATGCCTACGCGCCCTCGGTCGTAAGCGTGTTCATCGCCGCGACCTCGACCAAGGTGGCGGTCTATGCCCTGCTGCGCTTCCTGTTCACCATCTTCGGCCTCGAATTCTCGGTCGAGGCCCTGACGCTGACTTACGTGTTCCTGCCGCTGGCGATCGCCGGGATGTTCGCGGCCTCGACCGTCGCCATCTTCCAGGTCGACATCAAGCGCATGCTCGCTTATTCGTCGGTGGCGCAACTCGGCTACATGGTGCTGGGGGTGAGCTTCGGCAACGTCACCGGCCTGACGGCGACCATCCTGCATCTCTTCAACCACGCGCTGATAAAGGGAGGCCTGTTCATGGCCTTGGGCTGTGTGGTCTATCGCTGCGGGTCCGCCTCGATCGATGAGATGCGGGGATTGGGCCGGCAGATGCCGCTGACCATGGCGGCCTTCGTCATCGGCGGGCTCAGTCTAATCGGCATACCGCTGACGGTCGGTTTCATCAGCAAATGGTATCTCATACTGGGCGCGCTCGAGGCCGGCTGGTGGCCGGTCGCGGTCCTCATCGTCGCGACTTCGCTGCTGGCCGTGCTCTATATCGGGCGCGTGGTCGAGGTGGCGTATTTGCAGCCCGCGCCCGAGGGCCGTGTCGTCACCGAGGCGCCCCGCTCCATGCTCATCCCGATGTGGGTGCTGATCGTCGCCAACATCTATTTCGGCATCGACGCCAGCCTGACCACCTCGGTCGCCGGAACGGCGGCCAGGGCGTTGATCGGAGGGACGCCATGACGGAAGGGCTGGCGCTTGCCCTCACCCTCGCCATTCCCTTTGCCGGCGCCGTACTGATCGGCGTCACCCGTCGGCGCCCCAATGTGCGCGAGGGCGTGACGCTGGTCACCGCCACGGCCCTGTTCCTGACCGTTTTGTGGTTGCTCGATGGCGTGCTCGCGGGCGCCAGGCCCGCCGTCGAACTGCTTGAGGTCATACCGGGGCTTCCCCTGGCGCTCGAGATCGAGCCCCTCGGCATGCTCTTCGGTCTCGTCGCCTCGGGGCTTTGGATCGTCAATTCGATCTATTCGATCGGTTACATGCGGGGCAACAACGAAGGCCATCAGACCCGCTATTACATCTGCTTCGCCATCGCCATCGGCGCGGCCATGGGCATCGCCTTCGCCGCCAACATGTTCACCCTGTTCATATTCTACGAGGCGCTGACGCTTTCGACCTACCCGCTGGTGGCCCACAAGGAGACCGAGGAGGCCAAGCTCGGCGCGCGGACCTATCTCGGCATCCTGCTCTCGACCTCGATCGGGTTGCAGCTCGTCGCCATCATCTGGACCTGGCAGATCGCCGGCACCCTCGATTTCACCCCCGGCGGCATCCTCGCCGGCAAGATCGAGGGCATCTTCGTGCCCATCCTGCTGGCGCTCTACATGTTCGGCATCGGCAAGGCGGCGCTGATGCCGGTCCACCGCTGGCTGCCCGCCGCCATGGTGGCGCCGACGCCGGTCAGCGCCCTGTTGCACGCCGTCGCCGTCGTCAAGGCCGGCGTCTTCACCGTCATGAAGGTGGCGGTTTATATCTTCGGCATCGATTTCCTGGCCGTCACGGGTGCGTCCGAGTGGCTCGTCTGGGTGGCGGCGGCGACGGTCCTGCTGGCCTCCTTCGTCGCCATGACCAAGGACAACCTCAAGGCCAGGCTCGCCTACTCGACGGTCAGCCAGCTTTCCTACGTCGTCCTTGGCGCCGCGGTGGCGACGTCGATGGGGGTGATCGGCGGGAGCTTGCAAATCGTCATGCACGCCGCCGGCAAGATCACCCTGTTCTTCTGCGCCGGCGCCATCTACACCGCCACGCACAAGACCGAGATCAGCGACATGGTGGGGCTCGGCCGGGTCATGCCGTTCACCTTCGGCGCTTTTCTCATCGGCGCTCTCAGCATCATCGGCGTACCGCCCTTGGCCGGCTCGTGGAGCAAATGGTACCTGATGCTCGGCGCCGCCGACGCCGGGCACATGGTGATCATCGGGGTGCTTATGGTGAGTTCGTTGCTGAACGTCGCCTATCTGATTCCGGTCGTGGCGCGCGGCTTCTTCCTGCCGGCGCCCGCTATCGATCCCCAGCCCGCTTCCGCCGGCGCGGCCGCCGTGCCCGCGAACCCCGGCGGCATCCACGAAGCGCCGCTTTTCTGCGTCCTCGCGCCCTGCCTCACCGCGGCGGGCTGTATCGCCCTCTTTTTCTTCGCCGATTCGATCTACCGGCTGCTCGCGCCGATCGCCATGCGCTGAGGGAGAACGAGTTGACCGACACACCGAACGGCCAACAGCCCCCCTCGCCCGGCGAGGGCAAGAAATACTGGCTGGATCAGCGGCGCAACGTCGAAAAGATCTTCTGGGGCCTCGTCCTCGTCTGCGCCGCGCTCGGCCTCGCCGACTTCTTCTATGACAAGCACACCCAATTCGCGATGGAGGAGATTCCCGCCATCTACGGGCTTTACGGTTTCGTGGTCTGTGTCGGGCTCGTGCTCGGGGCGAAGGAGCTTCGTAAGCTCCTGAAGCGGGACGAGGACTACTATGATTGACGGTCTCTCGCCCGGCCTGATCCTGATCGCGTTCGCGTTCCCGATCCCCTTCCTGCGGGGAAATTGGCGCCACGCCTATATGCTGGCGCTTCCCGTCCTTGGCGGGTGGCAGCTTTGGAGCCTCGGCCACGGGGTCTACGGCCAGGTGGAAATCTTCGGCTATGCGCTGACGCTGGTGCGCATCGACAAGCTTTCCGTCGTCTTCGGCGCGATCTTCCTTCTCATCGCCTTCATCAACGTCATCTACGGCATGCACGAGCGCGACCGGCTCCAGGACACCGCCTCGGTCATCTACGCCGGCGCCGGGATTTCCGCCGTATTCGTCGGCGATTTGATCACCCTTTTCATCTTCTGGGAGCTGACGGCGATAACCTCGGTGTTCCTCATCTGGGCCCGTCGCACGGAACGTGCCTACCGCGCCGGCATGCGCTATCTGATCGTCCAGGTCGGCTCGGGCGTCATCCTGCTCGCCGGCGTCATCCTGCATGTGCGCGCGACCGGCTCGATCGCCTTCGACAACTTAGGCGTGGTCAGCCCGGCGACGGGGCTGATCTTCATCGCCTTCGGCATCAAATGCGCCTTCCCGCTGCTGCACAACTGGCTCCAGGACGCCTATCCAGAGGCGACGGTCACCGGCACGGTGGTGCTGTCCGCCTTCACGACCAAGCTCGCGGTCTATGCGCTGGCGCGCGGATACGCCGGCACCGAGGTGCTGATTTACATCGGCGCCGTCATGACCGTGTTCCCGACCTTTTACGCCATCATCGAGAACGACCTCAGGCGCGTGCTGGCCTACAGCCTCAACAACCAGCTCGGCTTCATGGTGGTCGGCATCGGCGTCGGCACCGAGATGGCACTGAACGGCACCGCCGCCCACGCCTTCGCCCACGTGCTTTACAAGTCGCTCCTGTTCATGTCCATGGGCGCCGTCCTGTTCCGCACCGGGACCGCCAAGGGGACGGACCTCGGCGGCCTGTATAAATCCATGCCCTTGACCATGATCTTCTGCGTCGTCGGCGCGGCGTCGATCTCGGCCTTCCCGCTGTTCTCGGGCTTCGTCTCGAAGTCGCTGATCCTGACCGGGACGGCGGACCAGGGGCGCTGGGCGGTGTGGCTGGTGCTGCTGTTCGCCTCCGCCGGGGTGCTCCACTATACGGGCATCAAGGTGCCGTACTTCGCCTTCTTCGCCCAGGATTCCGGCATCAGGTGCAAGGAGGCGCCACTGAATATGTTGATCGCCATGGGCATCACGGCGTTCCTCTGCATCGCCATCGGCGTCTACCCGGCACCGCTTTACGCGCTGCTGCCCTATGAAGTGAATTTAGAGCCCTACACCGCGACCCACGTGATCACCCAACTCCAACTCTTGCTTTTCTCGGCGCTCGCCTTCGCGGTGCTGATTCGCACCGGCCTCTATCCGCCGGAAATGAAGTCCACCAACCTCGACAGCGACTGGCTCTACCGCAAGGTCATGCCGGCGGCCGTCGGCCGGTTCATGGAGGTGGGTGGCGCCACGCGCGACAGGGTGCTGGCCCGCGCGCAAAACCAATTCGAGCGTTTCATCGCCACCATCTACCGCCACCACGGGCCGCAAGGGGCGCTGGCCCGCACCTGGCCGACGGGCTCGACCGTGCTCTGGGTCGCGGTGCTCCTCGCGGCGACGCTGATCATCTTTTACCTCTGAGGGGGCGGGAGGATCCAAGGGAGCGGTGCGGGGCGCGCGCCCGAGGATTCGGGACAAATCCGAGGATTTGGGTTGCCCGCCCTCAGCCGCCGAGGAACAGGCGGCCGACCTCGGGGTTGGCCAGCAGCTCGTCGCCGGTGCCGGCGATGGCGATCTCGCCCGACACCAGGACGTAGCCGATGTCGGCGAACTCGAGGCCCTTCTTGGCGTTCTGCTCGACCATGATGATGGTCTTGCCCTCGGTGTTCTGCAGATCGTCGAGGATCTCGAACACCATGTCGATGAAGCGGGGCTCGAGACCGATCGAGGGCTCATCGACCAGCAAGACCTCGGGCTCCATCACCAGGGCGCGCGAGATCTCCAGCAACCGGCGCTCGCCGCCGGACAGCACGCCCGCCGGGTGGGTACGGCGCGCTGCCAGGCGGGGGTATTTTTCGAAGATCTTCTCCGCCGTTTCCTTGGCTTGCTCCGGCTTGTCCATCAGATAGCCGCCCATCCACAGGTTCTCCTCCACCGTCATGCCGGGGAACACCGACTTGTCCTGGAGGATATAGGCGATGCCCGCGTCCTTCAGCTTCTGGCTCGAGGTCAGCTTGGTGACGTCGCGCTTGTCGTCACCGTCGCCGATCTCGATGTTGCCGTCGAAGATGTTGGTGAAGCCGTAGATCGAGTGCAGCACGGTGGATTTGCCGGCGCCGTTGGGGCCGATCAGGCACAGCGACTGGCGCCTCGCCACCTGCAGGTTGAACTTGTGGAGGATTTCCATCTTGCCGTAGCCGGCCTGCAGATCCTCGATCTTGACGAAGGGATCACGGCCGGCGAGCTTGGCGATGTCTTCCTTGCTGGGGCCCCTCTCGGCGATCCTCTCGGCTTCGCGGGTGACGTCCTCGACCGAGATCACCGGCTCCGCGCCGGGTCTTTTGTCAGTCGCGATCTTATCGCTTTCAGCCGTCATCAATAATCGCCCAAAGGTTAGACCCAGCGTCAGGTATAGTGGCCGCCGAGATAGGCCTCGATCACGCGCTTGTCCTTCTGGATCTTTTCCGGCGGACCCTCGGCCAGCAGCCTGCCATTGGCGAGGCAATAGATGTGCTCGGCCAGGTTCATGATCACCGGCATGTTGTGCTCGATGACGAACAGGGTCACGCCCATTTCCTGATTGGCCCGCTTGAGGCGGTCGATCAGGCCGTTGATCAGCGTCGGGTTGATCCCCGCCGTCGGCTCGTCGAGCAGAAGCACCCTCGGCTCGTTCATCAGCGCCATGGCGAACTCGAGAAGCTTCTGCTGGCCGAAGGAGAGATCGCCGGAGATGAGGCGCCGCTTCTGATAGAGCCCGACATATTCGAGCAGAACCTCGGCCCGCTCGGTCACCTCCGGCGGGTACTTGGAGAACATGTCGCGGACGCCTTCGTGGCGGTGGGAGACCGAGATCAGCATGTTGTTGACGCAGTCCATCTTCGAATAGATCCGCGTCTGCTGGAAGGTGCGCAACAGGCCCAGGCGGGCGATCCCCGGGACCCTCAGCTTCGATATCTCCTTGCCCTCGAACCTGATCGAGCCGGAATCGATGGGGTGATAGCCGACGATCGAATTGAACAGCGTCGTCTTGCCCGAGCCGTTGGGGCCGATCAGCCCGGTGATCCGCCCTTCGGGCACATCGAGGGTGATCTTGTCGTTGGCGACGATGCCGCCGAAGGCCTTGGTGACGCCTTCGATCTCGATCATCTCGCTCATTCGGCCGCCTCCCGCCGGCTATCTTCGGCGCCCATGCCCTCATCGACGATGATGCCGAACTTCTCGGGCCATTTCTCCTGCGCCCAGCCGAGGATGCCCTGCTGGAAGAAGACGATGTTGACGATGATCAGCGTGCCCAATGCCACCCACTGCCAGCCCAGCATGTATGTCCAGGTGGTTTCCTTGATGATGTGAAAGACGGTGGCGCCGAGCACCGGCCCCCAGATCGTGCCCTTGCCGCCCAAAAGCGCCATCACCACCATGAAGATGCCGAAGGTGACGACGGGAAAGGCCACCTCCAGTGGCTCGATGAAGCCGATCATGTTGCCGAAGATGCCGCCGGCAATGCCGAGGAAGAACGCCGACGTGGTCCAGGCCAGGACCTTGTAGCGAAGGGTGTGAATGCCCATCCCCTCGGCCTTCTCCTCGTCGTCCCGGATGGCGTTGATGGCCAGGCCGAAACGGGTCGAGTAAAGCCACTTGAGAAAGATGAAGCTGGCGACGGCCAAGGGAAAACACAGGAAGTAGAAGAAGGTCGAGCGCACCGTCGCCTCGCCGGGATAGAACGGCACGGTGATGCCGCCGCCGCCGCCGACGTAATCCCACGTGCCGACAAGCTCGCCGGCGGCAAGGGCGACGCCGAGGGTGCCGATGGCGAAATAGGGGCCGCGCAGGCCAAAGACGATGCGCCCGAAGATGAGGGCCAGGATCATCGACCCCACCGCCGCGGCGACGAGACCGACGCCGAGGCTCGTGAAATACTGCTCGGGCGTGTAATCGATCTTGACGGCGCCCGCATGGGAGGTATAGGCCGCGACATCGTAGGCCCAGGCGATCTGGACGATGGCGCAGATATACATGCCGGCGCCGAAAAACAAGATATTGCCGAGCGAGTTGTAGCCCATCTGCCCGCCCATGGTGTCCCAGGTGAGGGCAAACAGGATCATTATCCACAGCACCGCGAGCTGAAAGGTGTAGGCGGGAAACAGGAAGGGGCCGGCGAACCCGAAGACCAGAAGAGCGGCGTAGCCCGCGACCTGCGCCTGGCTGAACTTCATACCACCGCCTGACGTTTCCGGCTCTGCTGCACCTGGCGCACGATCA
>JACZQV010000104.1 GCA_022545545.1 Pseudomonadota bacterium
AGATGGCCGGCATGAAGAAGCTGGTCCCCAGCAGCTTGTCCAAGGTCATCATCACGGCGCCGACGAACAAGGCGGGGAAGGCCAACAGCGCCAGGATGGTGGCGACGAAAATGCCCCATACCGTCAAGGGCATGCGCATCAGCGACATCCCCCGGGTGCGCGCCTGCAGCACCGTGACCACATAGTTCAACCCACCCATGGTGAAACCGACGATGAACAAAGCGAGGGAGACGAGCATCAGAACGATGCCCCCCTCCGACCCCGGGGTGCCGGCGAGGATGGCCTGGGGCGGATACAGGGTCCAGCCGGCGCCGGTGGGCCCGCCCGGCACGAAGAAGCTCGCCACCAGCACCAGCACGGCGACCAGATAGACCCAGTAGCTGACCATATTCACATAGGGGAAAACCATATCCCGGGCGCCGACCATAAGCGGGATCAGGTAGTTGCCGAAGCCGCCAAGGAACAGCGCCGTTAACAGGTAAATCACCATGATCATGCCGTGCATGGTGATGAACTGGTAGTATTGCTCCGGTTCGATGATGGAGAAGGTATCGGGGAAGCCCAGCTGCAGCCGCATCAACCACGACAATACCAGGGCCACCAGCCCGATGGCGATCGCCGTGAATGCGTATTGGATGGCGATGACCTTGGCGTCTTGGCAGAAGACGTATTTCGTTATCCAGCTTTTGGCATGATAGAGATCTACCTCCGCGACCTCGGCGGGCGGGACAAGACTGGTGTCACCAGGTGCGACATAGGCCATTAAAATACCCTCTTGGCTTTTCTTGCGTCAGGTTCCAACGGTTTCGGTCTCATCGTGCCGATTCTCCCTGAGCGGTCACCGCCTCGCCCTCGCTCAAGACCAGTTTCAACCCATCCCTGCCGCCGGTCCCGGCTTTGGCCAGCGACTCGGCGAAGGTCGGCTGCTTTTGCAACCACGCCTTAAAGGCGCTCTCCTCCTCCACCACGACCTTGCCACGCATGGCATAGTGCCCGACACCGCATAGCTCGAAGCAGAGGATATCGAATGTCCCGGTTCTGATGGGGGTGAACCAGAAATAGGTGACCTGACCCGGCACCAGATCCATCTTTGCCCGGAACTGGGGCACATAGAAGTCGTGCAGGACGTCTATCGAGCGAAGCAACACCTTGACCGGCTGATCCAGCGGCAGGTGCAGCTCATCGCCCTCTACCAGGACATCGTCTTTTCCGTTGGGATCGTCCGGATTCAGGCCAAACGGGTTTTCATCGCTGATCTTGCGGATATCGGAGGTGCCCAACACGCCGTCCTTGCCGGGGAAGCGGAAGCTCCACTGCCATTGCTGGCCCACGACCTCGAACTCCGCCGCCCCTTCCGGGACGGTGACGAACTGGTTCCACACGAACAAACCGGGTGTCAACATCACGACGACGCCCACCGTGGTCAATCCGGTGAGCCACAACTCCAACTTCGTGTTCTCCGGCTCGTACGCCGCCCGCTTTCCCTCCTTGTAACGGTAGCGCCACACGCAATAGGCCATGAACAACATGATGGCGATGAAAACGACCCCGGTGACCCAGAAAGTGATGAGGATGGTGTCATCGATGTAGCCCCAATTCGAGGCAATGGGCGTCCACCACCAGGGGCTAAGAAAGTGGAACGCGAGAGTGCCGACGGCCACCAAAATCAGCATGAATACTACAGCCATCCCTTACTCATCCTTCACCTTGAAAAGCCGCAGAGAAAAGCCACAGACATGAAATCGAAGGACCTGGCCTTAATCGAGGCGCCTTGAAGCCCGAACCCGCGCATGAAGCTCATGCCAAGAAGCACGCCGCCCAAAACCCCGGCGCGGCGTGTACAACATCGTGAACATGAAGGCCGCCCGGCTCCAAGCGTGGTTACGAGCCGGACCCGTTACTTCAAGTTTGAATTCCTTTGTCAGTCGATGGAAAACCTCTGTTAGTCAACGGAAACCCTCGTCCCCCGCTTACATATAGGGGATCGCCATAATCGCGCAAGCCTCATCTCTTTCCCCCGGCCAAACACGGCAGCCGGACCTTCGCCCAAGGCGTCGGATGCGCAAACTACACCAAGAGACGGTCGGGTCTCAACCCAAACCATCACCCTGCCGAGGGCGCCGGAAGTGGCCCGCGATCCCGGCCGGATACGCCCATCCGAGCCCCTGAGATAGCGGATCGTTTCGCCGCCGCCAATGACGTTAAATTACCTATATCGCAAGGCACTGATTTTCCGCAATTTTCGGCGCGCCCAGGACACCCATCGGGGTCATCACATGTCCTGATTTCCTGCCTTTACCCTTCGCCTTCAGTCCTTGCGCTCCCGCATGGCCAGACGGCGGATGCGGCGCACGGCGAACCAGACGGCGACGACGATGAAAGGCACGGCGATGCCGACCGTGAGGTCGGAATCGATGGCGACGCCGGCCCCTTGGGCCGCCTTGGCGAGGTAACTGACCAGCCCGGCGAGATAATAGCTTATCGCCGCCACCGACAGCCCCTCGAAGGTCTGCTGCAGGTGCAACTGAATGCGGGCCCGGCGGTCCATCGAGCGCAAGAGGTCCTGGTTCTGGCCCTCCAAGGCGATATCGACATTGGTCCGCAACAGGTTGGACGCCCGGGCCACCCGCTCCGACAGGGCGGCGATGCGCGCCGCGCTCGATTCGCAGGTCCCCATCGCCGGCGCCAGGCGCCGCTCCATGAATTCGCCGATCGTCTGCAGGCCCTCGATGCGCTCCTCGCGCAATTCGCCGATCCGCCGCTCGACCAGCGCGTAGTAGGCGCGCGCGGCGCCGAAGCGAAAGCCGGTCGCCGCCGCCGTGCCCTCGATATCCGCCGCCAGGCGGGACAGGCGGCCGAGCAGGGCGTGCTCGTCCTCGATTCCTTCGATCTCCGACATTTTCGCCGTGACCTCGGCAAGCTCGTTCTCCACCCGCGTCACCTTCGGCCCGGCCTCCCGCGCGACGGGAAAGGCGAGCAGCGCCATCATGCGGTAGGTCTCGATTTCCAGGAGACGCTGAACCAGCCGCCCGGCCTGACGTTCCCTCAAGCCCCTGTCCTGGATCAGGATCCTGCCGAAGCCATCATCATGGATGCGAAAATCGGTCCACGCCGCCGCCGCGCCGCTGGCCATCCGGCTTCCGGCGAGGAATTCCGGAGAGAATAGGTTGGCCAGTTCCTTGAAGTTCGGCTCGACTCCGACGCGGGCCGCAAGCGCGACGTGGATCGCCAGCAGGACGGATCCCGGCAGGGTATCCAGCCAACCGGGCGGCACCCGGCCGATGACCGGATCGTCGAACGGCGCCTCGAAGCTTTCGCGGCGGAAGAAGGTGTAGCTGGAGAACTCGGTGTGGCGTTCCCATTTGAGCCTGAATTCCCCGAAGTCGCCGGCGAAATGGTTCGCCCCGGGGGCGGGCGGCGCCAATCCACTGGTGGCGCACAATTCCGCGAGGTGGGCGCGGTCGCCGGCGGCGCCGCCCTCGCCCGACAACACCGCAAGGTGCGATGCCCGTTCCGGCGACTTGAGCAAGGCGTAAGGGCGGGCGTGAACCTCGCTGGTCAGCGCCTGGCGCAAATGGTGATCGCGCAACTCGGCGGCGCCCGGCGCGGCGGCGTCATCGCCACCCGGCGCGCCACCGGGCGTCGTTGGCGTCGGCGATGGGGCCTCCTTGTCTGGCATGATATATCTCCCGAAAGCCGGGCCCGAGTGCCTGTTTCACGGGCCGTTTATGGGCGTCAGCATAGGGCGCGGGGGCGATGATTTCCAGTTTCCCTTGCCGGCCACGCAAGGTTGCGGCTGAATTCGGGTGCCGCCTTCCCTATATGTGCCTAGATGGCCCTATATGTGCCTAGATGGGCCGGCGGCGCGCGAAAATCGCCGCGGCCATGCCCCGCCCGGCCACCGCTGCCGGGCCGGTTCGGAAATCTTCTTTCGAGGAGCTTGCCATGTCCGATCTTGCCGCTACCGATGAGTTGTTCTTCACCCGCGCCGGGCTCGATCGCGCCCGCGTCGAGAACATCGTCGAGGATGCCCTTGGCGGCGCCGATGACGGCGAGCTCTATCTCGAATACCGCGTCTCGGAAAGCCTGAGCTTCGACGACGGGCGGCTGAGAAACGCCAACTTCGACACCACCCAGGGGTTCGGCTTGCGCGCCGTCGCCGATGAGGCCACCGGCTACGCCCACGCCTCGGAGCTGAGCGAGGAGGCGATCGGACGCGCCGCCAAGACGGTCAAGGCGGTCAGCAAGGGCCATCAGGGAACGCTCGCCGCGCCCCCGCCCGGCACCAACCGCACCTTTTATACCGACGAAAACCCCCTCGGCCTCGTCGACTTCGAGACCAAGGTAAAGCTATTGGCCGACATCGACGCCTACGCGCGGAACGCCGATGAAAGGGTGCGCCAGGTCATTGTCTCGTTGTCGGGCGAATGGCGCGCGGTCCAGATATTACGGCCGGGCGGCGAGCGGTGCGGCGACATCCGTCCGTTGGTGCGGCTCAATGTCAGCGTCGTCACCGGCGAGGGCGAGCGCCAGGAAACCGGCAGCCATGGCGTCGGCGGGCGGGCGCTCTACGACACTTACATAGACGCCGAAAGCTGGAAGGCGCAGGTCGACGAGGCCTTGCGTCAGTCCCTGGTGAAGCTCGAATCAGTTGCCGCCCCGGCCGGCGAGATGGACGTGGTGCTGGGGCCGGGCTGGCCCGGCATCCTGTTGCACGAGGCCATCGGTCACGGGCTGGAGGGAGACTTCAACCGCAAGAAGACCTCGGCCTTCTCCGGCCTGATGGGAAGCCGCGTCGCCGCCCGGGGCATCACCGTCATCGACGACGGCACCATCGAAGGGCGCCGCGGCTCGCTGACGGTCGATGACGAGGGCACGCCCAGCCAGCGCACGGTGCTGATCGATGACGGCATCCTCGTCGGCTTCATACAGGACCGCATGAACGCCCGGCTCATGGGCATGACGCCCACCGGCAACGGCCGGCGCCAGAGCTTCGCCCACCGGCCGATGCCGCGCATGACCAACACCTTCATGCTGGCGGGACCCCATGACCCCGAGGAAATCATCGCCTCCGTGGACAAGGGCCTTTACGCCGTGAACTTCGGCGGCGGCCAGGTCGACATCACCTCGGGCAAGTTCGTGTTCTCGGCGTCGGAGGCCTATCTCATCGAGGGCGGCAAGGTGGGGCCGGCGGTCAAGGGCGCGACCCTGATCGGCAACGGGCCCGACGTGCTCGGCCGGGTCTCCATGGTCGGCACCGACATGCGCCTCGATCCCGGCGTCGGCACCTGCGGCAAGGACGGCCAGAGCGTCCCCGTCGGCGTCGGCCAGCCGACACTGAAGGTGAACGCGCTCACGGTCGGCGGCACGGCCGTTTAGGCGGCCATTTCGTTTAGGCGCCCATCTTTCGTTTAGGCGCCCATCTAAGGTGCGACACCCATGACCGGCGGTCCCTGGTCGCCCGATGACGAACCCGAACCCGAACCCCGCGGCCGCCGCTGGTGGCTGCTCGTCGTTATCGGCCTGGCCTTCGCGGTCCTGGTCCTTTACCTGGCCCGGCGCTTCCCCGACGCCGTGGCGACGCGCGATGGACAGGTGCACGCGCTCTACTACGTCCTCTTGGGGACGGTGGTGGCGAGCGCTCTGCTCATGGGCCGCAGGATCCGCCTGAAGGCCGCGATCAAGAACGCGCTTGCGTGGATCGCCATCGCCCTGGTGCTGATCCTCGGCTATTCCTTCCGCCACGATATCGTCGCCGTCAAGGACCGGATCCTGGCCGAGCTCCTGCCCCACCGGGCGGTCGAAACCGGCCCCGGCCGGGTCGCCTTCCGCGCCGCCTCGGGCGGACACTTCCAGGTCGAAGCCACGGTCAACGGCGTCGCCATAAGGTTCCTGGTCGATACCGGGGCAAGCGATATCGTGCTGAGACCGGCGGACGCGCGCCGCCTGGGATATGACCTCGACCGGCTTCGCTTTACCCGCATCTACCGGACCGCCAACGGCACCGTCAGGGGCGCGCCGGTGACGCTGGGGGAGGTGACGGTGGGGCCGATCCGGCTCACCAACGTCGCCGCGTCGGTCAACGGCGCCCCGATGGACCGCTCCCTGTTGGGGATGAGCTTCCTCAACCGCCTGAGCGGCTATGAAGTGCGCGGCGACGTGCTGACGTTCCATCGCTAAGTTTTCCGTCCCCCGCCGGGGACGCTCTAATTAGGCGTGTTCCGAGAAGATGGGATCGACGTGCCGAGCGGGCGGCGCGCTTTATCGCCGGCCGGCCGCCCGAGGCGCTGTCGATCAGCCCCCGCCCTTGATTTTGTCGAACTCCCGTTCCTCGAAGGCGATGAAGTGCTCGATCATCGAGCGGTAGATGGCCTCGATGACATCGGCGTCGAAGCCGTGGCTCTCGGCGTGGCCCAGCGCCTTGGCGATAACCTCGGCGATGCGCGCCGCGTCGACGACATCGGCCTTGCGCGGCTTGAGCCGCGCCGCCTCGCGCACGTAGGCGCCGCGCTCCGCCAGCAAGGCGACCAGCGCCGCATCGATGCGGTCGATGTTGTCGCGGACCTCGGCGATGGAATTACATTCTGTCATCGAAGCACCTCGTGCCGGGCCCGCCGGGCCGGCGCTAATAGGCGTATTCGGAGAAGATGGGATCGACGCTTCCCCGCCAGCGGCCCTCGTAAGCCGCGACCATTTCCTCGGCCGGGGTGCGCCCGGCCTTGGCGATTTCCATCAACGGGTCGAGGTGATGCACCTCGTCGGCGCCCGATGTGTCGCGCCTGTCGCGCGCCTTCAGGCCGGCCTCGGCCAGGGCCAGGACTTCAAGCGCAACCCCGCCAAGCGTCGTCCCCTTGAACGGCGTCCCCAACGCGCGCCGTGACGCCTCATCCCGCAGATAGGCGTGGTCCTCTTCCGTCCAATCCTTGACCAGGTCCCACGCCGCGTCGAGCGCGCCGCGGTCGTAGAACAGCCCGACCCAGAACGCCGGCAGCGCGCAGATCCGCCGCCACGGCCCGGCGTCGGCGCCGCGCATCTCGAGGAAGTGCTTGAGCCGCACTTCCGGGAACACCGTGGTCAGGTGATCGTTCCAGTCGCTCAGCCTCGGCGCTTCGCCCGGCAGGGCCGGCAGGCGTCCGGCCATGAAATCCCTGAACGACTGTCCGGCGGCGTCGAGGTAGCGGCCGTCGCGGTAGACGAAATACATCGGCACGTCGAGCATGTAATCGACGTAGCGTTCGAACCCCATGCCGTCCTCGAAGACGAAGGGCAGGATGCCGCAACGGTCGGGATCGGTATCGGTCCAGACGAAACTGCGATAGCTGAGATGACTCCCCGGTTTGCCCTCGACGAAGGGCGAGTTGGCGAACAGCGCCGTGGCGACGGGCTGCAGCGCCAGACCGACCCGGAATTTGCGCACCATGTCGCTTTCGCTACCGAAATCGAGGTTCACCTGGACGGTGCAGGTGCGCAGCATCATGTCGAGACCGAGCGTCCCCTTCCTCGGCATGTAGGCCTCCATGATCCGGTAGCGGCCCTTGGGCATCCACGGCATCTCGGCGCGCGTCCATTTCGGATTGAAGCCGATGCCGAGCAGCCCGACGCCGAGCTCCCCCGCCACCTCCTTGACCTGGGTGAGGTGTTCGTGGACTTCGGCGCAGGTCTGATGCAGGGTCTCGAGCGCGGCGCCGGAAAGCTCGAACTGGCCGCCCGGCTCGAGCGTGATGGAGCCGGTGTCGCCGATAAGGGCGATCGGCTTCCCCTGCTCGCGCACCGGCTGCCAGCCGAAGCGCTCCAGCCCCTCGAGGATGGCGCGGATGCCACCCGGCCCCTCATAGGGGACCGGGCTCAGATCATCGGTCCTGAAGGCGAATTTCTCATGCTCGGTGCCGATGCGCCACGCTTCCTCGGGCTTGCACCCGGTCTCGAGGTGCTCGACAAGCCGGCGCTTGTCGGTGATCGGCTCGGCATCGGGGTGATCGGGTCCGGACATGGCGTTACGCACCGCTTCGAGAAGGCTTCCGACGGTGTTGGGCGGGAAGCGCAAGGAACAGAAAGAATAAGAGCGGGGCCGCCGCCCCTTCGCCGGCCTTAACCGTCATCGCCGGCGCGCCCGTCCTCTTGGCCGCGCCAGTCGCCCAGCATCGCCTGCCAGCAGGTCAACGCCGCCAGCGCCGCGGTCTCGGCGCGAAGGATGCGGGGGCCCAGCCCCACAGGCCTAACAAATGCCAGATCGTGGAGGGCGTCAAGCTCGGATCGCGCGAAGCCGCCTTCGGGTCCGATCAGCACCGCCCACGGGACGCGCGGGCCGCCTTCGGCGCCGATCTTCCCGGCCTCGCTCGCCAGCACTTCGGCGACCGGCGGCGCCGTGCCGCGCTCCTCGCACAGCAGAAGCCGGCGGTCCCTCGGCCAGCGCGCGATCGCGTCGTCGAAGGCCGCGGGCTCGAAGATCTCCGGCACGCTGAGCCGCCCGCATTGCTCGGCCGCCTCTATGGCGTTGACCCTGAGCCGGTCGGTGTTCACCCGCGCCATCTGGGTGTGGCGGGTGAATACCGGCCACAGGCCCGAGACCCCGAGCTCCGTCGCCTTTTGCACCAGGAAATCGACGCGGGCGCGCTTGATCGGCGCGAACAGCAGCCACAGGTCCGGCTCCGCCATCTGCGGGCGGCGCCGGCGGTTCACCGTCAACGAGCACCAGCCCTTGCCGAAACCATCGATCCGGGCCAGCCATTCGCCGTCGCCGCCGTTGAACAGCGCCACCCGATCGCCCGATTTGAGCCTGAGCACATGGAGAAGGTAATGGGCCTGCATGGCGCCGAGGCCGACGCTCATCCCTTCGGCCAGGCCGTTCTCGACGAAAAGCCGTGTCTTGAAACCATCGTCCGCCGCCTTGCGGCCTGGTTGAGATGTCATCGCCACGAAGGTAAGACTACACCATGATGAAGCCCGCCAAAACCGTAACCACGGACATGCCGGCGGATCACTGGGTCGAACGTTACGTGCCGGCGCCGGTAAGGCCCTATTTCAAGCTGGCGCGGATAGACCGGCCCATCGGCACCTGGCTTTTGCTCCTGCCCGCCTGGTGGAGCATCATCCTGGCGAGCCCGGGCCTCCCCGACGCTTCAGGGACCGTGACCTTCTTCGTGCTGTTCGGCGTCGGCGCCGTCATCATGCGCGGCGCCGGCTGCACCTTCAACGACATCGTCGACCGGGATTTCGACGCGCAAGTGGCGCGCACCCGCACCCGGCCGGTGGCCTCGGGCGCGATCTCGGTGCCCCGGGCGACGATATTCCTCATCCTTCAGCTTGGGGCCGGACTGGGCATATTGCTGAGCTTCAATCGCTTCACCCTCGCCCTTGGCGCCGCCTCGCTGGCGCTCGTCTTCACCTACCCCTTCATGAAGCGCATCACCTACTGGCCCCAGGCCTTTCTCGGCATCACCTTCAATTGGGGCGCGCTGCTGGGATTCGCGGCGGTGACCGGCACGCTTGGCGCCGAAGCCCTCGCCCTTTACGCCGGCGGTTTCTTCTGGACGCTCGGTTACGACACCATCTACGCCCATCAGGACAAGGAGGACGACGTCAGGCTCGGCGTCAAGTCGAGCGCCTTGAGGCTCGGCGAGAAGACCCGTCCCTATCTCTTCGCCTTCTACGGCGTCGCCATCGCGTGGCTGGCGTTGGCCGGGTATCTGGCGGCGCTCGCCTGGCCGTACTATGCCGGCCTCGCCCTGGGCCTGGCGCAGCTTTTCTGGCAGGCGGGGAAGGTCGACCTCGACAGCTCCGGCGATTGCCTCGTCAAGTTCGGATCCAACCGGAACTTCGGCTGGATCGTCCTTGCCGGGCTGATCGCCGCCCAGCTTGCCAATTAAGGGGACACCATACTTAATTCAATTAAGGGGACACCATACTTAATTCCATAGCGCCAAATTACCGAGACGGGGAATTAAGTATGGTGTCCCCTTAATTACAGCGCCTCGAAGCCGGGAAGGGCGAAGCTAAGGGCGTCTTTCTTCAATTCCGCGCTCAGGCGCCGCCGGTACCCGCCATCGCCGATGGCGCCGAGGATGAAGTCATCGAGCGGCGTGCCCGGGGCTGCGCGGTCCCGCGCATGGGCGAGGACCTCCAACTGGCTCATTTCCTCGAATTTCCTGTTCCTGGCGGCGATCCCGGCGACGCCTAAGGGCGCGCCCGCGACCGCGAGGCCGCCATGGACCGAGACATAGGCCGAAATACGATCGAGCGCCCGGCCGCCGTCGATCTCGACGCGAACGCCCGATAATTGCCCGAAGCGGTAATTGGCGCCCTCGGTCTCGTGCATGCGCGCAAGCTGATCCGCGGTCAGCCAGGTGACGCCAAGCGCCAGTTCCGTCCCTGGCGATGGGGCCAGCGTCGCCGGGATCGAGCCGTAAGAGGTGACGTGGGCCGAATAGACGGAATCGAAATCAAACAGCCGGGCGCGCTCGACCGGGATCACCTGGGCGCCGTCGAGATGGCCGAACTTGCCTTTGAGATGCCCGGGCGCGGCGTTGGAGCCGACGGCCAGGACCGGCACCCTGCCCTCGAGGCCGGGCGCCGCGGTGTCGAGGGGGCGGACTTCGCCAT
>JACZQV010000105.1 GCA_022545545.1 Pseudomonadota bacterium
CACGGTTTATGCTATCTTCAATGGATTCGAAGAGAACCGATCCCTTGGATGATAAAATGCCCAGCAAGAAGAAACAACCGCAGATCCCACTCCCCAAGAGTTGGGACAAATACGTCAAATCCGGCATCCTCCACGTCTTTGCTCTGGCCCAGTATGCGCTGATCTACAGTCGCAGTTGGGCGGCCGACAGCAGCAACCAGCGCGTGCGACTGAAAGTCGAGAGCGACCGCTGGGAGCAGGAAGCGGCCCAGCTTCGCGAAGCGATGCGAATCAAGGATGCTCGGATGGCGCTGATCGCGCCCCAGCGGAGACCTCACTACCCAGCCACCGAGCGAATGGCAATCCTTGAACTGCGCGCCGCCCGAAGTTGGTCGCAGGAGCAGGCTGCCAGGGAGTTTCTCGGGAAAATGAAGATCGCCCAAGTCCTCTGCCGAGCCGGACTCCATCTGGGCACCAGCACCGTCGGCCGCATCCTCAAGGAGAACGGATTCGAGGTTGAGAGAGGACTTTCTGGGATCCCGACAGCATGGTTGGCTCGATGGGGTTCTGGAAATCCGGTCATTGCGTTTGGAAGTGACCTTGACGGAATCCCCAAGGCTTCACAGAAGCCAGGAGTGGCTTACCGTGATCCGATTGTGGAGGGTGCTCCCGGACATGGCGAAGGACACAACTCAGGCCAGGCCGTCAACGTGACTGCCGCCCTGGCACTGAAGCACATCATGGAAGAGGAAGGCCTGCCAGGGACTCTCATTCTTTGGCCGGGCGTAGCAGAGGAGCAGCTTGCCACCAAGGCCTATTTCATACGGGATGGACATCTACAGGACGTCGATGCGGTCCTGGGGCGTGCCCTTGAGCACCCAGTAGCCGCGCGTCGTCGAGGTCTTGACCTTGTAGCCGAGCTCAAAGGTCGAGGGCACCTTGGGATAATCCCCGAGCCGCTTCTCCGCCATCACGGTGAGCGCCCGGAAGGTCCCGTCCTTGACCTGCTCCACCGCCTCGCTGACGTTGGGGAGCGTGGCGACAATGGCGCCGGACATCAGTGCCTGGACCATCTGCGCGCCGCTGCCGAACGGTATCACCTTGTACTTCATGCCCGCCGCCTTGGCGAAGGTAGCAAGTCCGATATGCTCGGTGCCGCCGATCTGGGCGACACCCCAGTTCAGCGCCTTGTTCTTCGACGCCTTGATCAGATCGCCGAGGGACTTGTACTTGCTCTTGCCGCCGACCGTGATGAAGGTCGGATCGTCCATGGCGCGGGCGACGCCGACTACATCGTCGATCGTGAGCGGCGACTTGCCGCGGGCGATGGTGTAAAGGTGGGACTGGGTGAGCGCCAGGATGGTGTAGCCGTCCCTGGGCCGGGTCGTCGCGTACTGGTGCGCCTTGGCGCCCGAGCCGCCGCGCTTGGCGACCACCTGCATGTCGACGCCGAGAATACGCCGCGCCCGGATCATCATCATGCGCGCGGTGGTGTCGGTGCCGCCGCCGTATTTGGCATGGATGACGACCTGAATCGTCTTGGTTGGGAACTTGTCCGCCAGCGCCGTATCGGACAACAGGCCGATGGCGAGGACGGCCGCCAGACCGCCGACGATGCCGCGGCTGAAATATTGGCTAATTTCTCTTTTGGAACGAAGATACATTGGTGCCTCCCTTTATTTGTGCAACGTCATTAAGTTGACGGGCCGAAAACGCGATGGGAATTACTTTCGTTATTCTTTCCAGCCGGCTTTCGGCGTTACTGCCGGTGCCTAAAAGCCGGGCCCGGCGATTACAACGTCTTTACCATACGTGCCCCGCATAATACAGGCCGGAAAATACATTCATCGGTCCCGTGAGGCGCCGGTTGAGGCGGCGTGGGGACGGTGTCCCGGCCCCTCACGCCATTGTGATCGAATGAGCGCACCCGCGGGGAACGTCTCGACCCGCAAGGCAAAGCCGATAATCCGGCCAGGGTGAGGAAAAATCGGGAACTTCTACTCGGCCGCCCTTGGACCCGGTTTCCAGGTCCTGTATGATTGTTGGCCGGAAAGCAAAGGGAACGGCATGGAATCGCCGATGATTCCGTCACCCGTGATGTCTTTTCGGGGGAGGGTTGATGGCCGGGTCGATCGGTCCAGATGAGCTCAAGCAAGTGCTGCGAGGCGAGGGCGAGCTCGCCCTGCTGGATGTCCGCGAACAGGGCGCGTTCGCCAACGGGCACCTGTTCTCGGCCTCGAACCTGCCGCTCGGTTCCCTCGAGCTGCTGATTCGCGACATGGTGCCGCGCAAGGGCGCGCCCATCGTGCTCTCGGATGGATCGGACGGCCTGGCGGGCCGCGCGGCGGAGCGCCTCGAGAGCTTCGGATATTCCGATATCCGTATTCTCGAAGGCGGGGTGGAGGCCTGGGCCGAGGCCGGGTACGAGCTCTTCACCGGCGTCAACGTCAAGAGCAAGGCCTTCGGCGAATTCGTCGAGGGCGCCTGCGACACGCCGTCGGTCTCGGCGGTGGAGCTCAAGGACATGCTCGAGGCCGGGGCCGACCTCGTCGTCCTCGACGCCCGGCCCTTGGCCGAGTTCCGGAGGATGAACATCCCCGGCGCCATCGATTGCCCGGGCGCGGAGCTCGTCTACCGGGCCCATGACCTGGCGCCTTCGCCCGATACCCTCATCGTCGTCAACTGCGCCGGGCGCACGCGCAGCATCATCGGCGCCCAGTCGCTGATCAACGCCAAGGTGGCGAACAAGGTGGTGGCGCTCAGGAACGGCACCATGGGTTGGCATCTCGCCGGCTTCGAGCTCGAGCACGGGTGCGAGCGCCGCGCCGGGGAGGTGAGCGGAGAGGGCTTCGCGAAGGCCAATACCTTGGCTGAAGGCGTGGCACGGCGCTTCGGCGTCAAGGAGATCGACCACGCGACCCTTGCCGACTGGCGCGCGCAGGAAGACGAGCGCACGCTCTACCTCCTCGATGTGCGCCAGGGGTGGGAATACGAGGCCGGCCATCTCCCCGGCGCACTTTGGGCCGAGGGCGTGCAACTGGTGCAGAAGACCGACACCTTCATCGCCACCAGGGGCGCGCGTGTCGTGCTCATCGACGATGACGGCGTGCGCGCGGCCATGACCGCATCGTGGCTGATCCAGATGGGCTTCAAGGAGGCCCGCGTGCTGAAAGACGCGCTCGCGGGCCAGGAGCTCGTCAGCGGTCCTCATGTGCCGGAAGTGCCGGGCCTGGAAGGCTCAAGGACGGATGAGATCGCGCCGGGGGATCTGGCCGCGGCGATAGACCAGAAGCGGGCAACCGTCATCGACCTCGCCGCCAGCCCCGATTACCGCGCCGGGCACATACCCGGCGCCTGGTTCGCCATCCGCTCCCGCCTCGCCGACAGCATCGTGCGCACCGGCGCCAAGGACGTTGCGCCCGGGGCCATGGTGGTGCTGACCTCGAATGACGGGGTGCTGGCGCGCCTGGCGGCGGGCGAGCTCGCGCCCCTCGTCGAGGCGCCGGTCAGGGTGCTGGCCGGCGGGACGGCGGCGTGGCGTCGGGCGGGGCTGGCCCTGAAGGAAGGTTTCGAGAACCTCGCCGATGAAACGGAAGACATCTTCTGGCGGCCCTATGAGCGTGACGGCGAGGTCGAGGCGGCGATGAACGCCTATCTCGATTGGGAGATCGGCCTGGCCGACCAGGTCGGGCGCGACGGCGGCGCCGACTTTTCGATCCCGCCCGCCTGACGCTTTCCCCGCGCGAAGGGGTCAAGTCTTGACAATTATCATTTTAGCAGAGAACGCGGAAGAGAGCCGGCTTAAAATGATAATTGTCAAGACTTGACCCCTTGATCTTGTTGGTATAAGGCGCGTTCAGCCGCCGGCGACGTGCCAGGCGCCGTTGACGTGGATCGTCTGTCCCGAGATGAAGCGTCCTCCCGGACCGCACAGGAACCTGACCGTGGCGCCGATCTCCGCCGGTTCCCCCGGCCGGCCGAGCGGCACCGGGCGCGCCGCGAAGTGGGCGGGGATATGCCCGGACGCGCGCGCGGTATTGATATAGCCGGGAGCGACGCAGTTGACGGTGATGCCATCGGCGGCGAGCTCGATGGCGAGGGAACGGGTCATCCCGGCGAGCCCGGCCTTGGCCGCCGCCACGGGCGTGACCTCGGTGACCCCGAGATAGCCGGAAACGCCGGTGATGTTGACGATCGAGCCCCGCCCGTGCTTGGCGAGGTGCGGCACCGAGGACTTGATGCAGAAGAAGGCGGCATCGAGGACGCTGGCCTGCACCGCGTGCCAGTCCTCGATCGTTAGCTCGGTGATGAGGCCGTGTTTGCGCACGGAGACGTTGTTGACGAGGATGTCGAGCCGTCCGAATTCCTTCACCGCGGCCCCGACCAGGCGCTCGACCTGATCGGCGTCGGTGACGTCGGCGAGATGGACGATGGCCTTGCCGCCGGCCGAGGTGATCTCGCCGGCCACGGCCTCGGCGGCGTCGGCGGAAGTCTTCGCGTTGATGACCACCATGGCCCCGGCTTTCGCCAACTCGAGCGCGATGGCGCGGCCGATATTGCGCGAGCTTCCGGTGACGATGGCGGCGGTGCCGCTAAGATCACCCGGTTCGGCGTTGGTATTCATGGCGTTCTCCTCTTTTGCACTCACTGGGGGCCCTGACTGGTTACGGCGAATATATCAAACCACGGACGCCGCCGGTCAGACCTTCAACAGCCGCGTCAGCGGGAGGGTCGTCAACACCACGGCGGCGGCGATCCCAAGCGTCACGGGCACGCCGGTGAAGTCGCTGACGACGCCATAGATGACCGGGGCGACGGCGCCGGCGCCGGTGACGAAGGTGTAAAACAGGCCGAAGGCGCGCGAATGGCGTTCGGGCTCGACGAGATCGGCGACGGAGCCGTATAGCACCGTCGATGTCCCGTTGAGCGCCACCCCGACGAGCGGCAGGATGACCAGTGCCGGGACCAGGGGGAGGGCGAGGATTATCCCGATGCCGATTGCCGTCGCCACTTCCGTCGCGATTATCGAGCGCGCCACGCCGATCCGCGCCGCCACCATGCCTAAGATGAATTTACCGAAAGCGCCGCCGCCGAACACGAGCGACAGGGCCAAGCCGACCTCCTGGACCGAAGCGCCCTTGGCGGTCAGCAGGAACGGGATGAAGGTGAAAAAGCAACTGCGCGTCGCGTTGTCGATGATGGCGATGGCGGAAAGCGCGCGAAAGCCCGTCTTGTCCTTGATGCCCCAGCCCTTGGGCGGGTCCCCGGCCTGGTTTTCATCCTTGCCGGTCCCTTGGCCGTTGCCGAGGCGGCCCACCGCCAGGAATATGGCAAGGGCGGAGGCGAGCCCCAAAAGTCCGCAGGCGAAGGCGGCCTCGCGCCAGGTGATGGCGAGCAGAGCCAGACCGACGAGTCCCGGCAGCGCCACCTTGCCGACGTCGCCGGTGAAATTATAGAAACCGAGCGCGGCGCGGCGCGAGGAGCCGTCGTGGGACCGCGATATCAGGGTCGAGGCAAGCGGGTGCTGGGCCGAGGACCCGAAACCGGCGAGCGCCAGGAAGATGAAAAGGGTGATGAAGCCGCCGGCGAATCCAAGCGCCAAATACCCGATGCCGACGAGGGCGGTGCCGATGCCGAGCATGGTGCGGGCGCCGTGTTTTTCGGCCAGCAACCCGGCGGGAAGCTGAAGGAAGCCCAGCGTGCCCATATAGGCGCCCCTGAGGAACCCCACCTGGGTCAGGGTGAGGTGAAACTCCTCCGCCCACACCGGCAGGAACAGGAGGATAAGGTTGGCAAAGCCGTCATGGACGACATGGGTGGCGCTGGCGGTGGCAAGCGTCGCCCGTGGCCGCAACGGTCCCCCCCGGCGGTCAACGGCCTCGGACATGCAATCTCTCCACCCTGACTCCCCGCTTATCTATGCCAAGCCTCGATAGCGCTATTTTCCGGGCAAGATCACCTCGGCGCTGCCCTTGGTGGCGACGTCCCCTTCCTGGTTGGTGCCGGTGATCTCAATCTTCACCAGGTTCTGGGTCACGTCTTTCTCCGTCACCTTGCCCTCGTAGGTGATGATGTCGCCGTAGATTACCGGCTGGCGGACCTGCACATAGAGCTTGCGCAGAAACCCGTCATCGCCCATCCAGTTGGTGATCAGCGGCGCCACCCAGGCGAAGCGCATGACCCCGTTATCGAACGGTCCCGGCATGCCCCTGCCGGCGGCGAGGTTGAAGTCCTCGTGCTGCTGGGAGTACTTGACCGAGAAGTTTGTCGCCGGGTTGAGGGCGGCGGCATGGGGCGATTTCTGCAGATCGAGATAGCCCCACCGCCCGGCCTTATACGACGGCCCGATACCGGCGTTCCAACACACCATGTCGCCGATGGTAAGGGGCCCGCGGACGATCGGCCCGATGTCCTCGCCGGCCTCGACATCGTCGAATTTGGGGGTCTCGGCGCCGGCGCGCTTTTCCGCCCGGAAGGCCGCCTCCAAGTCGGCGAGGTCCTCGTCCGTGCAGCGGTGGATGGGCCGCTCGAACATGACGACGCGGTCGAGTTGGGTCGCCATGATCATGGTGCCGGTCGCCTTGCCCACCACCTCGTCATGCTGATTGGAATAGATGATCTCTGAGATGACGAAGTTGAGCCGCCGCCCCTCCTTGTTCCGCTTCTCGAAGAATTCCTTCTGCCGGGATACGGCGGCGAGCGAATCGCCGAGGGTCACCGGCTTGAACCACTCGTACTCGACGCCGCCGATCAGCGACGCCAGCGGCGCCTTCATCGGCGCCCCGTGGAGGATCGGATAGAGCACCGAGACGAGGTAGGCGGGCGGCGCCAAGGGCTTGCCGTGCTTGGTCTTGGCGGCGTAATCGGGATCCAGCCACAGCGGGTTGTCGTCATCGGTGCCGTAGGCGAAATGCCGGATCGCGTCGGCGGTGACGCCGTGGTTCCAGGTCTCGCGTTCGCGCACCTCCTTGCCGGTCAATTCCTTGGTGCGGGACACCCATTCGTCGATCTCAGCGTCAATTTCTTCCGTCGATGCCATCGAATACTCCTTGATGTGCCCCGGCGTTGGGGCTTGTTTTCGCTCAGGCTCAGGCCAGGGCCTGTTCCACCAGTTCGGGGATTTCGGCGAATCGCTCGGCCACCATAACGCCGGCTTCGCTGAGAAGCCGCTTCTTTCGCGACGGCGCACCGAGGCCGCGTTCGATGATGGCGCTGGTGTGGCCGAAGCTCATGCCCTTGGGCAGGCTCTCCATCGATTCACCGGCGATCAGCGCCACCAAAGGCTTGGTGAAGCCGCCCCGGCGGACAAGCTCCGCTACCTCCTCCTCGTGGCCGGTGCCGGCCTCGCCGAAGATGACGACGCATTCGGTCTCCTCGTCCGCCTCGAACAGTTCGAGCAACTCAGCGAAGCCGCTGCCGATCATCAGATCGCCGCCGATGGAGATAAAGGTGCTCTGGCCGATGTTTTTGCGCGTCAGGATGTTTCCGATCTCCCCCCCCATGCCGCCCGAGCGCGAGATGATGCCGACCGGGCCCTCGGAATAGAGCTTGTCGGGCTCCTCCCCGCCGGTGCCGCCGAGCTTCGCCCGACCGGGGCTGATCATGCCCTGGGAGTTGGGTCCGATCACCCTCACACCCTTCAGCCTCGCGCGTTCGAGTATCAGCGCCGTGTCGTGGTGCGGCACGCCTTCGGCCAGCACGACGACGAGGGGGATTCCATGCTCGATGGCCTCGAGCGCCGCGTCCTTGACGAAGGGCGCCGGGATGAACAGGACCGATATGTCGATTTCGTGATCCTGTAGCGCGCCGGCGACCGAATCGTAATTGGCGATGCCCTCGATCTCGGTGCCGCCCTTGCCGGGCGAGACGCCGGCCACCACCTTGGTGCCGTATTTTCGCATGAAGCCGGTATGGGTGCGGGCCTGGCGGCCGCTCAACCCCTGCACCAGGACGCGCGAGGCGCCGTCAAGCAGGATGCTCATGCCTCCCTCGTCCGCTCGATGATGCTCCTCACCACGTCCTCGATGGTCGAGCTCGCGTCGTGATACTCGATGCCGGGGATCTCGGCGGCCAGTTCCTTGGCCTCCTCGACTCCCGGTCCGGCGAAGCGAAAGACCACGGGGAAGGTCTCGGGGTCGATCTTAAGCTCCTTCAAGGCGCGCATGACGCCCCGCACCTTGATGTCGATGGGGATGAAATTGGTGATGTTGCCGCCGGCCAGCAGGCCCTTCAGCCCCGGGAGCGCGAGGATCGCCTTGGTCGCCAGATACATCTTCTCCTCGACGAAGCCGGGCGTGATGTCGAACGTCGTGGCGGGATCGCCGCCAAGGCGCAGCATGGTGTCGAAGGCCAGGAACCCGGCGCCGCCGCCGGTGAACATGAAGGCGATGCGCCCGTCGCCAAGCTCGTTGAAGCGAATGGCGGAGCCCGAATCGGTGGCGTCGATCTCGCGCATCCGTTTCTCGAGCGCGGTCAAGGGCCGCCAGCCGTTGGTCAGGTTGGGATCGGCGATGCCGTCGAGCTCCGGGTGGCGGTGAAGCGCCTGGTCGTCGACGACGATGACGCCGGTCGGCGCGACGATACGGGACTCAGGCGTCACGGCCAAAGGGTTGACCTCGACGGTCTCGGCGTCAAGCTGGCAAAAGACGCGGTAAAGCGCGATCAGCGCCCTGGCGGCCCCGAGCAGGACATCGCCCGTCAATCCGGCGCGCTCGGCGATCTCCTTGGCCTGGAAGGGCTGCAGGCCGAGGCCGATCTCGACCGGGAACTGGACCAGCTTGTCGGGGTCTTGATCGAGGATCGCCTCGATCTCGATGCCGCCAAGGGCCGAGAACAGCACCATGGGCCGGCGCGTCATGCTGTCGAAGGTGATGGAGGCGAAGATCTCGCGCTCGATTTCGACGCGCTCGCTCACCAGCACGCGCTCGACCGGGAAATTCAGCACCGTTTGGCCGAGAAGATCGGCGGCGTACCCGCCCGCCTCCTCAGGCGTTTCGGCCAGCTTGATCGCCCCCGCCTTGCCCCGCCCGCCCGCCGGGATGAGGGCCTTGATGACCGCGCGCCCGCCGAACGCGCGCGCCGCCTTTTCGGTTTCATCCGCGCTCTCGGCGACGGCGAAGCCCGGCACCTCGATGCCGCCCTTGGCCAGGAAATCAAGCGCGTGGTGTTCGAGCAATCTCGCCATTGGTGATCCCGGCCGGTCCCGGCGCTTCAGATGTGGCTCATGGCAAGCGCGCCGATCACACTTCCAGCATGATCTTGCCGATATGGGCGCTCGTTTCCATCAGCCGGTGGGCCTCGGCGGCTTGCGTTAGCGGGAACGTCGCGTGGATGACCGGCCTGACGCGGCCCGCCTCGATCAGCGGCCAGACCTTCTCCTTCAGCCGCCGGGCGATGGCGCCCTTGAAGCCGACGGATCTGGCGCGCAGCGTCGAGCCCGTGAGCGTCAGGCGTTTCAGCATCACCGGCAGCAAATTGACCTCGACCTTGGGGCCCTTGAGGAAGGCGATATTGACGATGCGCCCGTCCGCCGCCGCCGCCTTGATGTTGCGCGCCACGTAATCGCCGCCGACCATGTCGAGGATGACGTCCGCGCCCCTGCCTTCGGTCTCCTCCTTGACGATCTCGACGAAGTCCTCGGTTCGGTAGTTGATCGCGCGCACGGCGCCGAGCTCCCGGCAGGCGGCGCATTTCTCGTCCGATCCCGCGGTGGCGAAGACGCGCGCGCCTTGGGCCTTGGCGAGTTGGATGGCGGTGGTGCCGATGCCGCTGGAGCCGCCATGGACGAGGAAGGTCTCGCCGGCCTCGAGCCCCGCCCGGTCGAAGACGTTGCTCCAGACGGTGAAGAAGGTTTCGGGCAGCGCCGCCGCTTCCACCACGCTCAGTCCTTGCGGCACCGCCAGGCACTGGGGCGCCGGCGCCGCGCAGTATTCGGCATAGCCGCCGCCGGTGACCAGCGCCGTGACCTCATCGCCGATCGCCCATCCGCCGGCATCGGCGCCGATGGCGGCGATGGTGCCGGCGACCTCGAGGCCCGGTATGTCCGAGGCGCCCGGTGGCGCCGGGTAGTGTCCCTGGCGCTGCACCATGTCCGGCCGGTTGACCCCGGCGGCGGCGACCTTGATCAGCACCTCGCCGGCTTGCGCTTCGGGCACCGGGCGCGTGCCGGGTTTGAGCACATCCGGCCCGCCGTCTTCGGTGATCTCGACGGCGGTCATGGTTTCCGGCAATTCGGCGCTCAAGGCATGGTCCTCCCGTGATGGCGGTTTATCGCGCGCCGCTCCAGAGCGGTTCCTATCTACCAAAAACCGTTCTCAGCGGAACGCCGTTATTGGTGGGCCATTGTTTAATACGGCTGGGGGCGAGGCGCAACCATGCGCCGGGCGGTTTTGCCCGAGTTGCCCGAGTTGAAGGGGCGGGGCGCCTTTGCGTCGCGCGCCGCTTGCATATCCATTATGCTTGGCAGATAACGCCGGTCCCCGATGGCGAAGGGATAAAAAGCGAAGGGAGGGTTTGAGGCCATGGCGAAAAACGGTTCCGCCGATGACGGCGCGCTTACCAAAGAGGTC
>JACZQV010000012.1 GCA_022545545.1 Pseudomonadota bacterium
CGACCGAGGAGGTCGCGTTCATCGTCGGGCGCTGGACCGGGATCCCGGTCCAGCGCATTCGACAGACCGAGTCCGAGCGTCTCGTGCGGATGGAGGACGCGCTCCACGAGCGCATCGTCGGTCAGCAGGACGCCATCGAGGCGGTCAGCCGCGCGATTCTCCGGAGCAGGGCAGGCCTCAAGGACCCCCGGCGCCCGATTGGATCGTTCATCTTCTCCGGGCCCACCGGCGTCGGCAAGACCGAGGTGGCGCGTCAGCTCGCCCGCGTCATGGCGATCGAGCTCACCCGCTTCGACATGTCGGAATATATGGAGCGCCACACGATATCGCGGCTCATCGGCGCGCCGCCGGGCTATGTCGGCTTCGATCAGGGCGGCCTGTTGACCGACGCCATCGACCAGCACCCCCATTCGGTGCTGCTGCTCGACGAGATCGAGAAGGCGCACCCGGACCTGATCTCCATCCTCCTGCAGGTGATGGATTACGGCAAGCTCACGGATCACAACGGCAAGATCGTCGATTTCCGCAACGTCATCCTGATCATGACCACCAACGCCGGCGCCGCCGATCTCGCCAAGCCGGCCATCGGCTTCGAGCGCACGGACCGCGTCGGCGAGGATGACGAAGCCATCAAGAGGATGTTCTCGCCGGAATTCCGCAACCGCCTCGACGCCACCATCCAGTTCCGGGCGCTGTCGCCCGAGGTCGTCTCCCGGGTGGTCGACAAGTTCGTCATCGAGGTCGAGGAGCAGTTGGCCGACCGCAACGTCGCCATCGAGCTCACCAAGGAGGTCCGCCAGTGGCTGGCCAGGAAGGGCTTCGACAAGGTGTTCGGCGCCCGCCCCCTCGGCCGGGTCATCCAGGAGCACGTCAAGCGCCCGCTCGCCGACGAGTTGCTGTTCGGCCGCCTCGCCAAGGGTGGCGTCGTCAAGGTCACGGTCAAGGACGGGGCGCTCGATTTCGAGCTCAAGGAAGCGCCCAAGAAAGCGCCCAAGAGCGCCAAGCCGAAGCGTCCCAAGGAACCCGCCCTGGTCGAGTGAGGCGTTGACGGCTCCTTTGAAGGTCTTGTCCAGACGCGCCCCCTGATCCTTGCCGACGATGCCGGGGAATACCGACGGCCGATTAAGCGGGAGGCGGAAAGTTGTTATCCCTGGTAACTCTCCAGGTCGATTTCATCAGGGCGATGGCCGCCAATCTGGCGGCCCCGTGGCGGGCATGGGTGGGCGCGCTTCTCGCCGCCAATTTGGTGGCGCCGCTGTTCTTCCTCGAAACCATCGAAGCACGGCTGGTCCTGGCGGCGCTCTTCATCGGCGCCGCGATCCAGATGATCATCTTCAAACGCAGGGGCTGGGTCCGGTTGCTGGGCCTCGGTCATATCCTGTGGCTGGCGATGGTGCCGTGGCTCGTCATGCGGCTCGACTGGGCGGCGCTCGACACACCGTTCTCGCAGTGGATGGCGGCGGTGATCGCGCTCAACGCCGCGTCGCTCGTCATCGATATCGTAGACGTATTCCGATACTTCGCGGGGGAGCGCACAAGCGCCTCGTGAAACGGCGGCCAGCCGGTGTTACGCGGCGCGGCGCGAACGGTTGGTCTTTTAAAGCGGTCCCTTCTGGGGGTTTCCGCCCGCCTCACATCTCCTCTTCCGGCTGGCCTCCCTTCGGCCCCGGGCCCTCCTGGCGGAAGGGGCCGTGGCGCGTCAGCACGTGGCGCTCGAAATCGACCTCGCGGCGCTCCTCGTCGAGGAATCGTCCGACCACCGCGCGGAAGTGCGCGTCCCTTATCCAGTGGGCGGAATAGGTCGGCTGGGGAAGATAGCCGCGCTGGACCTTGTGCCTGCCGCCGGCGCCGGCCTCGACGCGCGCCAGCCCGGCCTCTATCGCGAAGTCCATGGCGCGGTAATAGCAAAGCTCGAAATGGAGGAACTTGTGGTCCTCCAGACACCCCCAGTTGCGGCCGTAAAGCGCATCGGCGCCGCGCAGATTCAGGGCGCCCGCGATCTCCCTTCCGTCGCGCGCCGCCATGATCAGCACCACCTTATCGCCAAGCGTCTCGCCGAGCCGGGCGAAGAAGGCGCGGCTCAAATACGGATGCCCCCATTTGCGGCTCACCGTGTCGATGTAAAACGCATGGAAGGCGTCCCAGTGACGGGGCTTGATGTCGGCGCCGGTCAGGGTCTCGATGGTGATGCCGGTGCCGAGCGCCCCGCGCCGTTCCTTGCGGATGGCCTTGCGCTTGCGCGACGCCAGCGTCGCCAGGAAATCATCGAAGGTCCCATAGCCCGGGTTCAGCCAGTGGAACTGCTGGCCCTGGCGCAACAAGAAGCCCCGCTGGCCCAACAATTCCCACTGCTCTTGGGTCGGGAAGGTGACGTGGAGCGAGGAGACACCGAGACGCGATGACACCTCCACCATGCCGGCGATCAGCGCGTTCGCCACCCCTGGCTCGGGCGCCGGGCCGCGAAGCAGCAGGCGCGGGCCGGTGACAGGGGTGAAGGGGATGGATGCCTGGAGCTTGGGGTAATACTTGCCGCCGGCCCGCTCATAGGCCTCGGCCCAGCCCCAGTCGAAGACATATTCGCCGTAGGAGTGGGTCTTGAGATACATCGGCGCGGCGCCGATGAGGCGGCCCGCTTCGTCCTCGATCGCCAGGTGGCGGGGCAGCCAGCCGGTAACCCTCGATGCGCAGCCGGTCTCCTCCAGCGCGCTCAGGAAGGCGTGGGAAACGAAGGGGTTGTCCGGCCCGGCGCAGGCGTCCCACTCGGCGGCGGCGATCTCATCGACGCCTGAAAGCACCTTGACGGTGACCGGTTCGCTGCCGTCGGGCATGGTCTTATACCAAAGGTCCTTGATAATGACCCCTAGAGATCGGGCAGGCGATCCGCCGGGTAGGAGGGGAGCCGCCGGCGATGCGGCGCATCGTCAAGGTTTTCCGACGCCCGCCGGCGGTTCGCATGCCCGACCGGAACGGCGGTTTCCCAAGGCTTTCGGACGGCGTCGCGCATGGCTTCCGATGTTTCACATCGCCGCGCCACGCGCTCCTAGCCGAAAACCTTGGGAAACCGTCTCTAGGGGTCATTATCAAGGACCTTTGGTATCAGCCCCGGCCGCCGGGCGGGCCCTGGCGCCGGCCAAAAGGCGTCGGAATGTTGGCCAGGATGGCGCCGAGGCGCCCGCCCACCTTGCCGATCGTCATGACGTCCGCGATCCGCCGGTCGAGGAAGGCGAAGGTCTTCTCGTAACCTTCGGAGTCGTCGTTCAGCCAGTAGAGCACGGTGGTGCCGAAGACGCCGGCCAGCGTCGCCCGCTTGGTATAGAAATTGAAGTCCGTCGCCGTATCGCCGGCGGCGTGCCACATGGCGTCCACCGTGCGATAGAGGCATTTGAGCGCCACCGGCGCGTTGGTGGGCAGCGCCAGGTACGACAACAGATGGCGCAGCGCCTCGCGGTGCTGGGCGTTCTGCTCGAGGCGGACGCGGACGGCCAGCGTTATGCGGTCACGCACCTTAAGCTCGCCGACCTTGCGCTTTTCCAACTCCGCCATCATGCGCCTGTCGGCGAGGGTGCTGAAATGCACCGCCACTTCCGCCATGCCGCCGGGGAAGGCAAGGGGGGCGGCGGACGGATCAAACCCCGCATCCGCGAGGCCCGCCGTCAGCGCCTTGGTGGTCCAGCCGTCGAACGGGACATGGGGAAGCATGGCCTCGACGATCCTGTCGGCATCGAGCGCTGCCGGCTTCTCGCGGCCTTTTGCCTTGCCCTTGCCGGCGGTCTTGCCCTTGCCCGGCGCCTTCTTCGCCGTCTTGGCCTGGGGTTTCTTCGCCATGTCGATCAACCCCTCTTGGCCGCGACCTTGGCGGTCTCCGGGCCGGTCTCCGGGCCGGTCTCGGGCGCCTCGTCCTCGCCCGGCGGTTCCTCGGCCTCGATCACCAGCCGGTAACGATCCAGCTCCTCCTCGAAGCCCAAGAGCGAGAGGTCGGGCATGCGCATCGGATAGAGGATGCCGTCGAGGTGGTCGCATTCATGCTGCACGACACGGGCGTGAAAGCCCGATGCGGCGCGCTCGACCCGGGCGCCTTCGCCGTCGATCCCGCGGTAGCGTATGGTGGTGAAACGCGGCACCAGCCCGCGCAGGCCCGGCACCGACAGGCATCCCTCCCAGTCCATCGCCATTTCCTCGCCCTCGGGCTCGATGACGGGATTGATCAGGACCTCGGGCGGCGCGGGCGGCGGTTCCGGCGGCGGGCGGGTGGCCTCTTCCGCCCCTTCGTCGGCGCCCTCGTCGGCGCCCTCGGGTGGCCCCTCGGGCGGGATATGAAAGATGATGACGCGAAGCGGCTGATGGACCTGGGGCGCCGCCAGACCGGCGCCGCCGGCGTCCGCCAGGGTCGCCATCATGTCGGCGATCAGTCGCTGGATCTCGGGCGCGCCCGGATCGGCGATCTCCGCCGCTTTGCCTCTTAAAACCGGGTGCCCCATGCGGGCGATCTTGAGAATGGCCATGTTCCTAATATGAGGGCCGGGGCCTCGGGGGTAAAGCCGAAACCGGGCCGTTAATGAGACCTAAACTTCTTTCGTTTTAACTGTCGAGAGCCTTCACAAGCCCGCAAACGTGTGATAGAACGCCGGTCCCTGCGGATTCCGGGGCCCCGTTTTGGGCCCCGCGTGTGGAGGAGAACCCTATCGACGGAAAGGAGCGAAGCGGAAAATTGCAGGTACACGTTAAAGACAACAACATCGATCAGGCCCTGCGCGTATTGAAGAAGAAGATGCAGCGCGAGGGCGTATACAGAGAAATGAAGATGCGCCGATCCTACGAAAAACCCTCGGAGCGCCGCGCCCGCGAGAAGGCGGAGGCCGTGCGCCGCCACCGCAAGCTCATGCGCAAGCGGATGGAGCGGGAGGGCTACTAGGGAAGGTGCCACCGGGTGGGATGCGCCCGGCCAAGCGAGAACGGGTCAGCCAAGCCGCCTCCGCATCGCCGGAAGCGGCTTTTTCACGGGCTTTTGGCGATCACATCGCCGAAGCCCCGACATCCCAAGCGCCGGGAAGCCCAAATCCCTTCCCTCTGGCCGGATAGCGCTCAGCCCAGCGCCTTGACGATGCCGTCGCACATCACCTTGGCGTCGGAGAACAGCATCATGGTGTTGTCGCGGTAGAACAGCTCGTTATCGACCCCGGCATAGCCCGTCGCCAACGAGCGCTTGACGAACAAAACCGTCTGGGCGTTCTCCACGTCCAGCACCGGCATGCCGTAGATCGGGCTCGCCGGGTCGGTCTTGGCCACCGGGTTGGTGACGTCATTGGCGCCGATGACGAAGGCGACGTCCGATGCCGCGAAGTCCCGGTTGATGTTGTCCAACTCGAAGACCTCGTCATAGGGCACGTTGGCTTCCGCCAGCAAAACGTTCATGTGCCCCGGCATGCGCCCGGCCACCGGGTGGATGGCGTAGCGCACATCGACCCCTTCTTTTTTGAGCAGATCGGCAATTTCCCGGAGCGCGTGCTGGGCCTGGGCCACCGCCATGCCATAGCCCGGCACGATGATGACGGAGCCGGCGTTCTTGAGGATGAAGGCGGCGTCATCGGCGCTGCCGGCCTTGACCGGCTTCTCGGCCGCCGCCGCCGCCACCTGGGCGTCGCCCCCTTCGGTGCCGAAGCCGCCGAGGATGACGTTGAAGATCGACCGGTTCATGCCCTTGCACATGATGTAGGAGAGGATGGCGCCCGACGAGCCGACGAGGGCGCCGACGATGATCAGGAGATCGTTCCCAAGGGTGAAGCCGATGCCACACGCCGCCCACCCGGAATAGGAGTTCAGCATCGAGATCACCACCGGCATGTCGGCGCCGCCGATGGGAACGATGAGCAGGAAGCCGAGCGCGAAGGCGAGACCCGCCAGCGCCCAGAAGGCGGTATAGGATTCGCTCATGGCGAAAGTGACGGTCAGCGCCACGAGGCCGATGGCGATCAGGGCGTTCAGCGGGTGCTGGCCGGGAAAGACCAGGGGAGAACCGCCGACCAGGCCCTGCAGCTTGGCGAACGCCACCACCGAACCGGTGAAGGTGATGGCGCCGATCGCCGTGCCGATGCTCATCTCGATGAGCGAGACCGCCTTGATGTGGCCGACGGTGCCGATGCCGTAGGCGTCGGGCGCGTACAAGGCCGCCGCCGCCACCAGCACCGCCGCCATGCCGACCAGGCTGTGGAAGGCGGCGACCAGTTGCGGCAGCGCCGTCATCTGGATGCGCAGCGCGATGAAGGTGCCGACGGCGCCGCCGATGACGACGCCGGCGAAGATGGTGCCGTAACTCAGCACATCGGGCAGAAGCAGGGTGGTGCCGATGGCGATCACCATGCCGATGACGCCGGATAGGTTGCCGGCCCGCGACGATTCCGGCGACGCCAAGCCCTTGAGCGCCAGGATGAAGCAGACGGAGGCGGCGAGATAGGCGAACGCCGCGAGGTTGTCGGTCACTGCCCTGCCTCCCGCGGTTCCTTTTTCTTGAACATCTGCAGCATGCGATGGGTGACGATGAAGCCGCCGAAGATGTTGACCGAGGCCAGCACCACGGCCACCAGGCCCATGACCTTCGAGAAGTTCAACTCGGCCGGCCCGGCGGCGATCAGGGCGCCGACGATGATCACCGAGGACACCGCGTTGGTCACCGACATCAGCGGCGAATGCAGCGCCGGGGAGACCCGCCAGACCACGTGATAGCCGACGAACACCGCCAGCACGAAGACGGTGAAGCCGAGGACGAAGGGATCGAGACCGCCGGCGGCGGCGCCCATCCCGGCGTCCTTAACGGCAGTTGCAGGTTCCATCACCCATCCCCTTCCTCGGCTGGCGCCCCATGGACGACCTTGCCGTCGCGGGTCAGGAGCGCGCCCTTGATGATCTCGTCCTCCCAGTCGATGTTGAGCGTCTTGGTCTCCTCGTCGATCAGCGGGGTGACGAAGTTCAAGAGATTGCGGGCATAAAGGGCGCTCGAATCGACGGCGATGCGGCTCGGCACATTGGCGTGGCCGACGATCGTGACGCCATGTTTCTTCACCACCTTGCCCAACTCGCTGCCCTCGCAGTTGCCGCCGGCCTCGACCGCGAGATCGACGATGACCGAGCCCGGTTTCATGCCCTTCACCATCTCCTCCGTGATCAGCACCGGCGCCGGCTTGCCCGGGATCAGCGCGGTGCAAATGGCGATGTCCTGTTTCTCGAGGATCCCCCGGATCACCTTGGCCTGGCGGCGCTGGTACTCTTCGCCCATCTCGCGGGCATAGCCCGCCGCCGTCTCGCCTTCCTCCCCCTCCTCGGGCGGGACTTCGATGAAGGTGGCGCCGAGGCTCTCGACCTGCTCCTTGACGGCGGCGCGCACGTCGAAGGCGGAGACGATGGCGCCCAGACGCTTGGCGGTGGCGATGGCCTGCAGCCCGGCGACGCCGGCGCCGAAGACGACGACGCGGGCCGGCGCCACGGTGCCGGCGGCGGTCATCATCATCGGAAAGGCGCGGCCGAATTCGAAGGCGGCGTCGATCACGGCGCGATAGCCGGCGAGGTTGCTTTGCGACGACAGCGCGTCCATCGACTGGGCGCGGGTGATGCGCGGCAGGAGCTCCATGGCGAAGGCGGTGACGCCGTGGCGGGCGTAGGCGTCGGCGTCGGCGCGGTTGGCGAGGGGCGCCAGCAGCCCGATCAACAGGCAGCCCTGTTTCATCAGGGAAAGCTCATCGGGCTCCTCGGCGTCGCCGAACAAGGGGCGCTGGACCTTGAGAACGATATCGGCGTCGCCGAGCGCGGCGGCTTCGTCATCGGCGATGGCGGCGCCGGCCCCGGCGAACACCGCGTCGGCGATCGAGACGCCGTCGCCGGCGCCGGTCTCGATGACGACCTCGAGGCCAAGCGCGGCGAACTTCTTCACCGTATCGGGCGACGCCGCGACCCGGGCCTCGCCGGGGCGCCGTTCCTTCGGTATGGCGATCTTCATGTCGGGTTAATCCTGGTGACGGTCTATTGCATTTGCTGACGCGGAGCGAGACTGTTCGAGAGGCGAGTCTTGGTCGAGAGGCGAGTCTTGGTCGAGAGGCGGGTCTTGGCGGCAGGATGCCGCCTTCGGGCCGGTTTGCCAAGTGCCCGGTGGGTGCATTGCAGCGAATATCGGTGAATTTTCCATGAACGGCCGGATACCCGTCCTGATGCTGGTAATCTGCGTCCTCGCCCTGACGCCACTCCTTTCGCCGGCGGGCGCGTCGGCGGCCATCCCGCCGACGGCCTTACGGCTTCACCGGGCCTCGGGCACGCCGGTCCGCTTGAGCGCCGCCTTCTGGCGGCGGGCGAGTTTGCCGGCGTCGAAATCCTCGATCAGGCCGTGGAACAGTTGGTGCCAGTTGATCTCGGCCTTGAGGCGGGTGAACACCGAGCCGAGCCCGATGGCGGCGCGGTCCATGAGGACGAATTCGCGCGGCGGGGTGACGCCGCCAAGCCGCCTGAGTTCCCGGTGGACCTTCTCCGCCACCGTCGCCCCGTAAACGCTGCCCTCGGTGTCCTGGATGCGCCGCACCTTGTCGTCCATCAGCGGCGCGTAGACGAACTTGGCCCAGAGGTTGAGCACGTCGATGACCTCGCGGGTGAGGTTCTCGAAGCCCCAGGTCTCGTAGGCATGGACCGCGAGATCCTCCTCGCCCCGCGCCAGCGCCCAGTAGAGGTCGATGACGCCGGCGACGAACTTCGGCTCGAACACCCGGATGCAGCCGAAGTCGAGCAGGTTGAGGGTGTGATCGGGCCTCGCCGTATAATTGCCGAGATGGGGATCGCCGTGGATGATGCCGTAACCATAGAAGGGCACGTACCACGCCAGGAACATGTTATGCGCCAACTGGTTGCGGCTTTCGATATGGGCGTCGGCGAAGGCCAGCAGCGGCTCGCCCTCGAGCCAGGTCATGCTCAAAAGCCTGCCGGTCGAAAGTGAGTCGACCGGCACCGGCACGTGCACGCCGTCCTCGCCTTCGAGCATCGACGTATAAAGACGCATGTGCAGCGCTTCGCGCCCGTAGTCCAGTTCCTCATGCAGGCGTTCGACGATCTCGGCGTGGATTTCGCCCGTGGAGATGGTGGGGTCGATGCGCTCGTATATGGCGAAGGCGAGCCTGAGTTGCCTGAGATCGGCATCGACCACCGATTTCATGTCCGGGTATTGCAGTTTGCAGGCAAGCCTCGTGCCGTCGTGCGCCAGCGCTTTGTGCACCTGGCCGAGCGACGCCGCCCGCGCCGCGACGTGTTCGAATTCGGCGAAGCGTTGCCGCCAATCGGGCCCCAGTTCCGCCGCCATGCGCCGCTTGACGAACAGCCAGCCCATGGACGGCGCGTCGGCCTGCAAATGCCCGAGTTCCGAGGCGTATTCCGACGGCAGGGCGTCGGGCACGGTGGAGAGGAGCTGCGCCACCTTCATCAGCGGCCCCTTGATGCCGCCGAGCGCGGCGCGCAACTCCGCCGCGTGGCGGGGCCGGTCGAGCTTGAGGCCGAGATAGCGCGCCCCGGCAAGGCGCACGGCGAGCCCGCCGACCGTGGTCGAGACCTGGGCGTAGCGGCGGAGGCGCCGGGTTAGCCGCGAATCCTCCCCTCCGCCCGCCTTGGCGGTTCCCTTAGGTTCGGCCGCGACCTCCGATTTAGAAGTTTGGGCCGATTTAGGCGCTTGGGCCATGGCATCGCTCAGTCAAGCTCTTCAAGCTCCTCGATTAGGGAGGAAATCATCCCCAGCCCGCGGTCCCAGAAGGCGGGGTCCGTGGCGTCGAGGCCGAAGGGCGCCAAAAGCTCCCGGTGCCGCTTGGTTCCCCCGGCCTTGAGCATATCGAGATACTTGTCCTTGAACGTCCCTTTCAGATCCGCGGCTCCCTCCCATTCCCGATAGGTGGCGTAGAGCGAGTTCACCAGGCAATCCCCGAAGGCGTAGGCGTAGACGTAAAAGGGCGAATGGATGAAATGGGGGATGTAGATCCAATAGAACCGGTAATCCCCTTCGAGGTCGATCGCCGGACCGAGGCTTTCGCGCTGCACCTCGAGCCAGATCTCGCAAAGCCGCTCGGCCGGCACCTCGCCCTTTTTGCGCTCGCCATGAACCTTGAGTTCGAAATCGTAGAAGGCGGTCTGGCGCACCACCGTGTTCAACATGTCCTCGATCTTCCCCGCCAGCATGACGCGCCGGCGGGGAACGTCGGTCTCATCGGCGAGCAGCGCCCTAAACGTCAGCATCTCGCCGAATACGGATGCGGTCTCGGCCAAGGTCAGCGGCGTGTCCGCCAACAAATGTCCCCTGGGCGCGGCGAGAACCTGGTGGACGCCGTGGCCGAGTTCATGCGCGAGCGTCATGACGTCGCGCGTCTTGCCCTGGTAGTTGAGCAGGATATAGGGATGCGCGCTCGGCACCGTGGGATGGGAAAAGGCGCCCGGGTCCTTGCCCGGGCGGACCCCGGCGTCGATCCAGCGGCGATCGAAGAATTTCCGCGCCGTCGCTTCCATCTCGGGCGCGAAGGCCCCATACGCGCCGAGCACCTTATCGCGCGCCTCGTCCCACGGGGTCTGCCTGTCGTCGTCCTCGGGCAGGGGCGCGTTGCGGTCCCAATACCGGAGCCGCTCGACGCCGAACCAGCGGGCCTTGAGCGCGTAGTAGCGGTGCGAAAGCTTCGGGTAGGCGCCCTTGACCGCCGAGATCAAGGCGTCCACCACCTCGTCCTCGACGAGATTGGAAAGGTTGCGCGCCGAGGTCGGGCGGGGAAATTTGCGCCAACGGTCCTCGATCTCCTTGTCCTTGGCCAGGGTGTTGGTGATCAGGGCGAAGACCGGCGCGTTTTCGCCCAGCACCTTGCCGAGCGAGAGCGCCGCCGCTTCGCGCACCTTGGCGTCGCTGTCGGAAAGCAGATGCAGGACCTCGGCGCTGGTGAGATCCTTGCCGTCGACCGGGAAGCGCAGCCGCGCCATGGTCTCGTCGAACAGCCGCACCCACGCCGACCGGCCCGACACCGCCTTCTCGCGCAAGATCTTCTCGAGATCCTCGTCCAACTGGTGGGGACGGAGGACCCTGACGTCCCGGATCCACGGCGCGTAACGGTTCAACCTCTCCGCCTTCAGCTTGTCCGCGATCTCCCCGTCTTCGATAAGGTTGATCTCGAGGGTAAAGAACACGAGATCGGTGGAGATCTCGGTGACCCGCTCCTGGAGGGTCTGGTAGAACCCGGCGACCTCGGGGTCCGAGATGTTGCCGGCATATATCAGTTGGGCGTAGCTCATCAGGCGCGAGAGCGTCTCGTCGATGTCCTCGTATTCGGCGACGGCTTCGCCCAGCGCATCGCCGTCGAGGCCCGCGACCTTGCCGTGGTAGCGGTGCTTGAACGCCTTGGTCCGATCTTGCGCCGAGGTGAGGTCGCGTTTCAGCGCCGCCGATTCCGTTCCGGGGTAGAGGTCGCTGAGGTCCCATTCCGGCAGAGGGGGACCGGCGGCATCGCCGCGCGCGGGTGCGGCGCCGGAGGCTTCGGCTTGTCGGGCAAATTCCGGGTCGGTCATGGGTTACTCCTACGGTCCACAGGCGGTATATGTGTCTTAAACGAACGATGGAAAACACCCAGGGAACGAATAGCTGTCCTCGGGGGGCAAGATTAGGACGTTTCGGGCCTGAGTGAAACGGCGGCAACCATGATAAAATCCGACACCTGGCCGACCCTGACGGCGATGTTTTTCGACCAGGCCGAACGGCTTGGCGAGCGTGCGTTCCTGTGGGCCAAGGAGGATGGCCGCTACCGGGCGCTGAGCTGGGCCGAGACGGCCGAAAGGGTGCGGGCTCTCGCCCAGGGTTTGCGCTCCCTTGGCCTCGAGCCCGGCGACCGGGTGGTCCTGGTATCGGAGAACCGTCCCGAATGGCTGATCGCCGATGTCGGCATCATGGCCGCGGGCGGCATCACGGTGCCGTCCTACACCACCAACACGGCTGACGATCATCTCCACGTGCTCGAGGACAGCGGCGCCCGGGCGGCGATCGTGTCGACGGCGGCGCTGGCGAAGCGGCTGCTGCCGGCGGTGGCGCGGGCGGCGAAGGTGGAATGGGTGATTACCATCGAAACCCCAACCATCGGCCAGGCAAGCGGCGCCAGCCTCCATGGCTGGGACGAGGTGATGGAGTTGGGACGGGGCCAGATCGACGAAGGCAACGAAGGCACCACTGATGTGAAGCGCTCCGACACCGCCTGCCTGATCTACACCTCGGGCACCGGCGGTAAGCCCAAGGGGGTGATGCTCAGCCACGGGGCGATCCTCGGCAACGCCGCCGGCGCCGAGCACGTCTTCAGGGACTTGGGATTCAAGGACGCGGTGTTCCTGTCCTTCCTGCCGCTGTCCCATGCCTACGAGCACACGGCGGGGCAATTCTTTCCCATGGCGATCGGCGCCGAGATCTACTACGCCGAAGGCGCCGATACCCTGGCGGCGAACATGGCGGAGGCCCGCCCGACCCTCATGACCGCGGTGCCGCGCCTTTACGAGACCCTGCATCTGCGCATCCTTCGCGCCGTCGCGCGCTCGGGCGGGCTCCAGAAAAAGCTGTTCGCGAGGACGCTGGCGCTGGGAACGCGGAAGTACGAGACCCCGGGCGCGCTCTCGATCGTCGAGCGCATGACCGACCGGGCGCTCGAGGTCTTGGTGCGGCGCAAGGTGCGCCGGCGCTTCGGCGGCAGGTTGAAGGCCATGATCTCCGGCGGGGCGGCGCTCAATTACGACGTCGCGCTGTTCTTCACCGCCCTTGGCGTCAGGATCCTGCAAGGCTACGGCCAGACCGAGGCCGCCCCGGTGGTCAGTTGCAACCCGCCCGGTAAGGTGAAGCTGGCGACGGTCGGACCGCCGCTCGACGGCGTCGAGGTCAGGATCGCGGACGACGGCGAGATCCTGGTCAGGGGCGAGCTCGTCATGCAGGGCTACTGGAACAATGAGAAGGCCACCTTTGAGGCCTTGCGCGAGGGTTGGCTGCACACGGGTGATATCGGCGCCATCGATGAAGATGGCTATCTCGAGATCACCGACCGCAAGCGAGACATCATCGTCAATTCCGGCGGCGACAACGTCTCGCCCCAGCGTGTCGAGGGCATCCTCACCGTGGCGCCGGAGATCGCCCAGGCCATGGTCTATGGCGACGCCAGGCCCTATCTCGTGGCGCTGGTCGTGCCCGACGAGGAGACCCGGAAGCGCTGGGCCAAGGATGCGGGAAAGCCGGCCGATCTTGGTGTCCTTGCCGATGATGCGGCGTTTGCCGCCTTCCTCGGCGAGGTGGTGGAGCGGGTCAACGCGACGCTGTCGCCGGTCGAACGGGTGCGCCGGTTCCATATCGCTCCTGAGCCCTTCACCATCGCCAGCGGAGAACTGACGCCGACGCTCAAGCTGCGCCGCCACGTGATCGGCGAAAAATACGGGGCCGCGCTGGAGGCGCTTTACCGGTAGCGGCGTCCTCGGATCCGCGGCGGCTCATCCGGTCCCGGCGATGTGTGAAGGGGTCAAGTCTTGACAATTATCATTTAAACAGGGAATGCGGCAGAGAGTCGGCTTAAATTGATAATTGTCAAGACTTGACCCCTTTTACGCCGCCCCAACGGGGCCGGGTCACGAGACGCCGTGATAATCCTTGTACCAGTCGACGAATTTGGGGATGCCGGCATCGATGGTGGTCGAGGGATTGAAGCCGATATCCTTTTGGATCGCGGTGATGTCGGCGTAGGTCTCCTTGACCTCGCCCGGCTGCATGGGCACGAGCTCGGTCTTCGCCTGGCGCCCCGCCGCTTTCTCGATCACCTCGATGAAGCGGAGCAGCGGCTCGGAGCGGTGATTGCCGATGTTGTAGAGCCTGTGCGGCGGGTCATCGCCATCGCCGGTGGGCGCTTGATCGAGGCAGGCGATCACGCCCCGGGTTATGTCGTCGATATAGGTGAAATCGCGTTTCATGTCGCCGCGATTGAACACCCGGATGGTCTCGCCGTCGAGGATCGCCCGGGTGAAGAGATAGGCCGCCATGTCGGGCCGGCCCCAGGGGCCGTAGACGGTGAAGAACCGCAATCCCGTCGCCGCCAGCCCATAGAGCCGGCTGTAGGTGAAACTCATCAATTCGCCGCACCGCTTGGTGGCGGCATAGAACGAGACCGGTCTATCCACCCGGTCCTCGACGGCGAAGGGCAGCTTGACGTTGCCGCCATAGACCGATGAGGTCGAGGCGTAGACGAGGTGGCTGAGCCTGTCCAAGCGCCGGCACAGCTCGAGGACGTTGAGATGCCCCGACACATTGGCCTCGACATAGGCGTGGGGATTGACCAGCGAATAGCGCACTCCCGCCTGGGCGGCGAGATGGAGGACCCGCTCGATCCCCTTGTTGGCATTGGCGAATCCCTCCATGGCGCCGCGATCGGCGATGTCGAGGCGGTGGAAGGTGAAATTCCTGAAACGCTCGAGCAGCGCGAGGCGCGCCTTCTTCAGCTCGACGTCGTAATAGGCGTTGAGGTTGTCGATGCCGATGACCGCGTCGCCGCGCTCGAGGAGGGCCTTGGCGGCGTGAAAGCCGATGAAACCGGCCGCGCCTGTGACGAGAAAGCTCATATTTTACAACCAGTCATCCTTAGATAACGCACCCATCGAATTGATTCCTATCACCCAAGAACCGCTCTCGGTCCGCCAAGAGATTGCCCAATGGCCCCAAGGGCGGTAATCCTATCAGACTGGATTCCAAACTCGGAGACAAACTCTTGGTGCGCGCCGCTCGCCTGCGTAACGATCACGCCGTCCCTGTTTCCGGCCCTGTCGCCGGACGCATGTCCCGCGCCGTCACCCGGCCACCCGGGTGGTTGGTTGGCCGGGCGCATGCCCGGCGGGCACCATGAAGAAACCCTCGGGCTTCGACGGCATCGTCGAAATCCTCAAAAACCCCAGCTACAGAAACTATACCATCGGCAGCTCGTTCTCGCTGGTCGGCACCTGGGTCCACCGGGTGGCGGCCGGCTGGCTGACATGGCAACTGACCGAGTCCGGGGCGTGGCTCGGCATCATCGCCTTCGCCGATCTGTTCACCATGGTGCTGCTCTCGCCCTTCGCCGGGGCCATCGCCGACAGGGTGGACCGGCTGTGGCTTTTCAAGCTGTTCCAGTTGCTGAGCCTGTTCCAGGCGGTGGCGATCGCCATCCTCGTTTTCACCGGCCTTATCACCATAGAGCTTCTGCTCGGCCTCACCATATATCTCGGCGTCTGTCACGCCTTTCATACCGCCGCCAGGCACGCGCTGGTGCCGACCCTCGTGCCGCACGAGGGGATCGGCGCGGCGATCGGCCTCAGCTCCTTCATCTTCAATCTCGCGCGCTTCATCGGCCCCGCCGTCGCCGGCATCATCATCGTCACCGCCGGCGTCGGCCCGGCCTTCGCTTTCAACGCGCTGAGCTTCACCATCTTCCTCGTCGTGCTGATGCGCGTCGAGGTGGTCCGCCGGGACGCCATCGACAAGACGGGCGGCGGCATCTGGAGCAATATCGCCGATGGCTACCGCTATACCGTGGCCCATCCCGCCATCGGTCCCTTGTTGCTGCTGCTGATCGTGTCGTCGTTCGCGGCGCGCTCCATCGTCGATCTTCTTCCCGGGTTCGCCGAGGACGTGTTCGCCCGCGGCGCCGCCGGCCTTGCGTGGCTGACATCGGCGATGGGGCTCGGCGCCACCTTGGCGGGCCTGTGGCTCGCCCGGCGCCAGAGCCTCGTCGGCTTGACCGGGGTGGTGCTGGCCCAAGTGGTGGTGATTGCCGCGGCGTTGATCGCCTTCGTCGCCACCGACATCTTCTGGGTCGCCATCCCCGCCCTGATGCTGTCGGGCTTCGCCATGATCATCAACGGGGTGGGGTCGCAGGTGCTGATCCAATCCACCGTCGCCGGCGCCATGCGCGGGCGGGTGATGTCGCTTTTCACCCTCATCCTGCAGGGCAGCCCGGCGTTCGGCACCCTCATCATCGGCGTGGTGTCGGAAAGCATCGGCCTGCGCATCCCGGTCGCCGTCGCCGCGGTTCTGTGTCTGGCAGCCTGGTTGTGGATGGTGCCGAGGGCGGCGGCCGTATCGCGGGCGTTCGAAGGCGAAAGACCGGGATGACCCAGTCACCCCGTGGCGAAGCCCCGGGCTTCGGTCTCGGCGGCGTCAGGCGCGCCCTTCGCCACCGCAATCACTTCCTGTTCTCGGCCGGCATGGCGCCGTCGCTGATTACCCTATGGATGCAGCGCCTCGCCGTCGGCTGGCTGACATGGGAGCTCACCCACTCTCCCGCCTGGCTCGGCATCATCGCCTTCGCCGATCTGTTTCCCGCCGTCGTGCTCAGCCCCCTTGCCGGGGCGCTTATCGACCGCGTCGACCCGATGCGGCCGATGATCCTGTCCCAGGCCGTCTTCCTGGTTCAGGCGCTTATCCTCGCGGTGCTGAGTTTCGCCGGCCTCCTCACCATCGAAAGCCTGCTGGCGCTGGCGATCGTGCTCGGGCTCACACATCCCTTCAATACGGCGTCGCGCCATACCATCCTGCCTTCCCTGGTCCCCCGCGAGGACCTCTCGGCGGCGATCGCCATCAACTCGTCGCTCTACAACGTCGCCCGCTTCATCGGCCCGGCGGCGGCCGGCGCCGTCATCGTCACCGGCGGCGTCACCTGGGCCTTCGCCTGCAACGTGCTCGGTTATCTGGTGTTCCTCCTCGCTCTCTTTCGTATGGACGTCGCCCCGCCGGAGCGGCGACCGAGGAGCGAGACCACCCTGTTCGGTGAGGTCGCCGAAGGGTGGCGCTACACCGTCGCCCATCCCGGTATCCGCCCGGTGCTGGTGCTGCTCGTCATCACCGCCGTGGTCTCCCGCCCGGTGGTCGATCTCCTGCCCGGATTCGCCGGCGACGTGTTTCACCGGGGCGCCGGGGGCCTCGCCTGGCTTACCGCCGCCATGGGTCTGGGCGCCATGCTGGGCGCCCTGTGGCTGGCCTTGAGGGGCGTGCTCGCCGGTTTGACCACGATCACGGTCTCGGCGGTCCTGGTTCTCGCCCTCGCCTTGGGGGCGTTCACCGCGATGGATCATTTCTTCCTCGCGCTTCCGTTCCTCGCCATCTCCGGCTTCGCCATGGTGGTCAACGGCATCGGCTCCCAGACGCTCATTCAGTCGTCGGTGGCGCCCGCCATGCGCGGCCGGGTGATGTCGCTCTACACCCTGATCTACCGGGGCATGCCGGCGCTGGGCGCCGTCGTCATGGGGTGGCTGGCGGAAGGGTTGGGGTTGCCCGCGACGCTTGGCGGCGGCGCCGTGCTGTGCCTCATCGCCTGGGGCTGGGCCGCCCGGCGCCGGCGGGGAATGGCCGTGGCGCTGGAGGAAAAAGGCGCCGACTGACGGGGCGCCGATCGGTTGGGCCGATCGGTCCGATTGTGCTCTATTCGTGGCCCGCCCGCGCGCTCGCTATCTTGTGCTTGGCCATCTGCTCCGGGGTGGCTTCGGTCTGGTACTTGGCCTTCCAATCGTCATAAGGCATGCCGTAGACGATTTCCCTGGCCTCGTCATAGGACATGTCGATGCCCTTGTCCTTGGCCGCCGCCGCGTACCATTTCGACAGGCAGTTGCGGCAAAAGCCGGAGAGGTTCATGAGGTCGATGTTCTGCACGTCGACGCGTTTGCGAAAATGCTGAACCAGCTGGCGGAAGGCCGCCGCCTCCAGTTCCGTTCGGGTGTTATCGTCCATGCCTGTCTCCTCCCATCTTCTTCGTTCCATCGGCCCAGCGCCGGGGTCGGTGCCTCGTGCCACCCCTCGGCGGGCGCGACGCCCGGATTATATATCCTTTGTCGTTTCCTCGACCAGCAGATCGACGACGGCCTTGAGCGCCTCCTCCTCGTTGCCCCCGGCCGCCAGCATATCGTCGTAGACCTTGACCTGGCGGTGGGCGCTGGTGCCTTCGGCGATGATGGTCCGCGCGCGGCTGATCTCGCTCTCGCATTTCAGGGCCTCGGCGTCCTCGGCCACCAGCTCCAACAGCTCCTCCATCAGTTCCGGATAGGGGACGATTTCTCCCTTGCCGAAATCGACCAGCCCGTCGTCGACGCCGTAGCGCTGGGCCCGCCAGCGGTTCTCGTTGATCAGCATGCGCGGGTAGGTGCGCCAGCGCTGGTTGGTGATCCTGAGCCGGTAAAGCATGCGCAGTATGCATTGATAGAGCGCGGCGACGCACGCGGCGTCGTCGAGGTAGGTACAGACGTCGGTCAAGCGCATCTCCAGGGTCGGGAAACGGGCGGAGGGGCGAACGTCCCACCACAGCTTGGTGGCGTCCTCGATCAGCCCGGCTTCCACCATGACGGCGACGAGGCGCAAATATTCCTTGTAGCTGGCGAATCTCTCGGGCAGCCCGGTACGGGGCAACTCGTCGAACACGCAGATGCGGTACGACATCAGCCCGGTATTGTCGCCGCGCCAGAACGGCGATGAGGTGCTGAGCGCCAGCAGGTGGGGGAGGAAGTAGCTCACCTGGTTCATCAGGTCGATGCGAAGCTCGTCATCCTCGATGCCGACATGGACGTGCATGCCGCCGATCAGCAGCCGCCGGGCCACTCCCTGGAGGTCGTCGGCGAGGATATTGTAGCGGTCCTTGTCGGTGTGGCGCTGTTCGCCCCAATGGGCGAAGGGGTGGGTCGAGGCGGCGATCGGCGCGAAGCCGTACTTCTCGGCGATCTCGGCCACGGTGGCGCGCAAGTACGACAGATCGGCGCGGGCCTCGGCCACCGTCTCGCAGACCCGCGTCGCCACCTCGATCTGGGATCGCAGGAACTCGGCGCAGACCTGGCCGCGAAGCAGGGCCTGGCAGTCGGTCATCATGGATTCGGGAGGCTCGGTGGCGAGATCCCGGGTCTCGCGGTCGACCAGCAGATACTCTTCCTCGATGCCGACGGTGAATTTCGGCTCGGTCGCTGCCATTCGCCTTTCCCTCAGTAATGCTCCACCCGGTAGAGGCCGGGATCGTCGAGGATGCCGCCAAGCGCGTCGGCGAGGAGGCTGGCATTGCGTTCGGCGCCGGCGTCGGTCTCCACCAGGTCCTGGCGAATCTCGATCAGCGCATGGGGCAGGCCGCGGCTCTCGGCATGGGATTCGATGGAAATGCCGTGGTCGTTCCCTCCCGAATAGGGCTGGTTGTCGCCGACGCAGATTCCGGCGTTGGCGCCGAGCCGTTCCATCAGGGGCACGGCGATGCGCGGATCGCGGCGCCACAATATGCCGAAGTGCCAGGGCCGGTCGTAGCGGTTGAGCGACGTGGTGAAGCTATGGAGCGAGATGATCGCCGGGGCGACGCCCCGCTCCATCAATTCGCCGCTGAGCCGGTCGATGGTCTGGTGATAGGGACGATAGATGTTCTCGATCCGCTGCGCCTTGTCCTCATTCGTGATGTTCCGGTTGCCGGGAACGATGGCGCCGTCGCTGATGACCGAGATCAGGGTGGGGTCGTCGAGACGGCGGTTGACGTCGATCACCAGCCTCGAATAGCCCGCCAGCACCAGCGGCGCATCGAGCATCGCACTCAGCGCCCGGCCGACCTTGGCGATGCCGATGTCGTAGCAGATGTGCCGGCCAAGCTCGGCCGGATCGAGGCCGAGGGTGCCAAGCGCGGCCGGCATGGCGGCGCTGGCATGATCGCAGGTGAGGATGACCTTGGCCGCGCCGCCTTCATTGACGACCTCGACAGGGGGCGGGTCGGCCTCGCCGATCAGCGAATCCGGGGCCTGGACCGGCTCGCTCGCCTGGGGGTTTTCGAACATGGCGGCACTATAACCTAAATTTCAAAGCTTTTAAGGGTTCCAGGTTTCTCAGTATTCGAAAAGTGTTTACCGTTTCCAAACAAGGCGCCGTCGGGTAAATGGCCTGGACTGGGGAAATCCTTGCATTCCGGGATCGCCCACGGCGCGGAAGGCCCGGCGACAGCCCGCCGTTCCCCTCGATCCCGCCTTCCCCTATAAAACCTATCCATGAGCAATTCCGACGCGGGCGGGGTCCCGGAAAATGGCCCGGAAAATGGGCGGACGGCAAGGGTTGCCTTCATCGCCCTGCTTTCGGGCGCCATCGGCATCGCCTTCGCCCCCATCTTCGTGCGCCTGAGCGAGCTCGGCCCGAGCGCCACGGCTTTTCACCGTCTATTGCTCGCGGCGCCGTTCCTGTGGCTGTGGATGGGCCTCGATCGCCGCCGCGCCGCGGGCACGGGGCGCAAGCCCGCCACGGCCCGGGATTTCGGCTGGCTCGCCCTGGTCGGCCTGCTGTTCGCCGCCGATCTCGGCCTCTGGCACTGGTCGATCCGGCTTACCTCCGTCGCCAATGCGACGCTGCTGGCCAACGCCGCGCCGATCTTCGTGACCCTCGCCGGCTGGCTCGTCTTAGGCCAACGCTTCACGCCGGTGTTCCTCGCCGGCATGGCGGTGGCGCTCTTGGGCGCGGTGTTGCTGATGGGATCGAGCGTCACCCTCGGCCTCGATCATTTGCTGGGCGACGGCCTGGGCCTGGCGACGGCGGTGTTCTACGCCGGCTACATGCTGGCGGTCAAAAAGGTGCGGGCCGATTTCTCGACCGCCACCGTCATGGCCTGGAGCGCCGCCGCCGGCGCCATCGCCCTTCTGCCCTTGGCGCTGGTTTCGGGCGAGAGCATCATCGCGACGACGGCCACGGGCTGGGGGGTGCTGCTGGCGCTGGCGCTCCTCTCCCATGTCGGCGGCCAGAGCCTCATCGCCTACGCGCTGGCCCATCTGCCCGCCGCCTTCTCGTCCGTCAGCCTTCTGCTCCAGCCCGTCGCCGCGGCCCTCTTGGCGTGGCTGATCCTGAGCGAAGCCCTCGGCCTGCTGCAAGGATTGGGCGGCGCCGTCGTCCTCGCCGGCATCGCCATCGCCAGGCGCGGCAGCGGGTGAAGACGCGCCGGGGCCTCAGATCGCCTTGCCCTAGCCCCCGGCGGCGTCGATGAGGGCCTCGGGCTTGGGCCCGCCGGTCGCCCAGTCGAGGAGCTCCACCGTGTGCACCACCGGGATGGCGGTGCCGCCGCCGATCTGGATCTGGCAGCCGACGTTGCCGGTGGCGATGACCTCGGGCGACACCGATTCGATGTTCTGCACCTTGCGCGCCAGGAGCTGTCTGGCGATGTCGGGCTGCAGCAAATTGTAGGTGCCCGCCGAGCCGCAACACAGATGCCCCTCGGGCACCGTGCCGACCTCGAAGCCGGCCGCTTCGAGCAGCGCGATGGGCGCCTTCTCCACGCCTTGGCCGTGGCGGAGCGAACAGGCGGACTGGTAGGCCACCTTGAGGCCCGGCAGGTGCATCGGCGGGGCGAGACCGATTTCGGCGACGAACTCGCCGATGTCCCTGGCCAGCGCCGACACCGCCTCGGCCCTGGCGGCCCAGCTTGGGTCCTCGCGCAGGATGAAGCCGTAATCCTTGACCATGGTGCCGCAGCCCGACGCGTTGATGATGATGGCGTCGAGGCCTTCACCCTCCGCCTCCGCCGTCCACGCCCCGATGTTGGCCTTGATCGCGCCAAGCGCGTCCTTCTCCCGGCCGAGGTGATGGCCGATGGCGCCGCAACACCCGGCCCCCTTGACGATCAGCACCTCGCATCCGTGGCGCCGCAAGAGCCGGATGGTGGCTTCGTTGATCGCCGGCGCCAGGGTGCGTTGGACGCAGCCCGCCAGCAGGGCGACGCGCTTCTTCCGCTCGCCCTCGGCGGGGTAGGACCCGGGCCCGCCCGGCCCGGACGGTTTCGGGATCTTCGCCGGGACCAGTTCGAGAACGCCGCCGAGCGGTCCCGACACCAGCCCTGCCAGCGGACGGAAGAGGCGCGCGAGATGAAGGAGGGGGCGGAACAGCCAGGGCGTCGGCAGCACCAGGGCAAGGGCCAGGCGCAACGCCCGGTCGGGCCACGGCCGGCGGTAGGTCTCTTCGATATAGCGGCGCCCGTGATCGACCAGATGCTGGTAATGGACCGCCGACGGGCAGGTCGTCATGCAGGCGAGGCAGGACAGGCATCTGTCGATGTGCTTCACGACCTCGGCGGTGGCTGGCTTCTCCTTCTCCAGCATCTCCTTGATCAAATAGATACGCCCGCGCGGGCTGTCGAGCTCATCGCCGAGCAGCACGTAGGTCGGGCAGGTGGCGGTGCAAAAGCCGCAATGGACGCAGGCCCGCAGGATCTTCTCCGACTCCCTGACGTCGGCATCGGCAAGCTGGGCGAGGGTGAAGTTGGTCTGCATGCGCGCCCTCCCTCAGACGCCCGCGTACATGCGCCCGGCATTGAGGATGCCCTTGGGATCGAAGTTCTCCTTCACCCGCCGGGTCAGGCCGGCGAGGGCGTCCGGCTGGGGCTGGAACACCGGAACGGTCCGGCGCGTCTCGGCGTCGGCCTTAATGAGCGTGCCGTGGCCGCCGGCATCCCCGATGGCGGCGCGCACGATGGCGGCGCGCGCGCTGGCCGCCATGTCTTCTAGCGCCCCAATCGCCAGCCAGATCAAGCCGCCGCCCCAATCATAGAAGGCCAGCGTCCGGAGGTTCTTGGAGATCCGCTCGGTGATGGCGGCGGCCTCGGACGGCGGCGCGGAGATCCGCCACACCTCGGCCGCCGGGCCCAGGTGTGGCGGGGAAACCAGCGGATGCACGTCGCGAATTTCCCGCCACAGGGCGCGCGTATCGGCGTGCGCCAACTCGCCTGCCGTGCCGAGACCGGCGAGGCCCTTACCAAGGCCCTCGGCGCGGGCGGCGACCGAGGGCGCCGGCCCCTCGAGCCTCATGACGGTGGCGGCATTGGCGCCGGCGATCCGCGCCACCCAGGATCGCTGGGCGAGGGGCTTTGGCAGATGGGCCGCGGCGGTGACCTCCCAGGGCCCGGTAAGCGCCGTGGTCATGGCGGCGAGCGCCGCCCGATCGTCGAGGCCCGGGATCACGACGGTGCGGCTGTCCTCGGGCGCCGGCAGGACCTTGAAGGTCACCTCGGTCAGCACCGCAAGGGTCCCGAAAGAGCCCGTCAGCAGCTTGGACATGTCGTAGCCGGTGACGTTCTTCACCACCCGGCCGCCGGACTTGAAGGCTTCGCCCCGTCCGCTGACGGCCTTGACGCCGAGGATATGATCGCGCGCGGCGCCGGCGGCGATCCGCCTCGGCCCTGAAAGGTTGCAGGCGAAGATGCCGCCGATGGTGGCCCCGCCGGCCTCCTCTCCACCTTCCGCGCCCTCCAGCAGGGGGCCGTAATCGGCGGGCTCGAACGCCAACTGCTGGCCGTTCTTATCGAGGCTCGCCTCGATTTCGGCAAGCGGCGTGCCGGGCCTGGCGGTCATCACCAGCTCGTTGGGCTCGTACATGGTGATGCCGGCGAGGCGCGAGAGGCTGAGGGTCCGCTCGGCCTCGGCGGGCCGGCCATAGGTCCTCTTGGTGCCGGCGCCGAGGACCTCGAGCGGCGTCTCCTCGGCGAGCGCCTCGGCCACCGCGTCGAGGACCTCTTCCGGGGTGCCGGGCGTTATCTCGTTTTCCATCGGGCCGAACCCTGCCGGTCAGAACCGGGGCAGGTCGGGGTGGCGCATCCGCCCGCGATGGATGTGCACGCGGCCGAGTTCGGCGCAACGATGCAGCGTCGGAAACACCTTGCCGGGATTGAGCAGTGATTTTGGATCGAAGGCGCATTTCAGGCGCTGCTGGTGCTTGAGGTCGTCCTCGTTGAACATCTCGCCCATGAGGTCCCGCTTCTCGACCCCGACACCGTGCTCGCCGGTCAGCACGCCGCCGACCTTGACGCACAGCCTGAGGATCTCGGCGCCGAACTCCTCCGCCTTCTCGAGCTCGCCGGGTACGTTGGCGTCGTAGAGGATGAGGGGGTGGAGATTGCCGTCGCCGGCGTGGAACACGTTGGCGACGCGAAGGCCGAAGCGCTTCGACAGCTCGGTGACGCCGGTCAGGACCTCGGGCAGCCGGCCCCGGGGTATGGTGCCGTCCATGCAGTAGTAGTCGGGGGAGATCCGCCCGATCGCCGGGAACGCGGCCTTGCGCCCGGCCCAAAACGATAGCCGCTCGTCCTCATTGGCGCTGACCCGCACCGAGTCGGCGCCGTTGTCCTCGGCGATCCGCTGCACCCGCCCGATCAGGTGATCGACCTCGGCCTCGACGCCGTCGAGTTCGACGATCAGCAGCGCCTCGGCGTCGCGCGGATAGCCGGCATGGACGAAGTCCTCGGCGGCGTGGATCGCCGGTCTGTCCATCATCTCCATGCCGCCCGGGATGATGCCGGCGGCGATGATGTCGGCGACGCATTTGGCCGCCGCTTCGATGGTCGCGAAGCCGAGGAGAAAGGCGCGCGCGGTCTCGGGCTTCCTGAGGATTCTGACGGTCACCTCGGTGATGACGCCGAGCAGCCCCTCCGAGCCGGTGAGCACGCCCATGAGGTCATAGCCGTCGGCGCCGACATGCTTGCCGCCGAGCCGGATCACCTGGCCGTCGATCAGCACGACTTGAAGCCCCAGCACGTTGTTGGCGGTCAGCCCGTATTTCAGGCAGTGCACGCCGCCAGAGTTCTCGGCCACGTTGCCGCCGATGGTGCAGGCGATCTGGCTCGAGGGGTCCGGCGCATAGTAGAATCCCTTGTCCTCGACCGCTTCGGTGATGGCGAGGTTGGTCACCCCCGTCTGGGCGACGACGCAGCGGTTGTCATAGTCGATATCGAGGATGCGGTTGAACTTGCCGAGACCGAGCGTCACCGCGTCGGCGAGCGGCAAGGCCCCGCCCGAGAGCGAGGTGCCGGCGCCGCGGGGCACCACCTTGATACCGTTGGCGAGGCAATAGGCGAGCACCTTCGAGACCTGCTCGACGGTGGCCGGCAGGACGACGATCAGGGGCAGTTCGCGATAAGCGGTGAGCCCGTCGCATTCATAGGCCCTGAGCTCGTCCGCTTCGTCGATCACGCCTTCGCCCGGCACGATATCGCGCAACGCTCCGACGATCTGCTTTCGCCGGGCGATGACCTCGGCGTCGGGCTTGGGCATCTTCATCGCGTAACTCTCCCTTCGGCGCCAAAACGCCCTTGACTCAATTTAGGCGTTTTTCGCCGCCCTCACTATAGCGATTTAGGCGTCTTTCGCCGCCCTCACTATAGCCGGCCTCGCCGGTCGGTTTCAAATGTCCGCGCTTGTCAAAGCAACTATTGGCACCCGTCATTGACAAGGAGTAGTGTCCGCCTATGCGCCGCCACAGAAACGCCAAGATCGTCGTCACCTTGGGACCGGCGACCTCGAGCCCGCAAACCATCGAGGAGCTGTTTCAAAACGGCGCCGATGTCTTTCGCCTCAACTTCAGCCACGGCGACCACGAGACCCACGCCAAGGCCATCGAGGCCATCCGGGCGCTGGAAAAGAAATGCGACCGTCCGATCGGCCTGTTGATGGACCTTCAGGGGCCGAAATTGCGCCTCGGCGAGATCAGGAACGGCACGGTCCGCCTCGAGAAGGGGGCAAGGTACCGCCTCGATCTGTCGCCCGAGCCCGGCGACGCGCGCCGCGCGCCGTTGCCCCATCCGGAAGTGTTCGCCGCGATCAAGCCGAAACAGGAGCTGCTGATCGATGACGGCAAGGTGCGGCTCGAGGTCGAGGAGTGCGGCGAGGATTTCGCCGACACCAAGGTCATAACCGGCGGTGAGATCTCGGACCACAAGGGGGTGAACGTTCCGGACGTCGTGTTGGCGGTCGCGGCGCTGACGGAAAAGGACCGCGGGGACCTCGAATTCGCCCTCGACAACGGGGCGGACTGGGTGGGGTTGTCCTTCATCCAGCAGCCGGACGACGTCGCCGCCGTCCGCGACCTTGTCGACGGCAGAATTGCTATCTTGGCCAAGCTGGAGAAACCGATGGCGATGGCCCGTCTCGACGACATCATCGAGCTGTCGGATGCCGTCATGGTGGCGCGCGGCGATCTCGGCGTCGAGATGGCGCCCGAGGAGGTGCCGAGCCTGCAGAAGCGAATCATCCGGGCCTGCCGCCTGGCCGGCAAGCCGGTGATCGTGGCGACCCAGATGCTCGATTCCATGGTCCATGCGCCCAGGCCGACCCGGGCCGAAGCATCGGATGTCGCCACCGCCGTTTATGACGGGGCGGACGCGGTGATGCTGTCGGAGGAAACCGCGACAGGGGACTATCCCGTCGAATCGGTGGCGATGATGGAGCGGATCATCAAACGGGTGGAAGCCGACCCCCTTTACCGCACGATCATGGACGCCGACCACCCCGGGCCCCAAGCCACCACGTCGGACGCCATTACCGCCGCCGCGCGTCAGGCGGCCGAGACGGTCTCGGCGGTGGCCATCGTGACCTTCACCACTTCAGGCTCGACCACGCTCCGCGCTTCGCGGGAACGCCCCGGAGTGCCGATCCTGGGCCTGACCGGCAACATAGCGACGGCCAGGCGTCTGGTGCTGGGCTGGGGGGTCCATTCGGTCCACACCGCCGACGTCGAGAGTTTCTCCGATATGGTGGAAAAGGGCGTCCACATCGCGTTTCGCGAGGAATTCGCCGAGACCGGAGGCCGTCTGGTGATCACCGCCGGTGTACCCTTCGGTATTTCGGGAACGACCAATATCCTCCGGATCGCCGAAGTCAAGGCGTGAGGCGGGCTCCTCGACGCGCATCCCCGGGACGGGCGCCCGCGGGCGGTTCACCGAGGTCCTTTGATGGGCCAGGCCCACATGCATGGCGCCGGCTCCTATAGGACCAGTCGACGAATCGGATCGCTGAACGGAAGCGGCCCCGGGAAGCCGGGGCCGGATCAACCTTGGCGCGCCTTGAGGCGGGGATTGCGCTTGTTGATGACGTAAATGCGGCCGCGCCGGCGCACGATCCGGCACGACTTGTCCCGGCGTTTGGCTGATTTCAGGGAATGCAAAACTTTCATGTCACGGGGCCCTTGAAAACGCGCTGTGGCTCGCCCGCCGTGGCGAGGCCGGGAAAATAGGGGGCCGGGCGCGATCTGTCAATGCCTGGGCGGGCAGAAGTGCGCCGAGGGCGCCAAAGGAGGCCCGGGCGATTACTTCTTGGGTTTGAGGGCATAGATCCGGTACATGCGGATATTGCCACTGTCGAGCGCGGCGACACGGCGGGCCCAATGCTCGGCCTCGTCGACCAGGCTCGGTACCAGTTCATCGGGGATGCTGCCGGGTTCGTGGGTGTCGATGAACTTCTGCCAACCTTCGAAAATTCTCCGCCGCGCGGCCTTTGTGATGTCCTCGACGACGCGGATATCGAAGGTGAGGCGTTTGAGATAGGCTTCTGTCCGATCCGGGGACCAGAGGTGGGGCTGAACCGGTTCGTGTTCTATCCAATCCTTGACCGCTTGGGACTCGGCGCCGCGCTCGCGCACCATGTAGTCGGTGAAGACGAACTGACCTTCGTTCTTCAGCGCCGTGAAGACCATCTTGAACAGGTGCTCCTTGTCGGCGACGGTGAAGAGAGCCTCCTTGGAGAAGACCCGGTCGAAGAAATTGGGCCGTAGTTCGATGGTCTCGAAGTCGGTGTGATTGACCGGCGCTTTCTTTGACATGCCGGCATTGACGGAACGCTCCATGCCGGCGGCGGCGAGGGCATCGGAGCCCTCCATGCCCGTCAGCCAGGCCTTGGAGTCCTCCGCGATGGCGCGGGCAGGCCCGCCGAGTCCGGCGCCGAGATCGAGCACGTTCATCGACGAGTTCATACCGAACGGCCGGACCAACTTGAGGACCTGCTCGCTACCGCCAGGGCCGATGAAGCCGGGGCCCCAAATGGTTTCCACGATCTTGATGCGCTCCGCCGGCCAGTTCTTGTCGGTTATTTCGGGGGCGGCTTCTTCCGCCTTGAACTCGAGGCTCGCGACCCCCGGGAGGGTTTTCTTCGCCAGGGTTTCCTTGAGGCTTTCGTCGTCGGAGCCGGGTTCAGCCGCTACGTCCTCGGAGTTTTTCCCTTGCCACCACGCCAGGAAGCGGACGCGGAAGGAGAAATTGGTTTCACCGGACTCGTCAGATTCGTCGGCTTCTTCGGCCTCCCGGATCGTTTGCGCCAGTTCCTCGGCGTCATACCCATCCCACCAGGCCTTGAGGCGGATGGAGTAGGGGAGCTTTCCCTCCTCTTCCCCCTCGGACTCGTCCCCCTCGGCGTCCTCCCGGTCGGGGTCATCGCCCTCGCCGTCTTCGTCTCCCTCAGGAGTCTCGATCAGCGTTCGAGGGTCTTCCCCCGCCCACCAGGCCTTGAAGCGGACGCCAAAAGGAATCTCGGGGCCATCCTCTTCGGAGGAGGAGGGCCCAAAGGGAATCATGCGCCGAAATGTGGCCGCGATTTGCAATAGCCTGGCGTCGATCGTTTCAGAATCACTTAAGTTAAACTTTACGCTGCAATGCTTAATCAACGCTTAATCAACGCTTAACCAATTGGCCTTGGTAATCAACATTCGACAAACAATAAATTAACCTTCCAATACTTGCAGCGCTATTTCCCGCATATGAATCGTGGGGTGGACCGGTAAGTTCACCGTCGGTTCGGCGTCCGACCGTAGTCGTCTCCGAATGACCCGATCGCTTTCACGGCCGGCCAAGGCGCGCCGGCGCGGAATCGCCAGCGGCGGCGGCCAAGCGGTCCGTCTCCCGAGAACCAAGCCGGTTCCTATTCGATGACGTAGATCGGGCTCGACCAGACCTGGTGCCCGTCCTCCTGGGTCAGGCAGACATAAAGGGCGTCATCGGCGCCGGATTTGAGCGCGATCCGGCGTTCCACATCGAGCCTCATGGCCCCGTTATCGTCGGGCAGGCGAAAGACGCGGACCCGGCGGCCGATGCCGCCGGCCTCGAATTTGCTGTCCTCGAGGCCGATGTCGGAGATCTCCAGTTGGCATTGGACCAGGGCCGTCTCTATGCTGAGCGAACCGGCGTCTCGGTCGGCGAGCCACAGATCGAAGCCGACGAAACCGCCGGTCGTCAGCGCCTTCCAGGAGAGCGTCGTGTCGTCCGGTTGATCCACCGTCTTCTCGAGATTGTAGAAGTTGATCGGCTGGAGCCGCTCGATACGGTTGCCACTGAGTTTGGCGCCGCCGTCCCAGATGGTCTGGCGTCCGCGGCCCCGGTATTCGGAGCCCTCGAAGATCACCCGGATGCGATTGCCGAGATCGGCCTCCCCGTAAGGGCGCACGGTTTCCAGGGTCTCGACGCCGTTGCGGATCTCCATGCGCTCTATCGGCGCCGATGTCACCGCCTCGACGGCGAACGTGACCTCGCCATCGGCGCATCTGACGATGTCGCCCATCATCGCTGCGGACACCTTTCGGCTTCCGCCGGCGCCGAGCGCGGGGTCCTCATCGAACCGCTCGGCGCCATCATCGAAGCGGGCGCGGACATCCAGGATCATGCGGCATCCCGTCGTCGCGTAATGGTGGCGTTTGCGCAACGACTCGATGAGCCCCTCGCGGCTCAACTCCCTCGCCAGCATGCAGGTCAGGCCGCCATAGGCGCCGAACAGGGTGGCGCCGGGGTAACTCGCGCCGGGGCGTCCCTTGTGGCCGTCGCTGTTGGCGACGATGCCGACGCGATAGCCCTGCTCGAAGGCGTCATGGACGATCCATTCGAAGGTGCCCCAGGCCGAATGGACCTCGACCGCGCGCTCGAGGCGGACATCATGGGCCATGACAATATCGGCGTAGCGCCCGCCGACATGGGCGAAGACGACGCAGTCCTCATTGGCGAGGGATTCGAACAGCTCCCTCGCCGAATTGGCGTCGGTCCCGATGTCGGAAAGATCGTCGACGAGGGCGTGGGAGGAGCGGCGGATTTGCCGTCCCTCTTCCATGAACAAGACGTTGCGGTCGCCGCCGAGCCCGGTGTTGCCCGACCATTCGTAGCCGGGAAAGACGACGAACCGGCCGTCCTCGTTGAACTCTTCGCTGAGCTCGTTGAGGTGGTTCCAGAAGCCGGTGGTGATCTGGAAATCGTTGCCCTGGTGACAGCAGGCGTCGAGGTACGCCCTGTCGCGGGCGAAGGCGAAGTAATCGCGCGCCGAGTTGGTGCCGATGGTCTCCTCCGACTGGCCGTGCAGATCGCCCCAGAAGGGGAGGAGCCGGGGCTGGGCTTCGATGCGCAAGGGATTGGACCGGCAGAGCAGCTTGCCGTCCGCATCGACCATCTCGACGCGCACGTCCCCGGGTGTGGAGGCACCGAGACCTTCGATGGTGCGGGAGAATTCGCCGGGGCTGAAGGTGACGCTTTCGGGCAGGCCGGTGAGGGGCCCATCGGCCCGGAGCCTGAACGTGCCCTCGCACCTGTCGCTCGGATTGCCCCACTTGTCCTCGCCCTTGAGCCTGAGTTCGAAGGGCTCGCCGGCCGGCTTGAGCGTCGGCAGCACCGCCTTCCAGACGGCGGGCGGTCCCGGCACGATGGCGATCACCGGTGATCCCGGCAACTCGACGTAATTGTAGGTGGCGATGGCGTCGACCAGCACCCGGAACTCGAAGGTGTCCTCGCAGAAGGTCTGCAGGCGGATGCCGGGCGATCCCCGGCGCATGTCGCCGTAGCGGACGACGATCCTGTCTCCCTCCCGGAGGAACCCTTGTACCACCTTGATATACAGGGTCTTATCCCACGGGCGGATGTTGTGCTTGATGTCGTAGCGGACGTCGAGCACGGCCTGGTTCGAGGCCTCGACGGTGACGTAGTTGGGCGCCTCGGGGTCGTCGAACTGGGTCCTGCCCATGTCGCTGGCGAAGCGATGGACGATCTTGATGCTGCCGGTGTCATCGATGCCGAAAAGCCCGGCCGTGTAGGTGAGGGTGAAGGAGGCGAAGGATCCGGCCTCGAAGGCGCCTTGCGGCTCGATGACGGCGGTCCCCATCTGTTCCGGAAGGTAGGTCGAATGCGGCATGGACGTTCCTATCGGTCGTGGTTCCTATCGGTCAAAGCGCCGGCGGGGTCAGGGGCAGGCCCCTGGGGATGCGCAGGCTTAATGGGTGTGCGGTCCTCAGTCGAAGGCGCCCATGATGGTCTGGTCGAAGTCGACCAGCGCCCCGGTCATGATCCCGGAAGCGGCGCCGAGCAGGAAGAGGCAAAGCGCGGCAACGTCCCTGGTCTGGACCAGCCGGCCGAAGGGCAGGTCGGCCCCGGCCTTGACGAGCCAGTCCTCAGGTCTTCCTTCGGCGCGCTGGACCCGGTGCTCGGCCGGCGTGTCGGTCCAGCCGAGATTGACGCCGTTGACGCGGATGCGGTCGTAGCGCACCGCATGGGCGACGTTCTTGGTAAGGATCGCGAGCGCCCCCTTGGAAGCGGAATAGGGCATCAGCTTCGGCTGCCCGCCGTAACTCGACATGGTGATGATGTTGACGATGGCCCCGGCGGTGCCTTCGCGCTTCATCAGCTTGATGGCGTCCTGCATGAGGATGAAAGGCGCCCGGGTGTTGATCGCGAACATGCGGTCCCAGAACTCGACGGTGGTGTCCTCGATGGTGCCCCGGTCCGTACACCCGGCGGCGTTGAGGAGCCCGTCGATGCGCCCGAAGCGCTGATCTGTGGCGGTAATGACCTTGCGGCAGTCCTCGGGGATCTCGAGATCGGCCTCGACGAACTCGGCCTCGGCGCCCTTACCCTCGAGCGCCGCCTTGACCCGGGCGCCGTTCTTGTTATTGCGCCCGCAGATCACGATGCCCGCGGCACCCGCATCGGCGAGCGCGGACGCCACCGTCTCGCCGACACCCTGGGTGCCGCCGGTGACGGTGAAGATGCCGCCCGCGATCCCGTCGTTCGATTCGCCCATCCCGGTGCCTCCTGCTCGCCTCCCCGGCCCGGCGCGCGCCCGCGGACGGCGCCGGCCTGCCTTCGCCGTAGCGACCTGCCCTCCGTATGACTTCGGGAGGTGGGAGCGACGGCTTCGCGCAGGCAGGCGACCCTGGTAAAGCCCGACCGATACCGGATACTGTAGCGAAGTGCCAATCGGCGAACCACCGCAAAAACGGGATTGCGA
>JACZQV010000184.1 GCA_022545545.1 Pseudomonadota bacterium
TGGCGGAGGGCGATGAATCGCCATGGTTTCCGGGTTCCGCCATTTACCGCCAGGGGAGGGATGGCGACTGGGGGGCCGCGTTCGGGGCCCTTACCAGGGACCTTTATCGCGCCCTCGGCGGCGGGGGTTGAGGGCGATGGCGAAACAGGCAGGCGCCGGGGCCGATTACGAGGCCGCCTATACCCATGCTCTCGCCGGCAGGCTTCCCGACGCCGAGGCGCTTTGCCGGGAAATCCTGGCGACCACCCCGGACCATGCCGAGGCCCTACACCTTCTCGGCGCCATCGCGGCGAAGCGGGGCGAGGGGTCCCAGGCGATAGAATTGTTCGGCCGGGCGCTGGCGGCCAAACCCGATTTCGCCAAGGCCCACAGCAACCTCGGCGCCGTGCTTCTGCGTCAAGGCGAGACCGAGCGCGCCATCGATCACATCGAGAAGGCGATCGAACTCGCGCCCGATATGGCGGATGCCCATAACAACCTCGGCAACGCCCTTTTGAAATGCGCACGCCTGGAAGACGCGGCCAAGGCCTTCGAGCGGGCGATCGAAGCGGCGCCGGGCGATACCCTCGCCTACAGCAATCTCGGCGCCCTGCTGATGCGCCACGGCAAGGTCGACGAGGCCATCGCCCGGTTCGAAAAGGCGATCGAGCTCGACCCTCGTCTCGTCATGGCCCACAACAATCTGGGCAATGCCCTCAAGGAAAAGGGCGATTTCGAGGGCGCCGCCACCTGCTTGCGGCGCGCGCTCGAGCTCGACCCAAATTTCGCCGAGGTCCACGGCAGTTTGGGCTCGGTCTACAGGAGCCTCGGCAGGCTGGACGAGGCCCTGGCCTGCCATGACAAGGCCCTGGAACTCAAACCCGATTTCGATCGCGCCCGTTTTCACCGCGCCCTTCTGCTGCTCGCGCAAGGAAGGTTCGAGGAGGGCTGGGAAGCTTATCTGTTCCGGCCCTCGGCCCAGAGCCAGGCGGCAAATCTCCACCGCCAAACCTTGCCCCGGGACCTGACCGGCCGGCACATATACCTGCGAAGGGACCAGGGGCTGGGCGATGAAATCTTCTTCCTGCGCTTCGCGCCCGAGCTCGCCGGGCGCGGCGCAAGGATCGTCTACCAGGCAGGCGTTGCGATCGCTTCCATCGTCGAACGTCTCCCTTGCATAGACGCGCTGATCGATGAAGGCGAAAAGCCCGGAGAAGACGCGATACCGATCTTGGTCGGCGATTTGCCGTACCTTCTTGAAGCGAGATCGGCCGCCGGCGTCCCGCCGCCGGTCGCGCTGACGCCGGCGCCGGGGCACATCGAGGCGATGCGCGAGAGGCTCGCAAGCTTCGGCCCGCCGCCCTATATCGGCGTGACCTGGCGGGCGGGCACCGGGGACGAGCCGGGCGCCTTCTTCAAACTGGCGCCCCTCGGTGAAATCGCCAAGGCGCTCGGCGCCACCGACGGAACCGTCCTCGTCCTGCAGCGCCACCCGGAAGCCGGCGAGATCGAGGAGTTCGGCCACGGTCTCGGCAGGGAGGCGCATGACCTGACGGCCCTCAACGATGATTTGGAGGACATGCTGGCGCTGCTGGCGCTGCTTGACGAGTATGTCACCGTTTCCAATACCAACGTGCACCTCAGCGCCGGCGCCGGGGGGACGTGCCGCGTTCTCGTTCCCAATCCCGCGGAATATCGCTGGATGGCCGAGGGCGACGAGTCGCCGTGGTTTCCAGGGTCAAGGGTCTACCGCCAGGGGGTGGACGGGGACTGGGGGACCGCGTTCCGGGCGCTTACCAGAGACCTTGGCCGCGCCCTTGGCGGCCGGGTAATGCTCTAAGGGGAATCGCACGGCAGATGAGCGCCGGGACCGAATTCGATACGGCCTACGCCCATGTGCGCGCGGGCAGGATGGCCGAAGCCGAGGCCATATTGCAAAGGATCGTGACTTCCGATCCCGACGACGCCGGCGTCCTTCATCTCTTAGGCGTCATCGCCGCCGGGCGGGACGATGGCGCCGAAGCGGTTGCGCTCTTCGCCCGCGCCATCGAAGCCAAACCCGGCTTCGCCACCGCCCATAGCAACCTCGGCGCCGCGCTTCTGCGCCGGGGCGAGATATCAGGAGCCATCGATCATCTCGAGAAGGCGATCGAACTGGCGCCCGATTTCGCGCACGCCCACGGCAACCTCGGCAACGCCTTCGAAGCCTCGGGCCGGTACGAGGAGGCGGCCAAGGCCTACCGCCGGGCGCTCATCCTCGACCGCCGCGACGCGGAGACCCACAACAACCTCGGCAATGTGCTTCTGAGGTTGGGTCAGGCGGAAGCGGCGGCGGCGAGTTACCGCCGGGCGCTTGCCATCGAGCCCGAGCATCTCGGCGCTCTCAGCAATCTCGGCAACGCGTTGCATGCCTTGGGCCGCGTCGACGAAGCGGTGGCGAGCTTCCGCCGGGCGCTGATGGTCAAGCCCGATTTCGCCGACGCCTTGGCCAATCTCGGCAATGTTTTCCACTTTGAGCGGAAACTGGCCGACGCCGAGGGATGTTTGCGGCGCGCGATCGAGGCCGAGCCGAATTTCGCCATGGCCCACAGCAATCTGGGCGCGCTGCTCAGGGACATGGGGCGCTATGGGGAGGCCGAGGAAAGTCTGACCCGGGCGCTTGAGATCGATCCGGACCATGTGGCGGCGAACGCCAATCTCGCCTATTTGCTGCTGACGCTGGCCGATTTCGCCCGCGCCTGGCGTCGTTACGCACTGCGTTCCTCCGTGCGCCACCGCCGCCAGGCACTTTGGCAAGAGCCCCTGGCCGACGGGCTTGACGGCAAGCGGGTCTTCCTTCGCACCGACCAAGGGCTGGGGGACGACATATTCTTCCTCCGCTTCGCGCCGGCGGTGAAGGAACGCGGCGCCTGGATCTGTCACGATCCCG
>JACZQV010000106.1 GCA_022545545.1 Pseudomonadota bacterium
CCGAAGATGGCGAGGGCGCGGACGAGCCAAGACCCGCCACCGGACCGGAAAAGCGCCGAGCGGACGGCAAGGAATCAAGGCGCGGAAATGGACGCGAAGGAAGGAGAAGGGGCAAAAAGGCGGGGCCACCGCCGGCAAAGGGCCACGACGAGGAGAGGGCCAACGGCGCGCCTGTCGAGGTCGACAAGCGAAAGCCGAGATCCCGGCCAAAGGAACAGGTCGTCGGGCTTGGCGATCACGTCCCCGCTTTCATGATGCGCCCGCCGAAGAAGCCGACGGGTGGGCCTTGAACGGCTGATCCCCCGGCGGTTTTGCTCAGGCACGCCGTCCGAAGCGCCCGAAAGGGTCAAGACTCAACCCTATTCTTCCGACCGACTTATACCTTCCTAGAAGCGTTCGACCCAGGGCCGGAGGTCCATCTCCTGGGTCCAGGCGCTGCGATGCTGGCGATGGAGCCGGTAATAGTTCTCGGCGATGGCATCGGGCGCGAGAAGCCCGTCGGCGGGGCGTTCGGCGGCGAGGTGGGCGTAACGCTCGGAATGGATCTGGCCGTCGATGATGATGTGGGCGACGTGCACGCCTTTTGGCCCCAACTCCCGCGCCATGCTCTGCGCCAGCGCCCTGAGCCCGAATTTACCCACCGCCAGGTTGACGAACCCCGCCCCGCCCCTGAGTGACGCCGTCGCGCCGGTGAACAGGATGGTGCCGCCGCCGTTGGCCACCATCAGCCGCGCCGCTTCGCCGGCAACGAGGAAGCCGCCGAGACAACCGGCGCGCCAGCTTCCCTCGAACTCCGCCGGTTCCGTCTCCAGCACCTTCTTGCGCACGAAGCCGCCGGCGTTGTAGACGACAAGATCCGGCGCCCCGAAATCCGTGACCAGGGACGCGAACAGGCGCTTCACCCCATCGGCGTCGGTGACGTCACAGCCATAGGCACGGCCCTCGCCGCCGAGATCGGCGAGCTCGCCCGCGAGGGGCGCAAGGCGGGCTTTGTTGCGGGCGACGATGGCGACCTTCATTCCGGCGCCGGCGAACCGGCGCGCGAGCGCCGCCCCAAGCCCCGTCCCGACCCCGGCCACCAGCGCCACCTCGCCATGTCCATCCTTCTTGCTCATGTTCCTCACCGTCCCCTTATCCGTGGCCCCGATTCGCGTCCCCGAACGGTCGAAAAATAGCCCTCCGAATGGCCAGGATTTGCCCCGGCCGACACCGCTGAAACCCCCGGAAAACCTGGCTTCCCGGCACGGTCCTATAGACTACTTGACAATCGCGCGAAATGGGCCATTTTCTAATCAGACCAATTTGGTCCGCTTTGATAGAGGATGGGTTAAAATGATCCGCCTGAGCAGGCTTGCCGACTATGGCGTCGTGCTGATGTCACGCATGGCCAGCAGACCCGACGGGGTCCACAACACGGTGGATCTGTCGCTGCTCACCGGGTTGCCGACACCGACCGTCAGCAAGGTCCTGGCCAAACTCGGGCGCCATGGCCTGGTGCGCTCGGTCCGCGGCGCCAAGGGAGGTTACAAGCTCGTCCAAAGCCCGCAGAACATTTCCGTCGCCGACATCATCAGCGCCATCGAAGGTCCGATTGCGCTCACCCAATGCTTGGACCACGCCCTTGGATGTTGCGACATCGAGCCCCTTTGCCCGTCCCGTCATGGCTGGCAGGTGATCAACGACACCGTGCGCCGGGCGCTCGAGGACGTGTCGCTGGCCGAAATTTCCAACCAGGTTCAACCGTTCGCCGCCCGTGGCGCTGGCGCCAGCGCCATGCATCAGGCGCCGAGCGAAGGGACAAACGGCTGAACCAAGCCGTCAGATAGCGAAAGAGAAACGATCATGGCTGTATCGAGTGAAACCCTGGAGACGGTCCGGTCGGTCACCGGCGGCGAGTACAAGTACGGCTTCGTCACCGATATCGAGTCCGACTTTGCGCCACGCGGCTTGAACGAGGACATCGTCCGTTTCATCTCGGCCAAGAAGGAAGAGCCCGACTGGCTTTTGCAGTGGCGGCTCAAGGCCTATCGGTTCTGGACCGGGCTCGAGCATGAGGAGCCCAAATGGTCGAAGGTCCAGCACCCGCCGATCGATTTCCAGGACGCCTACTATTACGCCGCGCCCAAGGAGGCCAAGGATGGCCCCAAGAGCCTCGATGAGGTCGATCCGGAACTGCTGCGGACCTATGAGAAGCTCGGCATCCCATTGCGGGAACAGGAGGTGCTGGCCGGCGTTGCCGTGGACGCGGTGTTCGACAGCATCTCGGTCGCCACCACCTACAAGGAAAAGCTCGCCGAGCTCGGCATCGTCTTCTGTCCCTTCTCCGAGGCGGTGAAGGAACACCCGGATCTGGTGCAGAAGTATCTCGGCTCCGTCGTGCCCTACTCCGACAACTTTTACGCCACGCTGAACTCGGCGGTGTTCTCCGACGGCTCCTTCGTCTATATCCCGCCGGGCGTGCGCTGCCCGATGGAGCTTTCGACCTACTTCCGTATCAATGCGGCCAACACCGGACAGTTCGAACGCACCCTGATCATCGCCGATCGGGACAGTTACGTCAGTTACCTCGAAGGCTGCACGGCGCCGATGCGCGACGAGAACCAGCTCCATGCCGCGGTGGTCGAACTCGTCACCCATGACAACGCCGAGATCAAGTACGCGACGATCCAGAACTGGTATCCCGGCGACAAGGACGGCAAGGGCGGCATCTACAACTTCGTGACCAAGAGAGGGGCGTGCCGGGGCCGAAATTCGAAAATCTCCTGGACCCAGGTCGAGACCGGCTCGGCGATTACCTGGAAGTATCCGAGCGTGATCCTGCAGGGCGACAACTCGATCGGCGAGTTCTACTCGGTCGCCGTTACCAACAACTACCAGCAGGCCGACACCGGCACCAAGATGATCCATATCGGCAAGAACACCCGCAGCACCATCATCTCCAAGGGCATCTCGGCCGGTCATGGCCAGAACACCTACCGCGGCCTGGTCCGCGTCATGCCCAAGGCCAAAGGCGCCAGGAACTACACCCAATGCGACTCCCTCCTCATCGGCGATAGCTGCGGCGGCCATACGGTGCCCTACATCGAGGTCAGGAACCCGACCGCCCGGGTCGAGCACGAGGCGTCGGCGTCGAAGATCAGCGACGACCAGCTTTTCTATTGCCGCCAGAGGGGGCTTGACCTCGAGGACGCGGTGTCGGTCATCGTCAACGGTTTCTGCAAGGAGGTGTTCCAGAAGCTGCCGATGGAATTCGCCGTCGAGGCCCAGAAGCTTCTGGATGTCAGCCTCGAGGGGAGCGTCGGCTGAGGGTGTCGAAAGCCATGCGCGATCGTCATGAAATAAGGATGTGAAGTTTGGGACAGCTGCTTGAAATCAAGAACCTGCACGCAAGGGTCGAGGGCAAGGCGATCCTTGACGGCATCGAGTTGACGATCGATGCCGGCGAGGTCCATGCCGTCATGGGGCCGAACGGGTCGGGGAAAAGCACACTCGCCTATGTGCTCTCGGGGCGCGAGGGCTACGAGGTCACCGAGGGCGAGGTCATATTTGAAGGCAAGGACCTCCTCGCCATGGCGCCCGAGGAGAGGGCCCGCGCCGGCATCTTCCTCGCCTTCCAATACCCGATCGAGATTCCCGGCGTCTCCACCTCGGTGTTCCTGAAATCGGCGGTCAACATCCTGCGCCGGGAGCGCGGCGAGAGCGAGCTCGACGCCATGGATTTCCTCAAGCGGGCGAAGGAGAAGCTCGCGGCTCTGCGGATGGACCAGAAGTTCCTCTCCCGGCCGGTCAATGTCGGCTTCTCGGGCGGCGAGAAGAAGCGCAGCGAGATCTTCCAGATGGCGATGCTGGAGCCGAAGCTGGCGATCCTGGACGAGACCGATTCAGGGCTCGACATCGACGCCCTCAAGATCGTCGCCGAGGGGATCAACGCGCTCAGGAGTCCGGAGAAGGCGACGCTCATGATCACCCATTACCAGCGCCTGCTCGATTACGTGGTGCCCGACAAGGTCCACGTATTGGCGCATGGGCGCATCGTCAAGACCGGCGGCAAGGAACTGGCGCTCGAGCTCGAGGAGAAGGGTTACGCCGCCTTCGATGCCGCCTCGAAGGACGCCGCATGAGGGTCGGGCCATGACAGTGCCGGCACATCGCGACGCCAGCGGCGTCCATGAGGCGACCTGCAAGGCCTATCTCGACCGTTTCGCCGCCAAGCGCGCCGAACTGCCGGGCGCCGGACTTCCCTGGCTCGACGCTTGGCGCGAGAGGGCGATCGAGCGCTTCGCCGAACATGGCTTTCCCAGCCCGAGGCTCGAAGAGTGGAAATTCACCAACCTCTCGAAGCTGGCCGAGACCGTGTTCGAGCCGATCCCCTCGGCCGCCAACGGCATCTCGAGGGAAGACCTTGGCGGTTACAGGCTCGAAGGCGCGTCCGATCATCTGTTGGTTTTCGTCAACGGCCGTTTGCGGCCCGATCTGTCCGATACCGGCGCGCCGGGTGAGGGCGTCACCGTCACCGGCCTGTCACGGGCGCTCGAGGACGACGCGGAAGCGGTTGAAGAAAGTCTTATCGGCGCCGGCGATCCATCCGCCGGGGAACGGGCGTCGGCGCTCGGCCAATTGAACGCCGCTTTCATGGGCGATGGGGCGGTGATACGCGTGGCCGCGAACGCCCAACCCGAACGCCCGGTGCACCTTCTTTTCCTCGCGCATGCGGACAAGGAGCCCGCCGGGATGCATCCGCGCAACCTCATCCATGCCGGCGAGGGCGCCAAGCTGACGGTCATCGAAAGCTATGTCGGCCTCTCGGACGGCCCCTACTGGACCAACGCCGTCACCCATGTCACGGCCGAGAAGGGCGCGGCGATCCAGCACTTCAAATTCCAGGCCGAAGGCGCCGGCGCCTTTCACATCGCCGCGACGGACGTGGATTTACACGAAAACGCGGCTTACACGAGTTTCGTCATGTCGCTCGGCGGCATCCTGGCGCGAAACGAAATCCGCGCCCGCTATAACGGCGAAGGGGTCCATTGCGCCCTCAAGGGGGTATCCCTTGCGCGCGGCAGACAGCATTTGGACACCACCACCCGGGTCGATCATCTGATGCCGTCGGGCGTTACCGACGAGACCTATAAAGGCATCGTCGATGATCGTGCCCGCTCGGTGTTCCGGGGCAAGATACGGGTGGCGCCCGGGGCCCAGAAGACCAACGCCTATCAGCTCAACCAGAACCTGCTGCTGTCCGATCGGGCCCAGGCCGACAGCAAGCCGGAGCTCGAAATCTTCGCCGATGACGTCAAGTGCGGCCACGGCTCCACGGTCGGCGATATCGACGCCGAAGCGCTGTTCTATCTCCGCGCCCGCGGCCTCGAGGAGCGGGAGGCGCGCACGCTCCTGATCGAGGCGTTCCTCGGCCAATTGATCGACGATATCGAAATCGGGCCGGTGCGGGCGATGGCGCGCGAGGCGTTTACCGGCTGGCTCGCGGGCCTGGACGGCTAGGGAGGCGGAGATGAACGAATCGGTCCACGCCGTTCAAACCGCCCCGGCAAAGCCCGCGATCGAGCCCTTCGACGCCGCCCGGGCGCGCGGGGACTTCCCCATCTTATCGCGCCGGGTCCACGGCCGGCCCCTGGTGTTCCTCGACAGCGCCGCCAGCGCCCAGAAGCCCGGCGCCGTGATCGACGCGGTCCGCCACTGCTACGAAGCGGAATACGCCAACGTCCACCGCGGCATCTACTGGCTGAGCGAGCGGGCGACGGAAGCCTTCGAGGGCGTGAGGAAGACCGTCGCCCAATTCATCAACGCCGCCGAGGAACGCGAGATCGTCTTCGTGCGCGGCACCACCGAGGCCATCAACCTCGTCGCCCACAGTTTCGGCCGCTATTCCCTCGAGGCCGGCGACGAGATCGTCATCTCGGCGATGGAGCATCACTCCAACATCGTCCCCTGGCAGATCCTCAGGGACGAGATGGGGGTCAAGCTCATAATCGCGCCGATCGACGACGACGGCGAGTTGATGATGGAGGCGTTCGCGAAGCTTCTGGGACCGCGCACCAAGCTCGTCGCCATCACCCATGTCTCCAACGCCTTGGGCTCCATCGTCGATGTGCGCGAGATCGTCCGCCTCGCCCATGAGGTCGGGGCGCGGGTACTGATCGACGGCGCCCAGGCGGTGCCGCACCTCGGCGTAGACGTCCAGGAACTCGATTGCGACTTCTACGCCTTCTCCGGCCACAAGCTTTACGGTCCGAATGCCATCGGCGTCCTGTACGCCAAGGCCGAACTCCTCGAGACCATGCCGCCTTACCAGGGCGGCGGCGACATGATCCTGTCGGTGACCTTCGACAAGACCGAGTACAACGCCATTCCTTACAAGTTCGAGGCCGGCACGCCGAACATCGCCGGCACCATCGGGCTCGGCGCCGCCATCGACTATGTCAGCGCCCTCGGATTGCCCGGCATCGCGGCCCACGAGCAAGACCTGCTCCACTACGCCACCGCCAGGCTCAAGGAGATCGACGGCTTGCGTCTCATCGGCACCGCCAGGGATAAGGCGAGCGTCCTCTCCTTCACCCTGGCGGACGTGCACGCCCACGACATCGGCACCGTGCTCGACCGGGAGGGGATCGCCGTTCGCACCGGCCACCACTGCGCGCTTCCGGTCATGGACCGTTTCGGCGTGCCGGCGACGGTGCGCGCCTCGCTCGGCCTCTACAACACCCGGGACGACGTCGACGCGCTGATCGACGGGCTGGGAAAAGTCAGGGAAATTTTCGGCTGATGTCGGAGTTGCGCGATCTCTATCAGGAAGTCATCCTCGACCATTACCGGCGGCCGAGGAACTTCGGCAAGTCCCCGCTCAGCAACCGCCAGGCCAATGGCCACAATCCGCTTTGCGGCGACAAGCTGACGGTCTATCTCCTGGTCGAGGACGGCAGGGTCGAGGAGGTGACGTTCGAAGGGGCGGGTTGCGCCATCTCGGTGGCGTCGGCCTCGCTGATGACGGAAATGCTCAAGGGCTTGTCGGTGGCCGACGCGCGGGCGCTGTTCGAGCGCTTCCAGGGCGCCATGACCGGCGCCAATGACGGCGTCGATTCGCTCGAGGATCTCGACAAACTGACGGTGCTATCGGGCGTCAAGGAGTTCCCGGTGCGGGTCAAATGCGCGACGCTCGCGTGGCACACCTTCAAGTCCGCCCTCGATGAGAGCCACGAGACGGTGGTGACCGAATGACGCCCCTCGCCCGGCACGGTGAAAAGGTGAAGAGATGAAAGAGTCGCAAGATTTAGGCCCTGCCCCCGGCGATGCCGCCAAGCCCTCGCTCGAGGAGGCGATCATCCAGGGGCTCAGCACCGTTTACGACCCGGAAATCCCGGTCAATATCTATGAGCTCGGCCTCATCTACGATATCGATACCAATGACGAGGGCGATGTCGTGATCGCCATGACCTTGACCTCCCCCGCCTGCCCGGTGGCCGAGAGCCTGCCCGGCGAGGTCGAGGGGGCCATCTCGGGGATCGACGGGGTCAAGAGCGTCAAGGTCAATCTGGTCTGGGACCCTCCGTGGTCGATGGAGAAGATGTCCGAGGCGGCCCGTCTCGAATGCGGGTTCATGTAAGGTCGAGTGCAAGGAGGAAATCAATGGAGCCAACGCTTAAACCGATATCCCTGACCGACGCGGCGGCCGAGCGCGTGAAAGCGATCCTGGCGGCGCGCGATGAGCCCGCCGTGGGCTTGCGGATCGGCATCGCGCCGAAGGGTTGCTCCGGCAATTCCTACATCATCGATTACGCCGAGGAGATCGGCCCCCATGACGAGGTGATCGAGACCAAGGGCGTCACCATCGTCATCGACCCGGGCGCGACCCTGGTCCTCATCGGCACCGAGATCGACTATGTCGAGGGCAAGCTCCATTCGGGCTTCGTCTTCGCCAACCCCAACGAGAAGGGCCGCTGCGGCTGCGGCGAATCCTTCACCGTCTGAGCCCCGCGCCCGCCCTTCCGTCCTGAGGAGCCCGCCGGAACCGGGTCAAGCCGGTTCGCGATAGAGGGCGTCGATGATCGGGCAGTCCGGCACCTTGCCGCCCTCGCAGCGCGCCACCATCTCCCCCAGGACGGCTTCCATGGCCTCGAGGTCGGCAAGGCGCGCGCGCACCGCTTCGAGGTGACCGAGCGCCATCGTCCGGACTTCCTCGCAACTGTGGTCCTGCTCGTCGACGAGCCGCAGCAGCCCGCGCACGTCGGCGAGCGTAAACCCGAGATCGCGCGCCCGGCGCACGAAGTTGAGCCGCTTCAGGTGCCAGGCCCTGTACCGCCGCTGGCCACCGGAATTGCGCGGCGGCTCGGGCAAAATCCCGATCCGCTCGTAATAACGGATGGTCTCCACCTTGCACCCGGTCAGCCGGGCCAAGGTGCCGATGGCGAGGTCGGGCGCGTCCGCTCCTGCCATGATCTCTCCCTCCTGAAAGTCCGCAAAAAACAGGCCTTGAACCTGTAGTTACTACAGGTCCTATATTAGCAGCGCAACGTCGAATTAAGGAGCACGGAGAGTGGTGAGCGAAGATTCGGAAAGAACGCCGGGGCGCGAAACCACGCCGGCCGGGCCGCGCTCGGACCGGGTGCCGCGGGACGGTCCGATGGGCCAAGGTCTGGTGGCGGCCGGTGGCGTGTTGGGCGCCCTGGCGGCATCGTCATGCTGCATCGTTCCGGTGGTCCTGTTCAGCCTCGGTGCGACCGGGGCGTGGATCGGCAACCTGACGGCTCTGGCGCCGTACCAGCCCGTCTTCGTGACCGTCACCGCGGGCTTCCTTGGCACCGGCTTTTACATGGTCTACCGCAGGCCGAAGGCGGCCAGCGCCCAAGGCGCCCCCTGCGCCCGCCCGATACGGGCGCGCATTGTCAAGGCCGTCCTGTGGAGCTCGGTGGCGTTGACCGCGGCGGCGTTGGCGTTCCCTTACGCCGCCCCGGTCATCCTCGGCGTGTGAGCGAGAAGGACAAGACCCATGAAACCCATACTCGCCATCACGGCGCTCGCCATGGCAATTCTGGCCGCCGGTGATGCTCTCGCCGCCGAGCGGACGGTGACGCTCAAGATCGACAACCTGTTCTGTGCCAGCTGTCCCTATATCGTCAAGCAGGTCCTCGCCGAGGTGCCGGGCGTGCGCACCGTCAAGGTCTCCTTCAAGAACAAAACGGCCCTCGTCACCTTCGATGACGGCAAAACGAACGTCGCGGCGCTGACGGCGGCCACCACCAACGTCGGCTTTTCCTCCACCCTGTTGGCAACGAATTAGGGGACGGTGATGACCACGGCCGAAACTTTCGAGACCACCGCCCCGGCGGCCTTTGCCGCCTTCATGCCCTCGATAATCAACTCCGGCGTCTTCTCAGAGAGCGCCGCGAAGATGCCGCCGCTGTGAAACCAGCGGACGCCGCCCGCGAAGATCCGGCTCCAATCGAAATCGCCCGGCTTCAGCCGCGCCGCCGCCTCGTTCGAGCGGTAATCCACGGCCAGCACGCATCCCTCATGGCCCCGCGCGCCAAGCTGCACCGGGAGATGATAAAGCCGGCCAAATCGGTCTTTCAGCAGATCCTTGTTGGTATAGTAGCGCTTACATAAGAGGGAGAACTTCATGGTACGATATCCCTGCTCCGGCCCGGGCGCAGGTTTAACCCTTTGTCATTCATTTCCGGTTAACGAATCGGTCCGGTTAACGAATCGGCCCGGTTAACGAATCGGATTGAATAAGGATTGCATCGACCCTATGCAAGACGGCAAGCCCTTCGCATTTCACTGCCGGGAACGATAACTCCCGCCATGGCCCAAGTACCTGGACCTGGAGGCGTGCCGACAATCACGGTGATCACCGTCTGCTACGATGCCGAGACATACATCGAGCAGACGATCCAGAGCGTGATCGCGCAGAGCTATCCGGAGATCGAATACATCATCGTCGACGGCGCCTCCACGGATGGCACCCTCGGGATCATCGAGAAGTACGGCGAAAAGATTGCCAAACGGATATCGGAGCCCGACCAGGGCATCGCCGACGGCATGAACAAGGGC
>JACZQV010000107.1 GCA_022545545.1 Pseudomonadota bacterium
CTTCCCAAGGCTTTCGGCCAGGAGCGCGTGGCGTGGCGATGCGGGACATCGGTAGCCATGCGCGACGCAGCCCGAAAGCCTTGGGAAACCGCCGTTCCGGTCGCGCGGGCGAACCGCCGGAGGGCGTCGGAAAGCCTTGACGATGTCCCGCATCGCCCGCGGCTTCCCTCCTACCCGGCGGATCGCCTGCCCGATCTCTATGGGTCATTATCAACGCTCCTTGGTATTACATGGCCTTGGCCGCTACGGCCGGGGCCGGCGCCTTGCCGGCCTTCTTCGCCTTGGTCAGCTTGCGCAGGATCATGTTGCGCTTGAGCGCGCTCAGGTGGTCGACGAAGAGAATGCCCTCCAAGTGGTCGATCTCGTGCTGGATGCAGGTCGCCAGCAGCCCCTCCGCGTCGTGCTCCCGGATCTCGCCCTCGCGGTCCAGGTAACGCACCCGGATGGCGGCCGGGCGCACCACGTCGGCGTAGTGCTCGGGCAGGGACAGGCAGCCCTCCTCGCTGCGCATGTCCTGGTCGGAGACCCGGACCAACTCCGGGTTGACCATGGCGTAGGGCTGGCGCTCCTCGTCCTTCTTGGAGGCGTCGAGCACGATGATCCGCCGGAGCACGCCGACCTGGGGCGCGGCCAGGCCGACGCCGGGCGCCTGGTACATGGTTTCGAGCATGTCGTCCATGAGTCGGCGAGTCGCTTCGTCGACGCGCGCGACCGGCGCCGAGATCTGCTTCAGCCGGGGGTCGGGAGCGATGATGATGGGAAGCAAGGCCATGGACGTGGGCGCTCCGACAAATCTTCCTGGGCATTCGAGGCTCTTAGGTATGGCCTTACCAAGAGAGCGTCAAGCCGACGTAGAAGGGGGGCATCGACCGACTTTCCCGGCCCGGGGCGGTGGCGGAATTGAGTTATGTCAAGGCACCGGGCCGGGTGTCGTGCCTAGGGTAAGTCTTCACCGGTCCCGCCGCGCGGGGCCCGACGGCTGCATGGGCGCCGGCGCGGCCCTGGCGCGGCTTTCGGAGCTGGCCGCCTTCGCGCCCTTCTCCAACGGCTTCTACCGCGGCCGGGAGGGCGCCGCGCCGATCGGGGCCGATCCCCTGCGCGCGGAATAGATGGGGCGCGCGGAATAGATGGGCTTTCTCTCGGCGCCAACCCGAGGGCATCACCTTTCCCTGCCCGAAGCGCGGGTCCCGTGCTAGCGTGGAGTCGACACTTTTTACGGAGTCGCGCGCAACATGGACCCGACCCTGATCCTGGCCATCGCGGCCGCGCTGGCGGTCGGCGCGCTGGTCGCGGTGCTGCTCCTGCGCGGGCGCGGCGCGGGCGCGGCGGCCGAGATCGCCGGCCGGCTGACCCAGATGGCCGAGAGCCAGGCCGCGACCCAGGCCCAGCTCGCCGAGCGCCTGCAGGCCCAGGAGCGCGCGCTCACCAAGGCCGTGGAGGAGCGCCTGGTCGACTTCTCCAAGCGCATCGGCGACCGGCTGCAGGAATCGGCGACCCAGAGCCAGACCACCCTGACCGACCTGCGCGAGCGCCTGGCGGTCATCGACAAGGCGCAGAAGAACATCACCGAGCTGTCGACCCAGGTGGTCGGCCTGCAGGACATCCTGGCCAACAAGCAGGCGCGCGGCGCCTTCGGCGAGATCCAGCTGCGCGACATCGTCGAGAAGATCCTGCCGCCTTCGGCCTACGCCTTCCAGGTGACGCTCGGCAACGGCAAGCGTGTCGACTGCCTGCTCAAGCTGCCCAATCCGCCGGGATCGATCGCGATCGATTCCAAGTTCCCGCTGGAGAGCTATGAGACGCTGTGCGCGGCGCGCGAGGAGCCGGCCATCACCGCCGCGCGCCGGGCGCTCGCCGCCGACCTGCGCAAGCACGTGCGCGACATCGCCGAGAAGTACATCGTGCCCGGCGAGACCGCCGAATCGGCGTTCCTGTTCCTGCCCAGCGAGGCGGTTTATGCCGAGATTCACGCCAATTTTCGGGGGGTCGTGGAGGAGTCGCACCAAGCCACCGTGTGGATCGTTTCGCCGACGACTCTTTGGGCAATGTTGACCACGATCCGCGCTGTCCTCAGGGATGTGCGTATGCGCGAGCAGGCCGGGTTGATCCAGGTTGAGGTCCAGACCCTGCTCAAGGATGTCATGCGCCTCGACGACCGGGTCGGCAAACTGCAAAGCCATTTCAACCAGGCGAGCGACGACGTTCGTCAAATTCGCATCTCAACCGACAAGATCACCAAGCGCGGCGACCGGATCGCCGAAGTCGAGATCGAGGAGATCGAGGCCATCGAGGAGATCGAAGCCGAGGCCGAGGCCGAGGTCGAGGTCGAGGCCATCGGGCCGCAGTTGAAGGCCGTTTCAGACGATTAACGCGTTTTTGCCTAATCAAGAGATTCCAAGGAATTAGAGCCTGTCTTTGTAAGGTAAAGAAAATCGTAACATATTGCAATTACACCTATATATAGTTCTTAACTTATTATCGATTAATGTCTAATCTTCCGGGTCACGCCGGCCGGCGGGCCTTGAGCGCGGCGCTCAGGGTGCCGTCATCGAGATAATCCAACTCGCCGCCCACCGGTACGCCCTGGGCGAGACGGGTCACCGTGACGTCGCACCCGGCGAGGCGCTCCGTCAGGTAATGGGCGGTGGTCTGGCCGTCGACGGTGGCGCCGGTGGCGAGGATCACTTCGCCAAGCCCCACCTCCCCGGCGCGGGCGATCAGGCCGGCGATATTGAGATCCTCCGGCCCCATCCCGTCGATGGCGGAAAGCACGCCGCCGAGCACGTGATAGCGGCCCTTGTAGGTCCCGGCCCGTTCCAGCGCCCAGAGATCGGCGACCTCCTCGACGACGCAGATGATCGTCGGATCGCGCCGCCCATCGGCGCAGATCGCGCAAGGATCGACGGTATCGAGATTGCCGCAGTTATGGCAGGTGACGATCTTCTCGGCGGCTTCCGCCAGCGCCTTGACCAATGGCGTCATCACCGCTTCGCGCCGTTTCATCATATAGAGCACGGCGCGGCGCGCCGAGCGCGGCCCCAGGCCCGGCAGCTTGGCGAGGAGCTGTATCAGGCGCTCGATCTCGGTTCCGATCATGATCTGTTTACCGACGGCGGGGTTGGCCGAAACGGGCAGGTCCGGCGGCGCCCGCTTTTCCTAGAGCATTTCAGGATTGATCGCGCTCAGGCGATCAATCCACGTTCAAACGCCACGCAGGCTTACGCCCGCTGACGCGGCGGCTCGCGGCTCCCGCCGCGATCAGGGCGCATCGGGATTAAATGATTCCATTCAATGCCGATGCGCCCTAGAACGGCAGCTTCAACCCCGGCGGCAGGTTGAGCCCGCCGGTGAGCTTGGCCATTTCCTCGGCGACGCGCGCCTCGAGCTTGCCCCTGGCGTCGTTGACCCCGGCGGTGATCAGGTCCTCCAGGACCTCGATGTCCTCGGCATCGACGATCGAGGGATCGATCTTGATCTTGCGCACATCCCCCTTGCCGCCGAGCGTCACCGTGACCAGGCCGCCGCCCGATGCGCCGGTGACTTCGACGCCCTCGAGCTTGGCCTGCATCTCCGCCATCTTGGATTGCATCTCCTGCGCCTGCTTCAGCATCTGGCCGAGGTTACTCATCCTTATCCGTCCTCTCCCTCTGGTGTCCCCGAATCCGCGTCCCCGTCTCCATCGGCCGGGGCGATGTCGCGAACCTCGGTGATCTTGGCGCCGGGAAAGGTCTCAAGCGCGGCGCGAACCAGCGGGTGCCGGGCGGCCTCCTTCCGGCGCTTGCGCATCAAGCTTTCCGCCTGCTCCGCCAGGCTCGGCGCTCCGGTTTCGGCCGATACGCTGACCACCCAGCGCTCCCCCGTCCATCGGCTCAACAGCTCGCCCATCCGGTTGGCGAGATCGCGCGGGGCATGGGCGCCGGGCCGGAATTCGATGCGGCCGGGCTCGAAGCGAACGAGGTGCACCTCGCTCAAGAGATGGCCCTGAAGCACCGCTTCGCGCTTGGCGGCGAACAGTTCGACGACCTCGGCGAAGCTGCCGGGCCTGGGGGCGTCGGGCCTTGGCGGCGCATCGGCGGCGGGTTCGGGCTCGGCCGTCTCGGGCACGGGCGCCTCGGGCACGGGAGGCGGTTCGGGGCTGAGCGCCAGACTCACGCCCGGCGAACCCAGCGCCGACGGCGCATTCCCCACCGGCTTTGGTCCCACCGGCTTGGGCTCGACCGGGCTGGGCCCGGTCGCCACGGGCTCCGACGGCGGCGCCAGTCCTGCGTCCTCCCCGGCCGCCTTTACCCCGTCCCCGGCGGTCGATGACGGTGGCGGCGCGAGGCCAGGGGCGTCCGGTTTCGGCGCCGGCGTCTGCATGGGCGCTTCGCCCGTCCGCTGCAAGGACTTGATGATTTCGGCCGGCGCCGGCAACTCCGCCGCATAAGCGGTCCTGACCAGCACCATCTCCGCCGCCTGCAACGGGTTGGGCGCCTGTTGCGCTTCCGCCAGCCCCTTGAGCAACATCTGCCAGGCGCGGGCGAGAACCGGCATGGCGAGGCTCTCGGCGAGTTTCTTCCCGCGCACCCGTTCCGCCTCCGGCACCGAGATGTCGTCGGCGACCTCCGGCGCGATCTTGACCCGGGTCAGCCAGTGGGTGACTTCGAGAAGGTCGGACAAGACGATGGTGGCGTCGGCACCCGCATCGTGTTGTTCCTCGAGAATCTCCAGCGCCTGCTTGACCTCGCCCTTCATCACCGCCTCGAACAGATCGAAGATGCGCGTGCGGTCGGCGAGACCCAGCATGGCGCGCACCTGGTCCTCGTCGTATCTCCCTTCCGTCTCACCGGCGGCGCCGTGGGCGAGGGCCTGGTCGAGGAGCGAGAGCGCGTCGCGCACCGAGCCGTCGGCGGCGCGGGCGATCAGGGCAAGCGCGCGTTGGCCGATATCGGCTTCCTCCTTGGCGGCGATGTCGGCGAGATAGGATGCCAGGGTTTCCTCGCCGACGCGCCTGAGGTCGAAGCGCTGGCAACGCGACAGCACGGTGACCGGGATCTTGCGCGCCTCGGTGGTGGCGAAGATGAACTTCACATGCTCCGGCGGCTCCTCCAACGTCTTGAGCAAGGCGTTGAACGCGGCGCCCGAGAGCATATGGACCTCATCGACGATGTAGACCTTGTAGCGGGCCGAGACCGGCCTGTAGCTCGTGCCGGCGATGAGGTCGCGGATATCGTCGATGCCGGTGCGTGAAGCCGCGTCCATCTCCAGCACGTCCATGTGCCGGTCCTCGGTGATCGCCACGCAGTGCTCGCACGCCCCGCAAGGATCGGGCGTCGGCCCGCCGTTGCCGTCGGCGCCGATGCAGTTGAGCGCGCGGGCGATGATCCTGGCCGTCGTCGTCTTGCCGACCCCGCGCACGCCGGTGAGAAGATAGGCATGGGCCAAGCGGTCGGTCTCGATGGCGTTGGTAAGGGTGCGCACCATGATGTCCTGGCCGATCAGCCCGGAAAAGGTGAGCGGACGGTATTTGCGGGCAAGGACACGGTAAGGCGTGGCCGGATCGGGGGATGGTACCTGTTGGTTCATTACGCCCGGTTCGATCCCTGAAAGGCCGGAGACTTGCGCTCAAACCCGGTGTCCCCGGCCCGAGGTCAAGGTGGGAGGCCGGCGGGCGACCCAAGCGTAACCCCGTTACGGCTGCTTCCTTCCGGACCTGACCGGGTTGGCGAGGGGCCTGTCCGTCGCCAACCTCCCGCGCGCACTATACCAGTTTTCGCGACCCATCGCGCAAGCAATTCTCCGGCGCCCGGCGCGGCGCGGACGTGACGCCGCGCCGGGCGCCCTCAAGGATCTTTGGTATCAGTCCTCGCTCGGTCTGGAATCCCGGACGCGGGCGTAAAACAGCAGCACCAGAACCATCGCCGCGGCGAGATAGGCGAACACCAGCCGGTAGGCCAGTTCCGGCACCGGGCCGTCGGCGGCGGCGAAATGGCCGACGATCAGGCCGGTCATGACTTGCGTCAGGGCGACGCCGATGAAGTTGCCGAAATTGACGATGGTGATGCCGCGCCCGACCATGTGATCGGGGAACAGCGAGCGGGCGAAGGCGAAGTTGGTGACATAAAAGGAGCCGAGCAGGCCGTAGAGGGCGAACAGCACCGTCACCTGCCACAGGCCCAGCCCCGGCGCCATCGCCAGGACAGCCAGTACGACGGCGGCAAGGGATGCACCCGAAATCACCACCCGCTTGCGGGTGTCGAAATAGCGGTCCAAGGGGCCAAAGAACACCAAGCCGATGATCACGGCGACGGCCATCACCGAAAGCACGTTGCCCCGGCCGATGCCGTCGAGCCCGTGAACGTCGTGCAGGTAAGGCCCGCCCCAGGTGCCGAGGATGGCGACCAGGGTGGGATAGCCGACCATGGCCAGGGCGATGATGTAAGCGAGCTTGGGGGTATTGAGCAGCGGGCCGATCCCCTTCAACACGGCGGAGAGGGTTTCGGGCCGGCGGCTGTGGTAGGGATGATCCGGCGGCGCGTCGCGCACGACCAGATAGGTGAACAGGGCCACCATCAGTGTCGCCACCGCCACCCAGGCGAAAGCCCAGCGCCAGCCGATCCAGCCGGCGAGCGCCGCCATCGGCGTCGCCGCCAGCAGGTTGCCGATACCCGAGGAGCCGCCGAGAAACAGCGCCATGACGAGGGCGAAGCGGTCGCGGGGGAACCAGCGCGCCGCCACCACCAGCCCGCCCATGAAGGTGCTGCCGAAGCCGACGCCGATGAGGAAACGGGCGATGAAGAGGTCCGTCAGGCTGTCGGCGGCGGCGAACATGACGGTGCCCGCCACGGCGATGATCTGCATCACCGGAATGGTGATCCGGGCGCCGAAGCGGTCCAACAGGATGCCGGTGGGGATCTGGGCCAGCGCGATGCCGAAGAACATGCCGCTCGCCATGGTGCCGAATTCCTGGTGGGTCAGCCCGATCTCGGCCATGAGATCGGGCGCGATCACCGAGACGGCGGTGCGGTGGAAATGGCTTATGGCCGCTCCGGGAAAGAGCGCGAGGAAAATGGCGACGGCGGCGCCCATGGGCTGGGGAAACTCCTGGGAAAGGGGTCAAGCTTGGCCCCGTTGGGATCGAGGAACCGGGCGATGCGGGTTGGGTTTTGCCTTGAGGCGCACCGGCCTGCTATCATCCCCGTGCCCACCGCGTCTCGCCCGGCGGGTCTTTGGCGGGCGTGAGAGTCGCACACAGGGCGCGGGATGAAAAGGAAAAGCACATGCGCGTGGTCAAGGAAGCCGCCCGTTTCGAATACACCAGGCTTTCCGGTCCCGCCGGGGAGACCGACGACGGCAGCGACGTGATCGCCGGACTTAGCCAGGCTCAGAAGACCCTGCCCTGCCGCTATTTCTACGACGATCGCGGCTCGGCGTTGTTCGAGAGGATCTGCGAGTTGGACGAGTATTATCTGACCCGCACCGAGCGCGATATCCTCGAGCGCGCGGCGCCCGAAATCGCCCGGCTGACCGGTCCGTCGGAGCTCGTCGAACTCGGCAGCGGCAACGCCCAGAAGACACGGCTGTTACTCGAGGCTCACGCGCAACGAAGCCACCCCCTGCGCTTCCTCCCCATCGATGTCAGCGAAGGGATGCTGAAAGCGTCGGCCCGGGAATTGCTGTCGCTTTACGAGGATCTGCACATCCAGGGGTTCTCCGGCACCTATGAGCAGGCCTTCGCCGCGCTGGGGCCGCGCTCCTCGGCGTCGCGGATGCTGATGTTCCTCGGCGGCACGCTCGGCAATTTCGACGCCGAGGAGCGCGGCGTCTTCCTCGAATCGGCCACCTCGGCCATGGCGCCCGGCGAATATTTCCTCATCGGCGCCGATTTGCACAAGGACAAGGACATCCTGGAAGCCGCCTACAACGATTCCCAGGGCGTCACGGCGGCGTTCAACCTCAATATCCTGCGCCACCTCAACAGGCGTTTCGGCGCCAACTTCGTGCTTGACGGCTTCGCCCACCACGCCTTCTACGATGTGGACCGACACTGGATCGAGATGCATCTGAGGAGCCTCGGCGATCAGACCGTGGCCTTGAAGGATCTCGGCTTCGAGGTCACGTTCAAGGCGGAGGAGACGATCAGGACGGAGATTTCCGGCAAGTTCGACCGCGCCGCGCTTGCCGCCGAGTTCGCCGCCAAGGGATGGGAGGAGGTCGCGGCCTGGACCGATGACAGGGGCTGGTTCGCGGTGACGCTCTTCCGGCTGAAGGACGCGCCGTCGGGGACGCGATCCCGCCCCGGGCGAGGGGGGTGAACATGTGGGCGCGGACATGAAGATGGAGAACAAGAATGCCAACATCTTCGCCGGCGCCGGCATAGACCGGGCGGCGAATTTCCGCAAGGACGCGGCGTGGATCGAACGGCGGGTCGCCCACCCCTCGTGCCGGGTTCTGCCGGTCTGGCGCGGCGCCAATCTCGTCTCCATGGGCGACGCGCCAAGGCCGGTGATGCTCGCCGTCGGAGAGGCCAGGACCCTGGCCGGCAACGGCGCCGAATTGGCGCTGCTCGGCCTCATCGCCGGCGATGCCCGCTTCGCCGTCGACATCTCCCACATCGAGGACCCCCTGAGCCGGCCGGAGCTCAGGGACAGGGGCGATTTGGTCGAGCTTCGCGACATGGGCCAGCTCCTCGACCGGCGGGACGGCGCGCTGCTTTCCTACGCCAGGGGGCTCATGCACTGGCACCGGCGCCACCGGTTCTGCTCCGTCTGCGGCGGGACCACGTCGATGCGCGAGGCGGGGCACCTCAGGGTCTGCGAAAACCCCTCCTGCGCCACCCACCATTTCCCGCGCACCGACCCGGTGGTGATCATGCTGGTCAGCGACGGCGACAAATGCCTGCTGGCGCGAAAGGTGGGGCGGACCGAGCCCATGTATTCGGTCCTCGCCGGCTTCGTCGAGCCCGGCGAAAGCCTGGAGGAGGCGGTGGCGCGGGAGGTCATGGAGGAGACCGGCATCGTGGTCGAGAACGTGCGCTATCATTCTTCCCAGCCATGGCCGTTCCCGGCGTCCCTGATGCTCGGCTTCACGGCCCGTGCGGTAACCACCGATATCCGCCTCGATGACGACGAGCTGGTGGACGCCCGCTGGCTGACGCGGGACGAGATCAGGGCCTTCGCGGCCGGTGATGGCGCCAAGTTGCGGCTGCCCCGCCCGGTCTCCATCTCGCGCCGCCTGATCGAGGGCTGGCTGGCGGAAGAATAGAGCGGGCGCGGGCCATCCCCGGTGGTTTCACTTGCCGTCAGCGGCGTTCGTGGGATCTTCCCGCCCTTGGGACGTCACCGGGGGGGCGGCGGATGATCGCTTGAACCGATGAGTCTCCCGACCCTCTTCCTCGTCGCGCTTGGACTTTCGATGGACGCCTTCGCCGCGGCCATCGTCGCGGGCGTGGCGCTCGGGCGGCCGACGTTCCTCGATGGCTTGAAGATCGGCGCCCCTTTCGGCGCCTTTGCCCTACTCTTTGCCGTGCTGGGATGGGGTCTCGGGTCCTATTTCCGCGAGATCGTGACCGAATGGGACCACTGGATCGCCTTCGGGCTTCTCGCCATCATCGGCGTCGCCATGATCGTCGAAGGTTTGCGGCACCGGCGCGACCCCAAGGAGAGGAGCGCGCTTTCCCCCCTCGCCCTCCTCACCCTGTCGATCGCCACCAACGTCGATGAAGCCGCCATCGGCGTAACATTGGCGTTCCTCGATGTCGCCATCGTCTCCGCCGCCTCGATCCTCGGCGCCGTCACCTTCGCGGCGGCGGCGGTGGGCGTTCATCTCGGCCGGGTATTCGGCCCGCTATTGGGCAAGAAGGCGGAAATCGTCGGCGGGCTGGTGCTGATCGGCCTCGGCGTCAAGATCCTCCTCGAGGACATTTGGGCCCAGTACTTACTTTCATAGAAGGGTGATACATATGATCGTCTTTTCGCGGCCTCCGGGGAGGAAGCGTCGCGCCGGCGACCCTGGCTCCGCCGGAGGCTTCGCCGAGGCGAGTGTCTGGACATCGTCAAGCGGCGGTGACG
>JACZQV010000108.1 GCA_022545545.1 Pseudomonadota bacterium
GAGTGTCTGGACATCGTCAAGCGTCGCATACGCCCTCCGGTGGCCGCGAAAAACGACCCTTCGGGCGGCCTTGCGGGCGCTTACGCTCACCTCGCGCGGCCCTTGTGATGCGCCCCCATCACGGCGGACCACGCTCCGGGCCACAGAACCCGCAAGGCCGTCAGATGTGTCACCCTTCTATGAAAGTAAGTACTAGTACGCTCGGCGATGCGCATCGGTGTTGATGTCGGCGGCACCAAGATCGAGGCCATCGCCTTGGACGCCGCCAGCCGTGAACTCGCCCGCCGGCGTATCGACACCCCGAAAGGGGATTACGCCGGCACCGTCGGCGCCATCACGGCCTTGGTCCTCGAGATCGAACGGGAGCTGGGCCGGAAGTGCAGCGTCGGACTTGGCATCCCCGGCACGATCTCGCCGGACACGGGTCTGATAAAGAACGCCAATTCCACCTGGTTGATCGGCCGGCCCTTCGACAAGGACTTGGCCGAGGCGCTCGAACGTCCGGTGCGCCTTACCAACGACGCCAACTGCTTCGCGCTCTCGGAAGCGGCCGACGGGGCGGGGGCGGGGGCGCGGACGGTCTTCGGCGTTATCCTTGGCACCGGCTGCGGCGGCGGCATCGTGATCGACGGCAAAGTGCTGACCGGCGTCAACGCCATCGGCGGCGAATGGGGCCACAACCCGCTGCCGTGGCCTCGGGACGACGAGCGGCCGGGACCGATTTGTTATTGCGGCAACAAGGGTTGCATCGAGACCTTCGTCTCGGGCACGGGCCTGGAGCGGGACTACCTGGCGGCCACGGGACGCGAGGCGACGGCCGAAAGGATCGTGGCCTTGGCCGAGGCCGGCGGCGCGACCGAGGCGGAAGCGGAGGCGGCACTCGAGCGCTATGAAGAGAGGCTCGCCCGGGCGCTGGCAAGCGTCATCAACATCGTCGATCCCGAGGTGATCGTCCTCGGCGGCGGGATGTCGAACGTCGACAGGCTGTATGGCAATGTGCCTGAGCTTTGGGCGCCTTTCGTCTTCTCCGACGAGGTGGAGACCCGCCTGAAGCCGCCGGTCCATAGGGATTCGAGCGGCGTCCGGGGGGCGGCCTGGCTGTGGCCCGATGAAAGTAAGTACTGGGGGGATTGAAGCGGGTCGCCTCGGTCAGCAACTCGGCCGGGGAAGCGCCTCGATCTTCTCGAGCTTGGCGAGAACGGTGAAGTCGCCGTAATCGAGAACGAAATCCTCCGCCACCCCATTGTCGAACAGGCGCACGCCGAGCTCGTAATCGGGCGTGGACGCACGGGCTTTCACCGGGAAGAAGGCGAGGCGCATACGCCAGGAGGGGCGGCTGGTCAAGGCTTCCTCGGCGTCCTTCTTGCCTTTGATCAACGAGCCGATGATGGCGTTGATCTCCAGAGGCCCGTCCAGGCTGGCGCCATCGAAAACCACGCGAAACAGGCGCTTTTTACCCGCCTGTGCCCACTCGATCAGCTGCACCACGTGCTCTGTCGGGAATATCGAGCCTTTCGGCAGGTGGAAATTCTTGCCCTTGGGACGCTCAAAGACAGCCGTGCCGGCCTTGCCCTTGCCCGCGAGCGTGGCCTTGCCGCCGAGATCATCGCTCACCTTGCCGTTGCGCAGGTTGCGCACGGTGAAACGGTAACTCAGTCCGCTCTCCGACTCCCAGCTCGAGAAGCTGGAATCGGTGTCCACGGCATCGCCCTCCGTGTCGATCAATTTGAGCCGCACCCTCTGGGTCAGCGTCCATCCTTCGCAGGATCTCGCCCATTCCAGGTACATGGCGCCGCGCGTATCGACGATGGCGCTGCCGGCGCGAATCTTGCCCATTTTCATGCTGTAGATGGCGCGGTGGGGAGCCAGATCGACGGCCCCGGCCGCCGGACCAAAGGCGGTGGACACCAGGAGAGCCGCCAACGAAATCCGCGAAATCAAGCCCTGCCAGCCGACCATAACAACGCCTTTCGCCAATCACCGAATGGGCCCCAGACTTAAGAGACCGGATTGCGCCGCCCTTCACCGGCGCTCTCTAATACCCCTTAACACAGAAGGACGACAAGGGGTACTCCCCCCTCCCCCGGCCCGAAAGAGGCCGGAGTCAAAGGCGTTACGGAAATGGTACGGCCCCCCAGTACTGACTTTCATAGGCGGGCGGCAATCCCTTCCCAGCAACCAGGCAAAGGTCGTGACACTTCTTGCCCCATGGCAAATCCTGCCCTCACCGGATTCCATCAACCCCTTGAAATCCGGTGCTTTTCGCATTTGGCACGGTGTTTGCGTTTAATTTCCCCGGAGAAATTTTACCCATGTCGTGGCAAGGGTGAAGTAAATGAAGCGCCAAGTGACGAAACCCAACGGCAAATCGGGCCCCCGTTCATTGCGGGACGCCCAGTTGATTGCCGACGTCGGCGCCTTGGCCGGCCGCCTGCTCGAATCCGTCGAGCCCGAGCGGACCAACGGCGAGCGGCCCCTGCTCGCGCGGGCGTTGGCGGCGGCAAGTGAAGTCCAGCAGCGATTCGCCGATCAAAACGCGCGCATCCAGTATCTCGAGAACCTGGCGATCATCGACGAGCTGACGGCGCTCCTCAACCGCCGTGGCTTCAATGACCAACTTCGCCGCGCGCTGGCGTCTTCCAAGCGCTATGGCGATCTCGGCGTGTTGGTCGTTTGCGATCTCGACAATTTCAAGGCCATCAACGACGCCTACGGTCATGCCGTCGGCGACGAGGTGCTGTGCCACACCGCCAAGATCCTCAACGCCAACGTGCGCCAGACCGACATCGTCGCCCGGCTCGGCGGCGACGAGTTCGCGGTGCTGATGGTGCAGACCAGTTGGCGCGACGGCTTCAAGCGGGCGCGCGGACTCAACCGCGTGCTCAACCGTTCCGTGGCCGCTGTCGCCAAGTTACAGATTCAGATCAACGCCAGCTTCGGTGTCGAGCCGTTCGGGCCCCATGACGAAGAAGACAATCTGGTGGCCCGCGCCGATATGGCGATGTATTGCAACAAACGCAAGAAATCCTCTCTCGCCTTCATCACCGCCGCCGAATAGGCGGCCCGCGCCTTTTCCCGGCCTTCATCACGCGAGTAACCGTTCGAGGACGGGTCCGACCGCACGCGGTGATGGAAGGATGGGCCGGGCGTTCAAGCCTTCGGCTTCGGCAGATCGAGCCGGATGCTGAGCTCCTTGAGGCGCCTCTCATCGACCTCCGCCGGTGCCTGCATCAGCAGGTCCTGGGCCTGCTGGTTCATCGGGAACAGGATGACCTCGCGGATGTTGGGCTCGTCGGCGAGCAGCATGACCATGCGGTCGATCCCCGGCGCCGAGCCGCCATGGGGCGGCGCGCCGAACTTGAGCGCGCTAAGCAGCCCGCCGAACCGCTCTTCCAGCGTCTCCTTGCCGTAACCGGCGATCTCGAAGGCCTTGTACATGATCTCGGGCAGATGGTTGCGGATCGCGCCGCTCGAGAGTTCGACGCCGTTGCAGACGATGTCGTACTGATAGGCCTTGATGGTCAATGGATCCTGGTTCTCCAGCGCCTCGAGACCGCCCTGGGGCATCGAGAAGGGGTTGTGGCTGAAGCCGATCTCGCCGGTTTCCTCGTCCAACTCGTACATCGGATAGTCGACCACCCAGCAGAAGCGGAAGCAGTCGGGCTCGAGAAGCCCGAGATCCGCGCCCAGCTTGTTGCGCGCCTCGCCGGCGAGTTGCCCGGCGGCCTTGGCCTTGCCGCAGGCGAAGAAGACGGCATCGCCGTCGCCGACGCCGGCGGTCTGTTTGAGCTGCTCCATCCGCCCGCCATCGAGGAACTTGGCGATCGGCCCCTTGCCCCCGCCATCGGCGAAGACGATGTAGCCGAGCCCCGGCCAGCCCTCCTCCCGGGCCCAGTCGTTGAGCTTGTCGAAGAAGCTGCGCGGCCGGCCGGCGGTGTCGGGCGCGGGGATCGCCCGCACCACCCCGCCCTGGGCCACCGCCTTGGCGAACAGGGAGAATTCCGCATCCCGGAATACATCCGATACGTCGGAAATACGAAGCGGGTTGCGAAGATCGGGTTTGTCGGTGCCGTATTGCAGCATCACTTCGTCATAAGCGATGCGCGGAAAGGGCGGCTTGGTGACGGCGCGGTCCCCGGCGAATTCCTCGAACGCGCCCGCCAGCACCGGTTCGATCGCCGCGAACACGTCTTCCTGGGTGACGAAGGACATCTCCAAGTCGAGTTGATAGAACTCGCCCGGCGAGCGGTCGGCGCGGGCGTCCTCGTCGCGGAAACACGGCGCGATCTGGAAATACTTGTCGAACCCGGCGATCATCAATAGCTGCTTGAACTGCTGAGGCGCCTGGGGCAGGGCATAGAACTGGCCGGGATGATTGCGGCTCGGCACCAGATAGTCGCGCGCGCCCTCGGGCGAGCTCGAGGTCAGGATCGGCGTCTGGAACTCGAGGAACCCGGCCGCCGTCATGCGCCGGCGGATCGACGCGATGAACCGGCTGCGCAGCACCATATTGCGCTGCATCTTGTCGCGCCTGAGGTCGAGGAAGCGGTAGCGCAGCCGCGTCTCCTCGCCGTAGTCGGTGTCGGAGTTCACCTGCAGCGGCAGCGGATCGGCCTCGGCCTGGACCACGATTTCGCCGATCGAAACCTCCACCTGGCCGGTCGGAAGCCTTGGGTTGACGGTGTCGGGCGAGCGCGCCACCACCGGACCGGTCACGGTGATGACGCTTTCGAGGCGCACGCTTTCGGCGGTCTTGAAGACCGGGTTCTCGGAACTGATCACGCATTGGGTGAGGCCGTAATGGTCGCGCAGATCGATGAACAGGAGATTGCCGTGGTCGCGCTTGCGGTGAATCCAGCCGGAAACGCGGACCTCCGTGCCGACATCCTCCGCCCGAAGCTGGCCGCAGTCGTGGGTCCGATAGGGATGCACCGATCGCCTCTCAGATCTGTCGTAAATCGCCCGCCGGCCGGCCCGGCGATCGGCTGCGCGAAAATCCGAACCTCATCTCCGGCGCTAAAATCCGAACCTCATCTCCGGCGCTAAAGCACATGGAAGAGCGCCGTTTGTCAAGCTTGCCTGATGCGGCCACAGGATCACGCCGTTGAACCCGCCGGGTCCGTCCGCTGTCCCGGCCGCGGCAAGAGTATTTGGAACTTCCCCGCCGCTTTGCTTTGGCGGACGGGGGTTTTCGTGTATAGCTTGCCGCCATGCAGGTCATTTCCGATAGCGCCTCCCTCGCCGGGTTTTGCCAACGCCTGGCCGAAGCCGATTACGTCACCGTCGATACCGAGTTCATGCGGGTCAGGACCTACTGGCCGCAGCTCTGCCTGGTGCAACTCGCCGGGCCCGACGACGCTGCCGTCGTCGACGCGCTGGCGGAAGGTCTGGATCTCGCTCCCCTCCTCGGCCTCATGGCCGATCCGAAGGTCCTCAAGGTCTTCCACGCGGCGCGTCAGGACATCGAGATCTTCTACCGCTTGAGCGGCGCCGTGCCGGCGCCGTTGTTCGACACGCAGATCGCCGCCATGGTGTGCGGCTTCGGCGATGCCGTCGGTTACGAGACCCTGGTGGCGAAGCTCGCCAAGGCGCGCATCGACAAGTCCATGCGCTTTACCGACTGGTCGCACCGGCCGCTGAGCGATAAGCAGCTCGACTACGCGCTGTCCGATGTCACCCACCTGCGCACCGCCTATGACAAGCTCAGCCGTCGCATCGAACGGACCGGTCGCTCCGGCTGGCTGGACGAGGAGATGGGGGGGTTGACCGCGCCCGGAACCTATGCCCAGGACCCCAAAGAGGCGTGGCGGCGGCTCAAAACCAAAAGCTCCAGCCCGCGCTTCTATGCCGTGCTTCGCGAGGTCACGGCCTGGCGCGAGAGCGAGGCCCAGAGCCGGGACGTGCCGCGCAACCGGGTCCTTCGTGACGATATTCTTCTCGATATCGCCGCCCATGGGCCGCAATCGGAGCAGGAACTCGCCCGCACCCGCGGCCTCGCGCGCAACAGCCGCAGCCCGCAAACGCGCGAGGGAATCCTCGCCGCCGTCGCCCGCGGCCTCGCCGTGCCCGACGATCAATGCCCCCTCCCGCCCCGCATCAAGCCGCTGCCGCGCGGGCTGAAACCGGTGGTCGATCTGTTGAAGGTGCTGTTGCAGGCGAAATGCGAGGAATTCGACGTCGCCCGGAAGCTGGTGGCGAACAGCAACGATCTCGAACAGATCGCCGCCGACGACGCGGCGGAGGTGCCGGCGCTTTCGGGCTGGCGGCGTCAGGTGTTCGGCGACGATGCGCTGGCCCTAAAGCACGGCAAGCTGGCGCTGGCCATCGACGGCAAGGCGCTGAACCTGGTTGCCTTCGACGCGCCCAGGGGGCGCGAGGACCCCGGGGCGCGCGAGGACGGGGACGCCGAGTCGGCCGCGGCCAAGACCGCGCCGGTTTAACGGGCGGCGCGGAAGGTGCGGTAGAGGAAATCGAGCTTGTCGCCGAGCTCCTTGTTATAGGCCTTGTTGGCCATGTTGTCGGCCAGCGGCTTCCACCCGGCACTCTCCTCCATCAGGGCTTCGGCGAGCATCCATTTATGGGTGAAAGTGCGTCCCGAGAGCCGGCGCAAGGCGCGCGTCTGCCCGATGGTCAACCAGCCCGTCTCGACGAGGCCGAGACGTCCGGGATCGATGGTCATCTCGTCGAGCTCGGCGTACGCCATGAGCTTGGCCTTGTCCTCGGGACCGAGCCGCTCCTTCGCGTCGAGCGCGCGGTCGAAGCGCACCGCCGAAGCGAACCTCCTGCCCTCGAGGCCGCTTATCGCCCCCGGCGCCATGCCGGCGCGCGCCAGACGGTCGATGACCGGTTGGGAAATCTCGTAGGCCACGGGACGGTAGACCTGCTGGTTGAACACGTTCTGCATGACGAACAGGCCGACCATGCAAACGACGCCGGCGATGACCGGCGTCAGCAGCCAACCGGCGCCGATACCGCCGAGCAGCCTCCATCTAAGCCCCCGGCCTCCCTTCAAAAGGCCGATGCCGAGGACGGCGCCGATGACGGCCTGGGAGCTCGACACCGGAACCAGGGGGATGGTGGGCAGTCCGTAGCTGGCGAGAAGCCGCTCGAGGCCCTGGGACGCGAACAGGAACAGGACGATCGAATGGGCCATCACCACCACCCAGGCCGCCACCGGCGATAACGGCAACAGACCGCCGCCGACGGTCAGCATGACCCGCTTCGAATAGGTCACGACGCCGACGGCGATGGCGAGCCCGCCAAGCAGGAAAAGCTGCTGCACCGAGGAGACGTTGACCCACCCGGCGAGGGAAAAGTCGGTGAAGGGCGAGGACGAGATGAACACGCCCATGACGTTGCCGATGTTGTTGGCGCCGAGGCTGTAGGCGCCGAAGGCGCCGGCGAGCACGAGGCCCAGGCGGGTGTAGGCATCGGTCCGCAATATGTGAAGCTTGGCGATTCGCAGGACCCGCGTCACCAGCTTGAACAGCAAGATGGCGATCACGGCCGCGAGCAAGGGGGAGACCACCCAGGTGGCGAGTATCTTGGTCATCGCGTTGGTATCGGTCAGGGTCTCGCTGAACAGGTTCCAGCCGATGATGGCGCCGACGATGGCCTGGGTGGTGGAGACCGGTAGCCCGAACTTGGTCATCACGTAAACCGCGAGGCCGGCGGAGAACGCCGCCATGAACGAGCCGGCCAGCGCGTTCACCGACCCCAGCCTGCCCAGGGTATGGGCGGCGCCGGCGCCGCTGATAACGGCGCCGAGGATGACGAAGACGCCGCAGATCGCGGCGGCGGTGGAGAACCGGATCATCCGCGTGCCGACCGCGGTGCCGAAGACGTTGGCGGCGTCGTTGGCGCCCAGCGACCAGCCGAGGAACAAACCGCTGGTGAGGAAAATCAGAACCGCGATGTCCATGGAAACGAAGTGCTCTAGATCGACCGTTTGATGGCGTAAATGGACAGCCGGTCGGCGACGTCTTCGGCCTTGTCGGCGACGTTATCGATATGTTCGGTGAAGGACTTGAGGTGCATCTTGTGGCTGAGGTGCAAATCGGCTTGGCCGAAAATCTCCCGTTTCAGCTTGGTGCTCACCTTGTCGGCCTCTTTCTCGTAGAACATCACCTTGTACATGTGATCGCCCACCGTTTCGTGATCGCGGAAGAAGGCGCGCGACGCCATGACGATGGCTTCCACCGACAGCACCGCCATCTCCGTCAGCCCCCTGTAATCCTTCACGAATTCCTCCGGGATGTCGGGAGTTTCGATGGAAAAGCCCCAAAGCGTGCCCTCGAGAAGGTTGAGGATCGAATCGAGGTTCTCCAGAAGGCCGAGGACGTCGCCGCGCGACTCCGGAATCAGGGTCTGGGAATAGAGCTGGGTCTCGATGCCCCGGCGCAACTGATCGGCGCGGCTTTCGAGCTCATTCACCTGGCGCAACTTTTCGTCGAAGCCCGCTCCCGGTCCGTCGCTAAGATAAAGCTCTATCGCCTGCCTGAACACCAAGGCGGACTCGGAAAGCTTGTCGAGAAACTCATCGATCTCGTTTTCCAGCGCCTTGGTCCGGCGAAACAGCGCCATGCTTCTCGTCAGTTCCATCCGTCACACCCCACAACACGACCTTCCCAGCCTCAACGGCACCGGCCCGGCCTCAACGGCACCGGCCCGGCCTCAATGGCACCGGCGCGATTTTCCGCTACCTTGCTCACCGGGAAACGTCCAGTCGGCGGGCCGGGAAAGAGAATCTCCCCGGAAGTCGATGTTCAGGACCGGAACTTTAGCACGATTGGGGTCGGGAAGCGCAAGGGCGTCCGGAGCCGGACCGCTCATCGATCCGAGACGGTTGTGTCTGCGCCGCCTGAGGAACGCCTCCGAGCGGTTCCTCGTGGCCGGCCACCGCCCAAAACCTCAAGAGACCGGTCAAACACCTCGACCGGCTCAAGGTCAAACCCGCCTGAGGGATGGCAAGGGAAGGCCTGACCCCGAAGAACAACAACCGAAAATCAACCCGGCAAAAACCGATCCGCCGAAACCAACGGCTTTTTCAACAGCTTCAAGGGATTATCGTGCCCCCGAGAGTCATGCGGGCTTACTTAGCTGCCGTCCTCTCAACAAGCACCCAGCCGCGAACGCGCCTCACCAGATAGCCGCCACGCGGAATCCTTAACCGCCTATCCCTAAGTACCCTTTGCACCGCCTCCGCGATCAGATCGGCGTTTCTGTCGCCTTCCGTGTTCTTTTCCGAGTTGGCTTTCTTAAGCCATTTCACGAACGCCCGCTCCCCTATGGCCGGACCCACGGATTTTCGCAGGGCATTCAGTTTGCGCAACTGGCCCTTGGTAAGATTGGTCTCGGTAATCCCCGATTTCGCAGCCATTGGCTCTCCCCCGACGCGATTGTACCTGCCATAGATACTATCAACTCGGTTGGGGGCGGGTGTCAACGGGATGAGGGACCACGGTGGCCTGCGCGGCGTAAAGTGGACAGCCTTGCGGCGCGTCCGATACAATTGTTGGACATGGCTACTGAAACCCCCACCGGCGCTTTGATAGTGGCCCCGACGTACATCGCGGCGGCTGTCGCGGCATGGTGGCTTTTCGACGCCGAAGGGCTGAGTATCTTAGACAGACTAAACGCCCCGGTTCGGGACCATTCGGTGTCGGGCATCGAGCGTCCCGCCTTTGATCCCGGTGCCGTAACAACACTGGCGTCAGGCCATGTCGCTATTGTTCGCGTGCTTGCCAAAACCAAATAGCCAAGCGGGGCTAGACACTCTCAAAATGCCGGGGACGCGGGCGGGTCATTGTATCGCGGGCAGCAAAAGACTGACGGGCAGGCTCCTCACAGACTGACGCCGCACCACTGCGGCATGGCGCGGTTGACCAAGGCCCGCGCACTTTTTCGTGCGCGGGTTCGCTTTAACCGTAGAGGATGGATATTTGTCGAACCGCCCTTTCAGGCGGAATTCGCCTCGGCTGGAGCGTGTATCAGCCTGTCGGGCTCGCCGCGACTGCCT
>JACZQV010000109.1 GCA_022545545.1 Pseudomonadota bacterium
GGTCTCCGCCAACACCTTCGTGATCGCCGCCGTCAGCGTCGTCTTGCCGTGATCGACATGACCGATCGTGCCGACATTGCAGTGCGGCTTCGTCCGCTGGAATTTCTCCTTCGCCATCGCCTTAGTCTCCGTTTGTCGCCGATTTCCCGATCAAATCCGGTCACGCCAACTTGGCGCGAACCTCGTCGGCGACCGCCTGGGGCACTCGTTGGTAATGATCGAAATGCATGGTGAACTGGGCACGCCCCTGGCTCATGGAGCGGAGCGTACTGACGTAACCGAACATATTGGCCAGGGGCACGAGGCCCGAGACGATCCGGACGTTGGAGCGCTGGTCCAGACCCGCGACCTGGCCGCGACGGCTCTTGAGGTCGCCGATGACGTCGCCCATGTACTGCTCCGGCGTCACCACCTCGATCCGCATCATGGGCTCCAACAGGACCGGTCCCGCCCTTCTCATGCCTTCACGAAAGGCCGCTTGCGCGGCGATCTCGAAGGCGATGGTGGAAGAATCGACGTCGTGGTGATCGCCGTCGATCAGCGTCGCCTTGAAATCGATGACCGGGAATCCGACGAGGATCCCGGATTCCTTGGCCCTCTCCAGTCCCTTCTTCACACCGGGCAGATATTCCTTGGGCACCGCGCCCCCGAACACGGCGTTTTTGAACTCATAGCCCCCGCCCTGCCCGAGCGGCTCGAACCGGATTTTGACTCGCGCGTATTGGCCGGCGCCGCCGGTCTGCTTCTTGTGGATGTAATCGGTCTCGATCGTCTTGGTGATGGTCTCGCGGTAAGCGACGGCAGGCGCGCCGACATTGGCGTCGACCTTGAATTCCCGTTTCAGGCGGTCGACGATGATCTCGAGGTGGAGCTCGCCCATGCCCTTGATCACGGTCTGGCCGCTCTCGGCGTCGGAAGTGACGCGGAAGGAGGGGTCCTCGGCGGCAAGGCGCGACAGGGCCTGGGACATCTTCTCCTGGTCGCCCCTGGTTCTCGGCTCGACCGCGACCTCGATGACCGGTTCGGGGAAGTCCATGCGTTCGAGAACGACCGGATTGCCGGCATCGCAAAGGGTGTCGCCGGTGGCGGTGTTCTTGAGCCCGGCCAGGGCCAGGATGTCCCCGGCCCGCGCTTCCTTGATGTCCTCGCGGGAATTGGCGTGCATCAGCAGCATCCGCCCGATGCGCTCGCGCTTGCCCCTGACCGAGTTCCTGACCTGGTCGCCGCCGAGCAGCACGCCGGAATAGATGCGGATGAAGGTGAGCGAGCCGACGAAAGGATCGGTCATGACCTTGAAGGCGAGGGCGGCGAAGGGCTCGTCATCGGAGCTTTGGCGTTCGATGGCCTCTTCGCCGTCGGCCACGACGCCGCGGATCGCCGCCACGTCGGTGGGCGCCGGCAGGTAATCGATGACCCCGTCGAGCAGGGGCTGCACCCCCTTGTTCTTGAAGGCGGCGCCGTTGAACACGGGAACGAAAACGCCGGAAATGGCGCCCTTGCGGATGCAGCTCTTGAGCGTCGCCTCGTCCGGCTCCTGCCCCTCGAGATAGACCTCGAGCGCGCCGTCATCCAATTCCACCGCCGTCTCGACCAGCTTGGAACGGTACTCGGCGGCCTGTTCGGCGAGATCGGCGGGAATGTCCCCGATGGTGAACTCGGCGCCGAGCCCCTCATCCTTCCAAACCGTCGCCTTCATGGTGACGAGATCGACGACACCCGCATAGTCGGCCTCGGCGCCGATGGGGAGCTGCATCACCAAAGGCTGAGCGCCCAAGCGATCGGCGATCATGTCGACGCAGCGGAAGAAATCGGCGCCGACACGGTCCATCTTGTTGACGAAACAGATTCGCGGGACCTCGTATCTGTCGGCCTGGCGCCAGACGGCTTCCGACTGGGGTTCGACGCCGGCGACGCCGTCGAACACCGCGACCGCGCCGTCAAGCACCCTGAGCGAGCGCTCCACCTCGATGGTGAAGTCGACATGGCCCGGCGTGTCGATGATGTTGATGCGGTGGTCCTTCCAGAAACAGGTGGTGGCGGCGGAGGTAATGGTGATCCCGCGCTCCTGCTCCTGCTCCATCCAGTCCATGGTGGCGGTGCCGTCATGGACCTCGCCGATCTTATAGGACCGGCCGGTGTAATAGAGGATGCGCTCCGTCGTGGTGGTCTTACCGGCATCGATGTGGGCCATGATGCCGATATTGCGGTAGTTGCCGAGTGGGGTGGTGCGAGCCATAGCGGAGGTGCCTTGGGAGGGCAGGACTACCAGCGGTAATGGGAGAAGGCCTTGTTGGCCTCCGCCATGCGATGGGTGTCTTCCCGTTTCTTGACCGCCGCGCCGCGGTTGTTGGAGGCATCGAGCAGTTCTCCCGACAGCCGCTCGACCATGGTGTTCTCCGACCTGGCGCGGGCGGTCTCGATGAGCCAGCGGATGGCCAGCGCCAGACGCCGGTCGGTGCGCACTTCGATGGGCACCTGATAGGTGGCGCCGCCGACCCGGCGGGAGCGGACCTCGATGGCCGGCTTGACGTTCTCCAGCGCCTCGTGGAAAATCGCCACCGGGTCGTTGCCCGTCTTCTTCCCGATAACGTCGAAAGCGCCGTAGACGATGTTCTCGGCAACCGACTTCTTGCCGTCGAACATGAGGCAATTCATGAACTTGTTGAGGACCGGATCTCCGAATTTGGGATCCGGCAGGATCTCACGTTTTTCCGCTGCGTGGCGACGGGACATTCTCTCGAGACCTCTATTTCGGGCGCTTGGCGCCGTATTTCGAGCGGCGTTGACGGCGGTCCGGCACGCCCTGGGTATCGAGGGTGCCGCGAATGACGTGATAGCGCACGCCGGGGAGGTCCTTGACCCGCCCGCCGCGGATCATAACCACAGAATGTTCCTGTAGATTGTGGCCTTCGCCGGGGATGTAGCTCGTCACCTCGAAGCTGTTGGTCAGGCGCACGCGGGCCACCTTGCGCAGCGCCGAGTTAGGCTTTTTCGGTGTCGTCGTGTAGACGCGCGTACAGACGCCGCGCTTCTGCGGACAAGCTTCCATTGCCGGCACCTTGTTGCGCGCAATCTGCTTCTTGCGCGGCCTGCGAACCAACTGGTTGATCGTCGGCATGTCCTCATCTTCCCAACGGCCTGCTCCACACCAAGGAGCATCCGCCAATGCGAAACAACACTCCCGAAGCCGACGCGGATCGCTCGCTTCGGGGACACCTCGCCGGCCCTTACGGCCTTTTCAAGTTATCGCCAAATGCAGCGGAACCGCGTCTAGGATGTTTTCCTACCACCGGCTCCCTAAAGAGCGCCGCATACTAGTGATGCCCCCACCCCCCGTCAAGCAAAACCGTCGCTGTTTTTCAAGGGTTTCCGGGCCTTCGGAACGGTGGCGCCCGGCGAGAGACGGCGCCACCCGAAGCGGTACTATGCGATCTTTGGCTCCTCCTCGACCGTCAGGACGGCCTGTGCCTCCATCTCCAATTCCACCGCTTTCTGGGCCTCCAATTCCGCCGCTTTCTGGGCCTCCAGTTCCTCCGCTTCGCGATCCCGCTCGGCGGCAATTTCCTTGAGCTGGCTCATGACGCTGCCGGTGCCCGCCGGTATCAGGCGGCCGACGATGACGTTCTCCTTCAGTCCGACGAGATTGTCCACACGCCCGGAAACCGCGGCTTCGGTCAACACCCGGGTGGTCTCCTGGAACGAGGCGGCGGAAATGAAGGAACCGGTCTGCAGCGAGGCCTTGGTGATCCCCTGAAGGACGGGATCGGCCTTCGCCGGCTTTTGTTTCTGCTCGACCGCCTTGGCGTTGGCCTCGTCGAACTCTGATTTGTCCACCTGTTCGCCGAGCAGGAACGTGGTCTCGCCGGGATCGCGGATCTCCACCTTCTGCAGCATCTGGCGGCAAATCACCTCGATGTGCTTGTCATTGATCTTGACGCCCTGTAGCCGGTAGACCTCCTGGATCTCGTCGACCAGGTAATTGGCCAGCGCCTCGATGCCGAGGACGCGCAGGATGTCGTGGGGCACCGGGTTACCGTCCATGAGTAGGTCGCCCGTCCGCACGTAATCCCCCTCCCGGACACTGATGTGCTTGCCCTTGGGGATCAGGTATTCGTGGGGCTCCTCGCCCTCCTTCTCGGGGCGCACGATGATGCGGCGCTTCGACTTGTAGTCCTTGCCGAACTCGACCCGGCCGTCGCCTTCGGCGATGATGGCGTAGTCCTTGGGCTTGCGCGCCTCGAACAACTCGGCGACGCGCGGCAGGCCACCGGTGATGTCACGGGTCTTGGAGAACTCGCGCGGGATTCGCGCCAGCACGTCGCCGGCATGTACGCTGCCGCCGTCCTCGATGCTCAGGATCGCGTCCACCGACATGAAGTAGCGGGCCTCGATGCCGTTGGGCAGCACCACGACCTTTCCCTTCTTATCGCGAAGCGTGATACGCGGCCGCAAATCGGCGCCCTTGGGCTGCTGTTTCCAGTCGACGACGACCCGGTTGGCGATGCCCGTCGCCTCGTCGACCACCTCGCGGTAGGAGACGCCCTCGATCATGTCGACGTAGTTGGCGATTCCTTCGCATTCGGTGATGATCGGCAGGGTGTAGGGATCCCACTCGGCCATCTTCTGGCCCTTCTGGACCTGGTCGGCTTCATCGACCAGAAGCTTGGCGCCGTAAGGCACGCGGTGGCGCGCCTTGACGCGCCCGCTCTCGTCCTCCAGCACGATCTCGCAGTTGCGCCCCATGGTGACGTGAATGCCCTTGCTGTCGAGCACGACGTTGCGGTTGTTGATGATGACCTTGGCGTCGAAGGCCGCCTCGACGCTGGATTGCTCGGCGCCGCGCTGGGCGGCGCCGCCGATGTGGAAGGTGCGCATGGTGAGCTGCGTTCCCGGCTCACCGATGGACTGGGCGGCGATGACGCCCACGGCCTCGCCGATATTTACCGTCGTGCCGCGGGCCAGATCACGGCCGTAACATTGCACGCAAATGCCGCTGCTCAACTCGCAGGTCAGCACCGAGCGAATCAGGATTTCCTCGACCCCGGCCCGCTCGATCCGCTCCACCGCCTCCTCGTCCATCAGTTCGCCGGCGGAAACCAGCTTGTCCCCCGAAAGGGGATCGAAGACATGGGCCGCCGCGACACGGCCGAGCGCCCGTTCGGCCAAGGATTCGATGACGTCGCCGCCCTCGATCACGGCCTTGGCGGTCAGACCTTCCTTGGTGCCGCAATCCTGGGCGACGATGATGGCGTCCTGGGCGACATCGACGAGACGGCGGGTGAGATACCCTGAATTCGCCGTTTTCAGCGCCGTGTCGGCGAGGCCCTTGCGGGCGCCGTGGGTCGAGTTGAAATACTCGAGCACGCTCAGCCCCTCCTTGAAGTTCGAGATGATCGGCGTCTCGATGATCTCGCCCGAGGGCTTGGCCATCAGGCCGCGCATGCCGGCAAGCTGCTTCATCTGCGCCTCCGAACCGCGAGCGCCCGAATTGGCCATCATGTAGACCGAGTTGATGGGTTCGCCGGGGCTGAAGTGGGAAATGCCGGCCATCATGTCCTTGGCCACGCTGTCGGTGCAGTGGGACCAGGCGTCGATCACCTTGTTGTATTTCTCGCCCTGGGTGATCAAGCCGTCCTGGTACTGCTGCTCGTACTGCTTGATCATCTTGCGGGTTTCCATCACCTTCTTCTCTTTCGACTTGGGGATGACAAGGTCATCCTTGCCAAACGAGATGCCGGCCTTGAACGCGTTGGCGAAGCCGAGCTTCATCAAGCGGTCGCAGAAGATGACGGTCTCCTTCTGGCCGCAATTCCGGTAGACCACGTCGATCAGGCTCGACAGTTCCTTCTTGGTCATCGCCTGGTTGATGTACTCGAAGTGGACGGCGGGATGGCGCGGCAGAATCTCCGAGACCAGCATCCGTCCCGGTGTCGTCTCCTCGATGCCGGTGATCGGATTGCCATCCTCGTCGACCGTGGTGAAACGCGCCCTGATCTTGCTGTGCAGCGTCACCACGCCGGCATCGAGCGCCACTTCGATCTCCGCCAAATTGCGGAGCGCCATGCCTTCGCCGGGCTCTCCTTCGCGCTCGATCGTCATGTAATAGAGACCAAGCACGATGTCCTGGGTCGGCACGATGATGGGCTTGCCGTTGGCGGGGCTGAGGATGTTGTTGGTGGACATCATCAACACCCGCGCCTCGAGCTGGGCCTCGAGGGACAGCGGAATGTGAACCGCCATCTGGTCGCCGTCGAAATCGGCGTTGAAGGCGGTGCAGACCAGCGGGTGAAGCTGGATCGCCTTGCCCTCGATCAGCACCGGCTCGAAGGCCTGGATGCCGAGGCGGTGCAGCGTCGGCGCCCGGTTCAGCAACACCGGGTGCTCGCGGGTCACCTCGTCGAGGATGTCCCAGACTTCCGGCCGCTCCTTCTCGACCATGCGCTTGGCCGCCTTGATCGTGGTCGCCATGCCGTAAAGCTCGAGCTTGGCGTAGATGAAGGGCTTGAACAGTTCGAGGGCCATCTTCTTGGGCAGTCCGCACTGGTGCAGCTTGAGTTCGGGCCCGACGACGATGACGGAGCGTCCCGAATAGTCCACGCGCTTGCCCAACAGGTTCTGGCGGAAACGCCCCTGCTTGCCCTTGAGCATGTCGGAAAGTGATTTCAGCGGCCGCTTGTTGGCGCCGGTGATCACGCGGGCGCGCCGGCCGTTGTCGAACAGCGCGTCCACCGATTCCTGGAGCATGCGCTTCTCGTTGCGCACGATGATGGCCGGCGCGCGCAGCTCGATCAACCGCTTCAGCCGGTTGTTGCGGTTGATCACACGGCGGTAGAGATCGTTGAGGTCCGAGGTCGCGAAGCGGCCGCCGTCGAGCGGCACCAAGGGCCGCAATTCGGGCGGGATGACCGGCACGACCTCGAGGATCATCCACTCGGGCCGGGTGCCGGAATTGATGAAGGCCTCGACCAGTTTGAGCCTTTTCACCAGCTTCTTGCGTTTGGCCTCGGAATTGGTCTCCCTGAGCTCTTCGCGCAGGGTTTCGCGCTCGACCTCGAGATCGATCACCGAAAGCATATCGCGCAGGGCCTCGGCCCCGATGCCGGCGGTAAAGGCGTCCTCGCCGTACTCGTCCTGGGCATTGGTATACTGCTCTTCGTTGAGCAGTTCACGCATCTTCAGCGGCGTCAGCCCCGGCTCGACGACGACGAAGTTCTCGAAATAAAGGACCCGCTCGAGTTCCTTGAGCGTCATGTCGAGCAACAGGCCGATGCGGCTGGGCAAGGATTTGAGGAACCAGATATGGGCCACCGGGGAGGCCAGCTCGATATGCCCCATGCGCTCGCGGCGGACGGTCGACAAGGTCACCTCGACGCCGCATTTCTCGCATACGATGCCGCGGAACTTCATGCGCTTGTATTTGCCGCACAGGCATTCGTAGTCCTTGATGGGGCCGAAAATGCGGGCACAGAAAAGCCCGTCCCGCTCGGGCTTGAAAGTGCGATAGTTGATCGTTTCAGGCTTCTTGATCTCGCCGAAGGACCACGAGTGAATGCGCTCGGGGCTGGCGACCGAAATCTGCACCTGATCGAAGCTCTGTGGGCCGGAAGACTGGCCGAAGATCTTCATCAACTCGTTCATGAACACTCTCCTGCTATCCCATGCCGGGCCAGGGCCCGGATGCTCCGCGGCGGGACCACGCCCGCCCCGGACGCGCGGCGATCAGCCGCGCTGGTTCAATTCGACGTTGAGGCCAAGGGAACGCAGCTCCTTGACCAGAACGTTGAAGGATTCGGGTATGCCCGCCTCGAAGGTGTCGTCGCCATGGACGATGGCTTCATAGACCTTGGTGCGGCCGGAAACGTCGTCCGACTTGACGGTCAACATCTCCTGCAAGGTATAGGCCGCGCCATAGGCCTCCAACGCCCACACCTCCATCTCGCCGAAGCGCTGCCCCCCGAACTGGGCCTTGCCGCCCAGGGGCTGCTGGGTGACCAGGCTGTAGGGACCGATGGAGCGGGCATGGATCTTGTCGTCGACCAGGTGGTGCAGCTTCAACATGTAAATGTAGCCGACGGTGACCTTGCGGTCGAAGGTATTACCGGTAAGACCGTCGATCAGCCTGACCTGGCCCGAAGTATCGAGCCCCGCCTGTTTCAACATGTTGACGATGTCCTCTTCGCGGGCGCCGTCGAACACCGGCGTCGCTATCGGCACGCCGCCGCGTTCGTTGGCCGCGAGCTCGGCCAGTTCCTCGTCGTTGAGCTGAGCCATCTCGGCGCGGAACGTCTTTTCGCCGTAAATATCCTTGAGGGTCTTTTTCAGCTCGGCGGACTTGCCCTGACGCCGGTAGATCTCCAGCGCCTCGCCGATCATCCGGCCCAGCCCCGCCGAGGCCCATCCAAGATGGGTCTCGAGGATCTGTCCGACATTCATGCGCGACGGCACGCCCAGCGGGTTGAGGACGATGTCCACCGGGGTGCCGTCCTCGAGATGCGGCATGTCCTCGATCGGGACGATCTTGGAGATCACGCCCTTATTGCCGTGACGGCCGGCCATCTTGTCGCCGGGCTGCAGCTTGCGCTTCACCGCGACGAAGACTTTCACCATCTTCATGACGCCCGGCGGCAGTTCGTCGCCGCGCTGCAACTTGTCGACCTTGTTCTCGAAGCGCGCCTGGAGCTGCTGGATGCTCTCGTCGAATAGCGCCTTCAGCCCCTCGATCTCGGTCATGGCCTTGTCGTTCTTGATCGTGATCTGGCGGGTCTGGCCGAGGGTCAATTCACCAAGCACCACCTCGGTCAGTTTGGCGCCGGGATTGATCGCCTTGGGGCCGCCGGTGGCCATCCTGCCGAGCAACAGCTCCTTCAGACGCGTCTGGAAGCCGCGCTCGAGAATCGCCTTCTCGTCGTCCCGGTCCTTGGTCAGACGCTCGATCTCGTCGCGCTCGATAGCGAGCGAGCGCTCGTCCTTTTCGACGCCGCGGCGCGAAAAGACCCGGACCTCGACGACGGTGCCGACGACGCCAGGCGGCAGCTTCAGCGAGGTGTCGCGAACGTCCGACGCCTTCTCGCCGAAGATCGCCCTGAGCAGCTTCTCCTCAGGCGTCATCGGGCTTTCGCCCTTGGGCGTGACCTTGCCGACGAGGATGTCGCTGGCCTCGACTTCGGCGCCGATATAGACGATGCCCGCCTCGTCCAGGTTCTTCAGGGCTTCCTCGCCGACATTCGGAATGTCGCGGGTTATCTCCTCCTGACCGAGCTTGGTGTCGCGGGCCATCACCTCGAATTCCTCGATGTGGATCGAGGTGAAGACATCGTCCCTGACCAGGCGCTCGGATATCAGGATCGAGTCCTCGAAGTTGTAACCGTTCCAAGGCATGAACGCGACCAGCACGTTACGCCCGAGCGCCAGTTCGCCGAGGTTGGTGGACGGGCCGTCGGCGATGACGTCGTCCCTGGTCACCTGATCGCCCACCTTTACCAGCGGCCTCTGATTGATGCAGGTGTTCTGGTTGGAACGCTGGAACTTGAGAAGATTGTAAATGTCCACCGCCGGCGCGACCTCGGACGTGTCCTCGGTAGCGCGCACGACGATGCGGGTAGCGTCCACCTGGTCGACGACGCCGCTACGCTTGGCGATGATGGTGACGCCGGAATCGCGCGCCACCACTTCTTCCATGCCGGTGCCGATCAGCGGCGCGTCGGCGCGGATCAAGGGCACGGCTTGGCGTTGCATGTTCGAGCCCATGAGCGCCCGGTTGGCGTCATCGTTCTCGAGAAACGGGATAAGCGACGCCGCCACCGACACCAGCTGTTTCGGCGAGACGTCGATGAAACCGATCTCCTCGGGACGCGCCAACCCGAAATTCCCGCCCCGGCGGCAACTCACCAGATCGCCGGTGAAACGGCCCTTGCTGTCGAGCTCGGCATTGGCCTGG
>JACZQV010000110.1 GCA_022545545.1 Pseudomonadota bacterium
AAGACGGAAAGCGAGTCCTTACTTTCATGGAAGGGTGATACATATGACCGTCTTTTCGCGGCCTCCGGGGTGGGAGCGCCGCGCCGACTATGTGTGGACATCGTCAAGCGGCGGTGACGCCCTCCGGTGGCCGCGAAAGGCGACCCTGCGGGCGGCCTTGCGGGCCCTTACGCTCACCTCGCGCGGCCCTTGTGATGCGCCCAGCATCGCGGCGGACCGCGCTCCTAGCCGACAAACCCGCAAGGCCGTCAGATGTGTCACCCGTCTATGAAAGTGAGTACTATAGCGCGATGAGAGACCTTGAACGTCCAGGCCGCTCGCCGGTCCATTCCACTCACGGTATGGCGGCGACCTCCCAGCCGCTGGCGACATTGACGGCGATCAACGTGCTCCAGGACGGCGGCAACGCCATGGACGCGGCGGTCGCGGCCTGCGCCGTCCAGTGCGTGGTCGAGCCGGGCTCGACGGGCATCGGCGGGGACTGCTTCGCGCTCTATGCGCCCGCCGGCGGTCCCATCGTCGGCTTCAACGGCTCGGGCCGGGCGCCGGCGGCGGCGACGGCCGATTGGTACGCCGAACAGGGTATCGCGGCGATCGAACGGACGACGCCTCACGCCGTCACCGTGCCCGGGGCGATAGACGCCTGGTCCCAGTTACTCGCCGATCACGGCACCAGGAGCCTCGGCGAAGTTCTGGGCCCGGCGATCGGCTACGCGCGCGACGGCTATCCGGTGCATTCGCGCACGGCCCATGACTTCGCGTTAAGCGCCGATATCCTCATGCTCGATCCCACCGCCGCGCGCATCTACCTTCCGGGCGGCCTGCCGCCCAAGGTCGGCACCGTGCATCGCCAGCCGGAACTGGCCGAGACCTTGGCGCACATCGCCGAGCATGGCCGCGACGGGTTCTATCACGGCCACGTCGCCGGCGACATCGTCTCTCACCTGCGAAGCCTCGGCGGGCTGCACACGCTCGACGACTTCGCCGCCGCCAAGGGCGAGTATGTCCAACCCATCTCCGTCAACTACCGGGGCTACGATATCTACCAATGTCCGCCCAACGGCCAGGGCATCACGGCGCTTCAGATGCTCAACATCCTCGCGCATTTCGACTTGGGCGCGCTGGATCCGCTGTCGGTGGACCGCTTTCACCTCCTGATCGAGGCGACGCGGCTCGCTTACCGGGAACGGGATACGCACCTCGCCGATCCCGGGAAGGTCGACGTCCCCGTCGATATGATGCTGTCGGGCGCCCGCGCCAGCGAATTCGCCGGCGCCATCGACATGGACCGCGCCATGGGGTTCGAGCCGCGCCGGCGCGTCCCGGAGCACGTCGACACCGTCTATCTTTGCGTCGTCGATAAGGATTTGAACGCGGTAAGCTTCATCAACTCGCTCTTTTCCAACTTCGGCAGCGGCTTGTGCGGCCCCAAGACCGGCGTCCTGTTGCAGAACCGGGGCATCGGCTTCGTGCTCGATCCCGACCATCCCAACTGCATCGCGCCGCACAAGAGGCCGTTGCACACCCTCATCCCCGGCATGGTGGCCAAGGACGGCGAGGTGATCATGCCGTTCGGCGTCATGGGCGGCCATTACCAGCCCGTCGGCCACACCACCTTCCTCACCAACCTCATCGATTTCGGGCTCGACCTGCAAGAGGCCATCGACTCCCCAAGAATCTTCGCCACGCCGGGCGGCAAGGTCGAGGTCGAAGGCACGGTGCCCGAGGATATCGCCCGCGGGCTCGAGGACCGGGGCCACGAACTGACGGCGCCGGCCAAGCCCATCGGCGGCGGCCAGGCGATCCGCATCGACCGGGACGAAGGCGTGCTGACCGGCGCCTCGGAGCCGCGCAAGGACGGCTGCGCGCTGGGCTACTAGCCGCGCGCGCCGATATACTGGCCGCGCGCCAGTCTACCGAACCCCCAGGGCCCGGATGAGCTTGTGATTCGACCACGGCGCGCCCGGATTCTTCTATAAGAATCATTGCGTTATAGACGGATTTGGGGTGTCGATATGGCTCACCCGATGGGTGATTCGAAAGAGGGGGTTCCGAGGCTGGATTTTGACCGTCGGCGATCTTGCGTTCCACGGTCCAAAGTCACTTCCGACGCTGGCTTGTTGCCGTACCGGGGATGCTCTCGGATTGACCGAGATTGCCGGGGACGTGCTCACGGATACCGGTCGTGGGAAGAACGGTCTTGTCGGGCAGTTCCGCCAGTCCGTTTTCGGAGGCCTTGGCGGGGACGGCGACGTGAACGATGCCGACCGGCTCGGCCTCGACGCGGCCCCTGAAAGCGATCGATAAGACGGTGATCCCGCCTGAAAATTTTCCTCAAGGCCGTTTCCCGCGGTACTCTTCGCGCCTGTTCACATGCGGGAGATCTCTTTTGTCTTGGCCTTTTGTCTTGGCCTTTTCCCTTCCTTCACTGGCTTTTTTCCGAGGCGCGCTGGCGCTGGTCATGGTCGTTGCGGGCATCCTGCATTTTGTTGCGACCGATGCCTACGTCAGCATCATGCCCGATTACCTGCCCCTGCCGAGGGAACTCGTCTATCTCAGCGGCATTTTCGAAGTTCTGTGCGGCCTCGGGCTTCTTTGGCATAAAACCAGAGAGGCGGCCGGCATCTGCCTGATATTGCTCTTTCTTGCCGTCCTGCCCGCCAACATCAACATGGCGGTGTTCGATATTCAGCCCGCCGGTTTTCACATCCCGGCCTTTCTGTTATGGGCGCGGCTGCCATTGCAGCTTGTCTTTATCTACTGGGCATGGCGGGTTTCCCGCCCGGAGTCCATTGGCGATGAAACTTCCGGCTGATGAAACTTCCGGCTAGGGTGCGATCGTGAAGACGGACCTGGGCGCATGACGCACCGTCGCTTGTCGATGTTCTTTGCCACGCTGTTCGCGCTTTCGGCGTGCTCACCGCTCACGATTCTCAATGCGACGATCAACGAAGACGGATTTACCGTGCGATCGGGGATTCGATTTGGCCCCGATGTCCGCCATGCGTTGGACGTTTATGTCCCCAAGCAACGCAGCGGACCGTTGCCCGTCGTCGTCTTTTTCTATGGCGGAAACTGGCGGGGAGGCGAACGCGCCGACTATCTTTTTGCCGCCGATGCGCTGACGAGCCGCGGCTACGTCGCCATCGTGCCCGACTATCGCCTGTTCCCGGACGTCCGATTCCCGGCCTTCGTCGAAGATGGCGCCAAAGCGGTGCGTTGGGTGTTGGATCACGTCGCCGACTTCGGCGGCGACCCCGACCGGCTGTATCTGATGGGACACTCGGCGGGCGCCCATATCGCCGCCATGCTCACCCTTGATGAAAGCTATCTGGCGGCCGTTGGCGTGCCTGGGAACAGGATCCGCGGAACCATCGTTCTCGCCGGCCCGTACGCGTTTACTCCGTCGCGAACCGCGAGCGTCGCCCCGATCTTCGCCCATCTCGCCGACGAGAACGCGGCGCGGCCTATCGTGTTCGTCGACGGCGATGAAGCGCCGATGCTGCTGCTTCACGGGGAAGACGACGATACGGTGTTCGTTTTCAATACGGTCGACCTTTCGAAGGCGGTTCGAGACGCCGGGGGAAGCGCGCGCCACATCATCTACCCGGACGTCGGGCACCTCGGGATCCTGTTCGCGCTCGCCAGGCCTTTCAGGGGCATCGCGCCAGTGTTGAGCGACGCCGCGGCTTTCATCGATGGCCAACGATCGCCCGCGGCGGTCGCCCAATGACCGGCCGCGTCGGTTCTCCTCCGCGCCGGCGAGAGGGACGCCTTGGACAAACATTGCTCGCCGCAAAATCCGTTCCCTTCATCGAATATCCGGGCTAGCCGGGCGCGCCGTCCGTTCAATGCCCTTTTATTTCCGCTGATTGTTATCGTTCGGCACCATCGCCCGGCAGTCATCACTTAAGCGCGGTGGCCAGCAGGCGCGCGATGTGGATGGCGTCGCGCCCGGCGCCGTCGCGGATCTGGTGGCGGCAACTGGTGCCGGAGGCGATCAGCACCGTGTCATCGGTGGCGGCGTCGACGGCGGGCAGAAGGTCGAGCCCGGCGATCGCCATCGAGGTATCGTAATGCTCGGCCTCGTAGCCAAACGCCCCGGCCATGCCGCAACAGGTGGAGTCGATGATTTCGGCCTCGAGCTTAGGCACGAGACCAAGCGCGGTCTCGCTCGCGCCCATGAGGCCGAAGGCCTTCTGGTGGCAATGGCCGTGCACGAGGGCGCGCTTCCAGGGCACCGGCTTGAGATCGAGGCGTAGCTTCCCGGCCTCATGCTCGGCGGCGAGGAATTCTTCGAACAACAGGGCGCCCGATGCCAGCGCGTCGGCTTCCGCGCCGGGCAGCATCCCCTTCAACTCGTCACGCAGGGTCAGGAGGCACGAGGGTTCGAGGCCGATCACCTTGACGCCCGCATCGATAGGGGGTTTCAGCGCTTCCATCATGCGCCTCGCCTCGACCTTGGCCTCCTCGATCAGCCCGGCGGATAGGAAGGTGCGCCCGCAACAGAGCGGACGGCCGCCAGCAGGCGGGCGCGCGATGCGCACGCCGTAACCCGCCGCCGCGAGCACGGCCACGGCGGCGGTGGCGTTCTCGGGCTCGAAATAAGCGTTGAAGGTGTCGACGAAGAGGACGACCTCGCGGGCGGATTTCGCGACGCCGGCCACTTTGCCCGCCACCGGGCCCGCCGCCGGGCCCGCCGCCCCATTCGACCAGAAGTCATCGCGCCGCCAGCGGGGCAACGGGCGCCGCGCGCTCAAACCCAGGACCGCCTCGCTCAAGGCGGCGAGGCCCGGCACCCGATCGCGCAAGTTGAGGATCGGCGCCAATCGCCTGGCAACGGGCGCGTAGCGCGGCAGATAGGCGAACAGCCGGTCGCGCACGCTCAAGCCCCTTCGCTTCCGGTAATGGTGGAGGAACTCGATCTTCATCCTCGCCATGTCGACGCCGGTGGGGCATTCGCGCTTGCACGCCTTGCAACTGATGCAAAGCTCCATGGTCTCGTACATCTCGTCGGAGGTGAGGGCATCGGCGCCGAGCTGACCGGTGATCGCCAGGCGCAGCGAGTTCGCCCGCCCGCGGGTGACGTGGGTCTCCTCAGCCGTGGCGCGGTACGACGGGCACATGACGCCGCCCTCCGCCTTGCGGCAGGCGCCGTTGTTGTTGCACATCTCGACGGCGCCGGCGAAGCCGCCCCACTCCGACCAGTCGAGCGCCGATTCCAGGGGCAGGGCGGCGTAATCGGGCGGGTAGCGGAACAAGGACCTGTCGTCCATGCGCGACGGGTTGACCACCTTGCCGGGATTGAACAGGCCGTCGGGATCGAAGGCGCGCTTGACCTCCTCGAACGCCCGGGTGATCCGCGGCCCGAACATGGCCTCGTGGAACTCGGAGCGCGCCAGGCCGTCGCCATGCTCGCCCGAATGCGAGCCCTTGTACTCGCGCACCATGGCGAAGGCCTCCTCGGCGATCATGCGCATCTTCTTGACGTCCCCCTCGTCCTTCATGTTGAGGACCGGGCGCACATGCAGGCAGCCGACCGAGGCGTGGGCGTACCAGGTGCCGCTGGTGCCGTGCCTTTCGAACAACTCATCGAGCCGCTTGGTGTATTCCGCCAGATCGTCGAGGCCGACGGCGCAGTCCTCGATGAAGGAGACCGGTTTGCCATCGCCCTTCATCGACATCATGATGTTGAGGCCCGCCTTGCGGACCTCCCAGATGTCCTTCTGGAACTCGGGCTCGACCGCACGGATGACCGAACCGGCGAAGCCGAGATCGCCCATCAGCTCATCGAGTCGCTTGAGCCTGCGCGTCTGTTCGCCCTTCTCCTCGCCGGCGAACTCGACCAGCAACAGGGCCTCGGGCGCGCCATCGGCGAAGCGCTCGATCGCCGGGCGGAACATGTCGATTTCGCGCGCCAGATCGATCATCGTCCGGTCCACCAGTTCCACCGCGCTCGGCTCCAGGGTCACGATGTGCCGGGTCGCGTCCATCGCCTGATAGAAGGTCGGGAAATGGCACACCCCCATCACCCGCTGCGCCGGGATCGGCTGAAGGTCGAGCTCGATTTGGGTGAAGAAGCCGAGCGTGCCCTCGGAGCCGACCAGAAGACGGGCCATGTTGTGACCCCCCGGCCCCAGCGTGTCGATGTTGTAGCCGCCGACGCGGCGCAGCAGCTTGGGGAAACGCATCGCGATCTCGTTGGCCTCGCGCGCGCCCAGCGCCCGCATCCGCCGCACCAATGCCCGATAGCGCGGCGGTCCGGAGAGGCTATCGAGGTCCGCCGGCGTTTCCGCGAACCGCAAATGCTCGCCGTCGGCCAGCACGGCGTCGATGGCGCGGACATTGTGGACCATGTTGCCGTAGCGGATCGACCGCGCGCCGCAGCTGTTGTTGCCCGCCATGCCGCCGATGGTGGCGCGCGAAGCCGTCGATGGATCGACCGGGAAGAACAGGCCGTGGGGCTCGAGGATGGCGTTCAACCGGTCGAGCACGATGCCGGGCTCGACCGTCGCCCGCCGGGCGTCGGTGTCGATCTCGAGGACATTTTTGAGATACTTGGAGGTGTCGAGCACCAGCGCCTTGCCCACCGTCTGACCGCATTGGGAGGTGCCGCCGCCGCGCGGCAGGACCGGCACGCCTTCCGCCGCCGCGATGGCGATGGCGGCGGTGATGTCCAAGGCGCTCTTCGGGATGACGACGCCGACGGGCTCGATCTGGTAGATCGAGGCGTCGGTGCTGTAGCGCCCGCGGCTGAAGCGGTCGAACAGCACCTCGCCCTCGATCTCCTTGCCAAGCCTGGCGGCGAAGGCGCCGCCGTCGCGCCCGTCGCCTGATTTTCGCCCTCGATCAGCCACCCTCGCGCCCTTGGCCATCCTCGCGCCCTTGGAATGTCCGTGCGCCGATAACGCACTCTCGTACTTACTATCACCGGGTAGGGCATTTTGGAACCGCGTCATTGCCGGGCACTTACCCCGCTTCACGGCATAACCCATTGCGATTCGGTCATTTTCCGCCCCCTCGCCGACCGGGGAATGGCTTGAGATCGCGCCTGTTTGCCGCCATAATGCCTGCGCGGGCCTGAGCGCCACGACTATCAAGGTCTCGGGTCTTCGCGGAAGGATCCATCCACCAGCCTGGACGCCAACCATGCCGCCGCAAAGAGGCCGCCATTTCCTGCAAATCCCCGGGCCGACCAACGTGCCCGACCGCATCCTGCGCGTGCTTAACGCGCCGACCATCGACCACCGCGGACCCGAGTTCAACCACCTGGCCTCGGGCGTTCTCGACGGGTTGAAGGGCATCTTCAGGACCTCGGGCCCGGTGGTCATCTTTCCCGCATCGGGCACCGGCGCGTGGGAGGCGGCGCTGGTCAACACGCTAACGCCCGGCGACAAGGTCTTGATGTTCGAGACCGGCCAATTCGCCATCCTGTGGCGGGACCTGGCCGAACGCCTGGGGCTTGATGTCGACTTCGTGCCCGGGGACTGGCGCACCGGCGCCGATCCCGAGACCGTGGAGGAGCGCCTGAACGAGGACCGCGAGCATAAGATCAAGGCGGTCTGCGTGGTGCATAACGAGACCTCCACCGGGGTCGCCAGCCGCATCAAGGAAATCGGCGAGGCGATCGGGCGTTCCGGCCATCCGGCGCTGTTCATGGTCGATACCATCTCATCCCTGGCCTCGATCGATTACCGCCAGGACGAGTGGGGCGTCGACGTCACCGTCGCCGGATCGCAGAAGGGCCTGATGCTGCCGCCGGGCCTGGCGTTCAACGGCATCGGCGAGAAGGCGCTTAAGGCGGCGAAGTCGGCCCGGCTGGCGAGGTCGTACTGGGACTGGGAGGCGATGCTGACCATGAACGCCGACGGCTGGTTCCCCTACACGCCGGCGACCAACCTGCTTTACGGGTTACGCGAGGCGATCGCCATGCTCGACGAGGAAGGGCTGGATAAGGTTTTCGCCCGCCACGCCCGGCTGGGCGAGGCGACCCGGCGCGCCGTTACTACCTGGGGCCTCGAAATCCTCTGCCGGAATCAGGCGGAATACAGCGCCTCGCTGACCGCCGTCATGGTGCCCGAGGGCTGCGACGCCGACGCGTTGCGCCGGGTGATCCTCGACGCCTTCAACATGTCGCTCGGCAACGGCCTCGGCAAGCTCAAGGGCAGGGTCTTCCGCATCGGCCATCTCGGCGATTTCAACGACCTCATGCTCGCCGGCACCCTCTCGGGCGTCGAGATGGGCCTGGCGCTCGCCGGCGTTCCCCATTCCAAGGGCGGCGTCGCGGCGGCGCTCGATTACCTCGCCGGCACGCTCAAGGCCGGCGAGGTCGTCGAGATGGCCGGCCGGGCGCGGGCCTGAGGCGGGCGTCCGTCGCGCCGATAACCGTTACGCGAGCTTGAGCCGTTCCAACCCGAGACGTGAGCCGATGACCGATCAGATCCTGGTTCAGCGCGACGACACCATCGCCACCGTCACCCTCAACCGCCCCGAGAAGCTCAACGCCATGACCAAGCCGATGTGGCGGCGCTTGGGCGAGGTCATGGGCGAGCTTTCGGCGGACGATCAGGTGCGCTGCATCGTCGTCACCGGCGCCGGGATGAAGTCCTTTTCGCCGGGCAACGACATCTCCGAGTTCGAGACCGAGCGGTCCAACGTCGAACAGGCCCGCGCCTACGGCAAGATCCTCCACGGCGCGCTCGATACCCTTCGCGCCTGCCGCCACCCGACCGTCGCCATGATCCGGGGCATCTGCGTCGGCGGCGGTCTCGAGATCGCCGGGCTTTGCGATCTCCGCATCTGCGGTGAATCGAGCCGCTTCGGCATCCCCATCAACCGCCTGGGCCTGGTGATGGCGTACCCCGAGATCGAAGTGCTGATCAGCCTCGTGGGGCGATCGGCGGCGCTCGAGATCCTGCTCGAGGGACGGGTGTTCGGCGCCGAGGAAGCCAAGGAGATGGGGCTGGTCAGCCGCGTCGTCGCCGACGCCGACGTCGAGAACGAGGCCCTCGCCGCCGCCAGGCGCATCGCCGACGGCGCGCCGCTGGTGGCGCGCTGGCACAAGAAGTTCGCCCGCCGCCTGGCCGAGCCCGGGCCGCTGACGGCCGAGGAGTTGGACGAGGGTTACGCGTGCTACGGCACCGAGGACTTCCAGACCGGATACAAGGCCTTCCTCGCCAAGACCAAACCCGATTTCAAGGGGCGCTGAGGTGGCGGCGGACGCCAACGGACCGCTCGGGGGCATCACCGTCATCGAGCTCGCCCACATCATGGCCGGGCCGGCCGCGGGCATGCTGCTGGCCGATCTCGGCGCCGAGGTGATCAAGGTCGAGAGAATCCCCGGTGGCGACGATTCCCGCAGCTTCGCCACCGTCGATATCGAGGGCGAATCGCCGACCTTCATGATGATGAACCGCAACAAGCGCGGCATCGCCGTCGATTTGAAGACCGAGGGCGGCAAGGAGGTGGTGCGCCGGCTTCTCAAGACCGCCGACGTGGTGATCGAGAACTACCGCCGCGGCACCATGGAGCGCTTCGGCCTCGGCTACGACAGGCTGAAGGAGGCCAACCCGGGGCTGATCTATTGCGAGATTTCCGGCTTCGGGCGCACCGGCCCCTATGCCGATCGGGGCGGCTTCGACCTCATCGCCCAGGGCATGAGCGGGCTGTTGAGCATCACCGGCGAGGGCCCGGACCGACCGCCGGTCAAGTGCGGCGCGCCGATCACCGACATCACCGCCGGCATCCTCGCGGCGCTGGGCGTCCTCGCCGCGCTGGTGGAGCGCCAGCATTCGGGCCTGGGCCAGCGCGTCCACACCTCGCTGTTCGAGGCCGGCATCACCCACACCTTCTGGCAGGCC
>JACZQV010000185.1 GCA_022545545.1 Pseudomonadota bacterium
GGTGGTCGGCGCATCGGCGATGAGAAGGGCGGGCCGGCACGCCAGCGCCATGGCGATCATCGCCCGCTGGCGCATGCCGCCGCTCATCTGATGGGGATAATCCATCGCCCGCGCCGCCGGGTCGGGAATGCGGACCTTGGCGAGAAGCTCCACCGCTTCCCCCAGCGCCTCCTTGCGGGTCGCTTTGCGGTGGATCAGGTAGGCCTCGGCGATCTGTTCACCGATGGTGACGACGGGATTGAGCGACGTCATCGGTTCCTGGAAGATCATGGCGACGCGGTCACCGCGCACCGCCTCCATGCCGGCTTCGTCGAGGCCGGTCAACTCGACCCCCTCGAGCGCGACCCGGCCTTTGGTTATGCTGCCCTGCTCGGGCACCAGGCGCAGGATCGCCAACGCCGTCATCGACTTGCCGCCACCGCTTTCGCCGACGACGCCAAGGGTGCGGCCAGGCGCGATGTCATAAGACACGCCATCGACGGCGCGAAGCGTCCCGCCCGAAGTTTCGAAGGTGACTTCGAGGTCCCTGACCTCGAGCAGGTTTTGACCGTTTGCCGTGGCCATTTCGATGAGCTAACGCTCGGCGCGCCAGTTTTCCACCCAGGTGGAGGTGGGGTATTGATGGCCGGTGGGCTCGATGCCCTTGAGCCATTTCGGCATGATGTAGGCGTCGGCGCGGAAGAACAGCGGGATGACGGGAAGCTCCGAGGCGTAGATCCGCTGCAACCGGTGCCAGAGCTTGCGGCGCTTGTCGCGGTCGAGCTCGACCTCGATGGCCTCCAAAAGCTCATCCACCTCGGCATTGGCATAGCCCGTATAGTTCTGGCCCGAATAGTTGTTGGCGGCGGTGGGGATTTCCTTGGAATGGAGGGTCGAGCGCGGCACGTTTTCCGGCGCGCTCAGCCAGGCGAACATGGCGAGGCCGGTGAATTTGCGCTTGGTCACGGTCTCGCCGAAATAGACCCGGGCCGGTTCGTTGCGGATGCGCGTAGCGACGCCGATGTCGCGCCACTGGCTCTGCAATACCTGTTGCACCAACTCGCGGCTGCGGTTGCCCGCCGTCGTCATCAACTCGATGGCGAGGCGCTTGCCGGCGCCGTTGTAGCGCACGCCCTTGCGCTTGACGGTCCAGCCCGCGGCATCGAGAAGGGCGCGGGCTTTCTTGAGATCGCGGCGGTAAATCGGCGTGTCCGTGGTGTGGATCCAGTCCAGCGGGTGGACGAAGGTGGCGGCGACGGGCTGGCGGCCGTCGAACAGCTGCTTGTTGATGGCTTCGCGGTCCAGCGCGTAGATCAGCGCCCGGCGCACGCGCCGGTCCTTGAGCACCGGGTTGTCGAGGTTGACGTCGAGATGCTCGTAGACCAGGCCGGGCTTGAAGCGGATGTTGAATTTCTTGCCGTGGCGCTTCTCGAAGGCGATGGCCTGATCGAGGGAGAGGCCGAGCTCGCCGGCGATGTAATCGATGGAGCCCGAGAGGAGATTGGCCTCGAGCGCCGCGGTGTTGCCGATGATCTTGATGACGATGCGGCGGAAATAGGGCTTCTTGCCCCACCAGGTCGGATTGCGCTCCAGCACCACATAGGATCCCGAGACCTTCTCGGTGATGCGGTAGGGGCCGAAGTAAAGGCCCGGATTGGTGGTGTCGGTGTCGAATACGGTGCGGTTCTTGTACTCGGCCGGTTCGGTGAACTTCGGCCGGTCGAGATGGGCGGGGATCAGGCCGAAGCCGTTGATGTCGTTGTAATCGAAGGTGATCCGGTCGAAGTGCAGGGTAAAGGTCTTGGCGTCCTTGACGTCGATCTTGAGGATGCGCCGGTAAAGCTCGCCGGCGGCGACGCCGCTCCGGGGATGGCGTCCGACCTCGTAGGTGAACAACACGTCGGAGGTGCTGACCGGCGTCTTATCGCCCCAAACCGCGCCCGGGCGGATGGTGTAGGTGACGGCGATACCCTTCTTGCCGTTCGGCAGATCCTCGGGCACGGCGAGCCCGTTCTCGATCGTCGGCAGCTTGGTGCAGAGCATGCAGACCAGCTTCCAGTCCTTGTCGTGGATCGTGAACGGCCGGCGCGCCATGGACAGCACGTAGGTCTTGGCCAGCATCGAATCGATGTTGGGATGGAAGGTCGACGGGAACTGGGTCATGCCGATGATGAGCTCGTCCTTGCCCGCGGCCCTGGCCGAAGGGGGCAGGGCGAGGGCGAGGGAGGCGAGAAGGCAAAGGGCAAGGGGTCTCAGCACGTTCAATCTCCGGGGAGACGAGGCGTCCACGACGGCCGGTTGGGACTCTAGCAAAGATTGCCGCCGCCGCCAGCGATTCATCACCGGCGCACCCGGTAGGGAGCCCGAATGCGCGGATCGGTCTGCGGTGATTTCCCTTTGACGGCGGTTCGCGAGGCCATGGTGCTCTTGCTCCCGGCGCCTCGGCGTAGGGGCGGTTTTCGGCCCCTGGGACGGCGCCACCGCATCTCCGGCATTTTATATAAATTTGAAGTGTAGTTTAAGTAAATGCGATGTTTTTTCTTTAACTTTATTCTTTAATACAATAAGTGTTGAAGTTTATGCAAATTATCGGTACAATATATATAGAATTCGATGAAACTATAGAGACGCTGGCCCGGCGCCGGCATCGAGGAGAAAAGAGCATGGGTAACAGTAAGCGTAACGGCCGGTGGAACAAGACGGCACTGAATTTCTTGGAATCACTGGCCCGCGACGTGCGGGGCTCGGTGATTATCTATATCGCCATCATGGCGCCGGTTATGTTCGGTGT
>JACZQV010000013.1 GCA_022545545.1 Pseudomonadota bacterium
AATCACACCCCGCCCGCGCCGGTTTTCGGGGCGGGAAGGGCGCCCGCGGCCGTGGCCGGACGAACAAGGGCCCGGCCTATATGGCCGGACCCTCTTGAGAATCTGGAGCGGGCGAAGGGATTTGAACCCTCGACCCCAACCTTGGCAAGGTTGTGCTCTACCCCTGAGCTACGCCCGCGAAACCGGCCTTTGAGCCGATGGCTCGAAGGGGGCGGATGATAATTCATGGGACCCCGATTGCAAGCGCCCTGATGGCCGCCCCTTGAGGCCCCATCAGGCCCATCTATATAGTGTGCCGCCGGGGTGGGGCAAATGCCGGGTTTTGCCGGTGTCTGGTTTCATAGGTTGATGGTCTGCATGACGGAAAAGGAGATCGGGCGAAGGGCGCCCGCGGCGACGCCGGAAGCGTTGTTCCGGCGCCTCGCCGAGTTGGGGATCGAGACCGAGACCCGCCGCCACCAGCCGCTCTTCACCGTCGATCAAAGCCGGGCGCTGCGCGGCGCGATCCCGGGCGGTCATTGCAAATGCCTGTTCCTGACCGCCAAGTTGCGCGCCCTGTGGCTGGTGGTGGCGCTCGAGGACCGCGAGATCGACCTCAAGGCCCTGGCCCGGCACTTGGGCGCCGGGCGGTTCTCGTTCGCCAAGGCGGAGCTCCTGATGGACGCCCTCGGGGTGGCGCCGGGCGCGGTCACGCCCTTCGCCCTGATCAACGACGCCGGCCGGCGCGTCAAGGTGGTGCTGGATAAGGAGATGATGGCGCTCGATCTCCTGAACTACCACCCCCTCACCAACGAGGCGACGACGACCATCGCCACCAAGGACCTCCTTCGCTTCATGGCGGCGACCGGCCATGATCCCGAGATCGTCGATTTCGCCTTTCCCGACGAGGTTGCCTGAGGGGGCGGGACCGGCGCCGGCCGGGGCCCTTGCCGCCGTCCCCGGGCGCGGGCCTTGCGGGGTGGCGCGAAGGCACCATTTAGAGCTAGATTAGGGCGTCGAACGGTAGGGTAAATGACCATGGAACAGATCATTGGCGATGGCGCCCAGCCGGGCCCCGATACCGCCGAGCTGATCAAGGATAGCAGCACCGCCGCCTTCGTCGCCGATGTCATCGAGGCCTCGAACGAGGTGCCGGTCATCGTCGATTTCTGGGCGCCGTGGTGCGGGCCCTGCAAGCAGTTGGGGCCGGCGCTGGAAAAGGTGGTGCGCGAGGCCGGCGGCGCGGTGAGGCTGGTCAAGATCAATATCGACGAGAACCAGGACCTCGCCCAGCAGATGCGCATCCAATCGATCCCCGCCGTCTATGCCTTCAAGGACGGCCGGCCGGCCGACGGTTTCACCGGCGCCCTGCCCGAGAGCGAGCTCAAGCAGTTCATCGCCAAGCTGACCGCCACGCCGGCCCAGGAATCGCCCGTCGCCCAGGCGCTCGAGCGCGCCGAGGCCGCCTTGCAGGGAAACGATTTCGCCGCCGCCAGCGCGCTCTATTCGGCGATCCTCTCTAACGAGCCGGCCAACATCGAGGCCATCGCCGGCCTGGCGGCGTGCTACATGGCGGCCAAGGACCCGGCCAAGGCGCGCGGGCTCCTCGACCAGGTACCGGACGAGCATGCCGATCACCCGAAGATCGCCGCCATTCGAACGGCATTGGAACTGGCCGAGGAAAGCGCCAAGGCCGGAGAGCCGGAGGAACATGCCGCCAAGGTGGCGGCCGATCCGGACGACCATCAGGCCCGCTTCGATCTCGCCATGGCCCGTTTGGCCGGCGGCGAGCGCCAGGGCGCCGTCGACGAGCTTCTCGAGATCATCCGCCGCGACCGGGAATGGAACGATGACGCCGCGCGCAAGCAGCTGTTGAAGATGTTCGAGGCCTTCGGCCTTTCGGACCCGGTCACCGTCGACGCCCGGCGCCGGCTTTCTTCCATCCTGTTCAGTTGAGGCCCTGTTCGGTCGAGGCATGGTGATGGCGAAAGGCACGTTCGATCCGACCTTGGAAGGATTGCCCGGCGATAAATTGCCCGGCGTGCTGCCGGTCTTTCCCCTCGCCGGCGTACTGCTGCTGCCGAAAGGCAAGCTACCGCTCAATATCTTCGAGCCGCGCTACCTCAACATGACCCGCGACGCGCTTGGCGCCGGGCGCATGATCGGCATGATCCAGCCATCGGGCGAAAGCGGCAACGGCGAGGAACCGGCGCTTTACCGGTGCGGCTGCGCCGGACGTATCACGGCCTTCGCCGAAACCGATGACGGCCGGTTCCTGATCACGCTCACCGGCGTTATCCGCTTCGACGTCCGCGAAGAGCTGCCGCCGCACAACGGATACAGGAGGGTGATCGCCGATTACGGGCGCTGGCGGCGGGACCTCGAGGAAGAAGGCGGCGGCGAAATCGACCGCGACAGATTGTTGGCGCTGTTCAGGCGCTACGCCGGCTCTTCGGGCATCGACGTCGCCTGGAAGACGGTCGGGGAAATGCCGGCGCCCAAGCTGGTCACCGCCCTGGCCATGACCTGCGCCTTCGATCCGGGGGAAAAACAGGCGCTCCTGGAAGCGCCGGACCTTGCCGGGCGCACCGATGTGTTGTCCACTCTGCTGGAAATGGCGGCGCTCGGTCCGAAGGACGGGGGCGAGGCCGTCCGACATTGACCGGGCGGAGCCGCCCGGAAAGGGGATTGGAGCCATGAACGAGGAGACCGGAACCGTCGATCGCAAGTTACTGGAAATGCTCGTCTGCCCCCTCACCAAGGGTCCGTTGAGCTATGACGCCAAGGCCCAGGAGTTGATCAGCAAGCAAGCGGCCCTTGCCTATCCGATACGGGACGGCATCCCGATCATGCTGATCGACGAGGCGCGGCCGCTCGATGATGCCGACGCCGGCAAGGGCACGGGCGAACCGGCGCCGCCGGCTTCGGAACAGCCCGGCCCCGAATCCCGATGACCGACTCGCAACCCGGACCCAAGACCGACGTCGCCCACTGGCCGGTGGAGATCCGCCTCAAGAAGGCGGAGAAGGTGTTGGAGATCGATTTCGATGACGGCCGCACCTTTTCCTTTCCGGCCGAGTTCCTGCGCGTCTACAGCCCGTCGGCGGAGGTCACCGGCCACGGGCCGCCGGGACAACGCGTAACCGTCGCCGGCCGGCGCCATGTCGGCATCATGGAGCTGATACCGGTGGGAAATTACGCCGTGCAGATCAAGTTCGACGACCTCCACGACACCGGCATTTTTTCGTGGGACTATTTCTACGAGATGGGCGAGACCCAGGACGAGCTTTGGCAAGAATTCCTCGACGCGCTCGAGGCCAAAGGGCTGAGCCGCGACCCCTGAAATTAAAGCGGCGGGAAGCACGCTTGGGGTGACGTCCTAAAGAGGCTCTCCGCGCACCAACCTCGGCAGTTCTCCCAGCACGCCCATGGCGTGGCGCATGAAGAAGCGCTTGGCCGGGGCGATGCGGTTGACGGCGGCGAGACCGAGGTCGCGGGCGATGCGAATGGGCAAGACGTCGTTGGAGAACAGCCGGTTGAGCCCGTCGGTCGCGGCGGCGAGCACCACATTGTCGAAGCGCCGCCAGCGCTGATAACGCTCGAGCACCGAGCCATGGCCGATGTCGAGGCCGAGCCTTCTTGCGTCCACCAGGACCTCGGCCAGGGCGGCGACGTCCCTCAGCCCCAGATTGAGTCCCTGCCCGGCGATGGGATGAATGGCGTGGGCGGCATCGCCGATGAGCGCCAGGCGGTGGCCGATGTAACGCTCGGCGTGCATCAGCGCCAGCGGATAGGAAAAGCGCGGCCCGACCACCTCGACGGCGCCCAGATGATCGCCGAAGCGCACCGCCAGTTGGGCGGTGAATTCGCCGTCGTCGAGGGCGAACAGCGCGGGGACGAGGCCGGCGCGCTCGGTCCAGACGATGGAGGAGCGATGCCCCACGGCGGCATCTCTGGTCATCGGCAGGATGGCGAAGGGTCCGGCGGCGAGGAACCTTTCCTGGGCGACGCCATGGTGCGGACGCTCATGGGCGACGGTGCAGACGATACCGGTCTGGGGATAGGACCATTCGGTGGTGGCGATCCCGGCGTCACGGCGCACCCGTGAATGACGCCCGTCGGCGGCGATGGCGAGCGCCGCGCGTACCTTGGTGCCGTCGGCCAGCATCGCTTCGACGCCTCCCCCTTCGCGCTCAAGGCTGACGACGGTCATCGGCGCGATCAGCCGCACCGAGGCGGACGCCGTCAGCCGACGGTTGAGCGCCCGTCGCGTCACCCGGTTCTCGACGATGTAGGCGAAGGGCCGATCGCCGATGTCGGCGTGATCGAAGTGCAGGAACATCAGCGAATCGCCGTCCGATACCCTGATGTCGAGGATGGGCTCGGCGTCCGCCGCCATCCCCGGCCACAGATCGAGCGCCGCCAACACCCGTTGCGATCCCCAGGCGATGGCCGAGACCCGCCCGTCGAAGCCGGCTTCGAGCACCGCCGCCGGATCCTCGCGATCGATGACGCAAACCTCGAAGCCGGCGCCGCCGAGCGCCGAGGCCAGGGTCGATCCGACCATGCCGCCGCCGATCACGACAATATCGCTATCGATAACGGCCGCTCCCGCCGGGGGGCGCGTCGCTTGTGTCGCTCGCTCCGCCATGGAAACTTGAGTTTCGCCCGAGCCCGCCCGCCAGTCCAGCCCCGTGGCGTGCAAAGCCGGGACGCCGGGCCAACCAAACGATCGAACTGCCTAAAATTTAGGCGGACAGAAATATGTGATTAAAATATAGGCAAAACCGGCCGCGGCATGACCGGCGGCGGGCCCGGAAGGCGCGGCTTAACCCATTGATATTAGATGTTTTTATCCGGACTCCCCGGCCTTGGCACGGTTGTTGAAATGTCCAGTCCAACGCCCGCGGTCCCCCGGTGGACAGCGGAGCGGATACCGGCATGACGGCCGCGCCCAGCCGGTCCACGAGCGCCGCGAACCGTCAAGTGTCGGACAAGCTCCGGGCGCGGAGGGAGTGCCCGGAGAGGACCCCCGGAGAGGACCGCCGGAGAGGACCATGAATGAGGAAACCAGATGAAGCTCGTTATAGCCATCATAAAGCCGTTCATGCTCGATGCCGTGCGCGAGGCCCTTACGGCGCTCGACGTTCAGGGCATGACGGTGAGTGAAGTCAAGGGATTCGGTCGCCAGAAAGGCCATACCGAAATCTACCGCGGCGCCGAGTACACGGTGGATTTCCTGCCGAAGACCAAGATCGAGATCGCCCTCGACGACGACATGGCCGACAAGGTCATCGAGGCCATCCAAAACACCGCCAACACCGGCAAGATCGGCGACGGCAAGATCTTCGTCCTCGACCTCGTCCAGGCGATCCGTATCCGCACAGGAGAAACCGATGCAAATGCCTTGTAGAAAGAACTTATCGCTGCGTCTGCAGCCGCTACCCACCGTGCTTGGCGTCATCCTGGCGGCGATGGCGCTGGTTCCGGCCGACGCTTTCGCCCAAGGCGCCCCGCCGCCCAAGATCGACACCGGCGACACCGCTTGGATGCTCGCTTCCACGGCCCTGGTCCTGGTGATGACGATTCCCGGCGTTGCCTTGCTCTATGGCGGCATGGTGCGCAAGAAGAACGTTCTCGCCACCACGATGCAGGTCTTTGCCATCTGCTGCCTTGTCACCGTCTTGTGGATGATCATCGGCTACTCTCTCGCCTTCACCGAAGCCAACCCGATCTTCGGCGGCTTGAGCCGGATATTCCTCAACGGCATGGGGGTGGATGCGTTGAGCGGCACGATCCCCGAATCCGTGTTCATGACCTTCCAGATGACCTTCGCCATCATCACGCCGGCGCTGATCGCCGGCGCGTTCGCCGATCGCATGAAGTTCTCGGCGTTGCTGTGGTTCATCGGCGCCTGGTCGATCCTGGTGTACGCGCCGATCGCCCACTGGGTCTGGGGGCCCGGCGGTTTCCTGGGGGCCGCGGGCGTCCTGGATTTCGCCGGCGGCACCGTCGTGCACATCAACGCCGGCATCGCCGGACTGGTGGGCGCCCTGGTGATCGGCAAGCGCCTGGGTTACGGCACCGAGAATCTCGCGCCCCATAATCTGGTGCTCAGCGTCATCGGCGCTTCGCTGTTGTGGGTCGGCTGGTTCGGCTTCAATGCCGGCTCGGCCGTCGCCGCCAACGGCAGTGCCGGCATGGCGATGGCCGTCACCCAGATCGCCACCGCGGCGGCGGCGCTTTCCTGGATGTTCGCGGAGTGGATTTTCATGGAGAAGCCGAGCGTACTCGGCATCATCTCCGGCGCCATTGCCGGGCTGGTGGCGATAACGCCCGCCTCCGGCTTCGTCGACCCGACGGGGGCGCTCGCTATCGGCGTCATCGCCGGCGTCGTCTGTTACTGGGCCGCCACCGTCCTCAAGCGCAAGCTCGGTTATGACGACTCCCTCGACGTCTTCGGCATCCACGGCGTCGGCGGCATCGTCGGCGCCCTGCTCACCGGCGTCTTCGCCGTCGAGGCCATCGGCGGCACCAAGGGGGCGCTGGAAGGGAATGCCGGGCAGATCCTGTTGCAGCTTTACGGCATCGGCGTCACCGCCACTTACTGCGCCGTCGCCACCTTCGTGATCCTCAAGGTGGTCGATGCCGTGATCGGCCTCAGGGCCGATGCGGAGGACGAGCGCGCGGGACTCGACCAGTCGCTCCACGGTGAGACCGTGCAGTAAGCAAAGCCATCCCGGGGGAAGCACCCCCTGTCGTAGAGGGTGCTCGACGGCTCCGCGGCTCCCGGCGGTTCGTTCTCCCCTTGACTGGCCCGGAAGACTCATCCGTCTTCCGGGCTTTTTTTATCACTCAGCGCCGTCCCAAACCCCAAGCACCATGAACATATCGCCCAAATTTCAGGCCAACCGCGGGCCAAGGCTTAAATATTGGGCGGTGCGGCGGGCGCGGCGGCGGAGTAAGCCGATGTATTCTCGCGCTCTAACATGGTTTCGGGGGTTTGCCGTCCTCACCGCCAGGGTGGCACAATTATTGATCGCATCCTATAACGTCAGGGGACCGAACATGGCGTTCTCAACGAGTCCATGCCCCTGCGACATGATCCGGGAGACTTCTTTCGGGAATTCTGTCACTCGCAGAGCCCCGCGCCGGTGGCGCGTGGGCGCGCATAATGAAGGATACCCCAGATGAAGTTCATTATAGCCGTACTCAAGCCGTTCATGCTTGATCCCGTCCGCGAAGCGCTGACCGAGTTGGGCGTGCAAGGGATGACGGTGTCCGAAGTCAAAGGCTTCGGCCGCCAGAAAGGGCACACCGAAATCTACCGGGGTGCCGAATATAAGGTGGACTTCCTGCCGAAAACCAAGATCGAGGTCGCGGTGAGCGACGACATGGCCGAAAAGGTCGTCGAAACCATCGAGAAGTCGGCCCACACCGGCAAGATCGGCGACGGCAAGATCTTCGTCCTCGACCTCGCCCATGTGGTCCGCATCAGGACAGGAGAGGCCGATGCGGAGGCTTTATGAGGAGAAAATGACGAACCTGCGAAATCTCGCCATCTTGATTGGCGCCGTTGCTCTCGTGACCGCGATTGCCGGGCCCGAAGCCCTGGCCCAGGGCAGCGCGCCGGCGAAGATCAACGCCGGGAACAGCGCCTGGATTCTGACCGCCACCGCGTTGGTGTTGTTCATGACCCTACCCGGTCTGGCGTTGTTCTATGGCGGCCTGGTGCGCTCGCGCAACGTGCTCTCGACTTTGATGCAGTGTTTCTCGATCTGCTGTCTCGTTTCGGTGCTGTGGCTGGTCGTCGCCTACAGCCTTGCCTTCGGCGACGGCGGTTCGGCCAATGCCTGGATAGGCGGTTTCGGGAAATCCTTCCTTTCCGGCGTCGGCGTGAACACGCTTAGCGGCGATATCCCCGAGACCGTTTTCTTCATGTTCCAGATGACCTTCGCCATCATCACGCCGGCGCTGATCGTCGGCGCCTTCGTGGAGCGGATCAAGTTCTCGGCGGTGATCGTGTTCAGCGCCCTTTGGTCGATATTCGTCTACGCGCCGGTGGCCCACTGGGTGTGGGGCGGCGGCTGGCTGTCGAATTTCGGCGGCTTCGGCGTGCAGGATTTCGCCGGCGGCCTGGTCGTGCATCTGACCTGTGGCGTCTCGGCGTTCGTCATCGCCGCGATCCTTGGCCACCGCAGGGGCTTTCCCGCGGACATCCGTCCGCCGCACAGCCCCGGCCTGGTGATGATCGGCGCCGCCATGTTGTGGGTCGGCTGGTTCGGTTTCAACGCCGGCAGCGCCCTCGCCGCGGATGGCTCGGCGGGCATGGCGATGACGGTGACCCACATCTCGGCGGCGACGGCGGCCCTTACCTGGACCGTCGTCGAATGGGTCCGCTACGGCAAGCCGACGCTGGTCGGCATCGCCACCGGCGCCATCGCCGGCCTCGCCACCATCACGCCGGCATCCGGTTTCGTCGGGCCCGTCGGGGCGCTGGTCATCGGCTTCGCCGCCGGTGTCCTGTGCTTCTTCGCGGTCAACATCGTCAAGCGCGTGGTGAAGGTCGACGACGCCCTCGACGTGCTGGCGGTGCACGGCGTCGGCGGCGCCACCGGCGTATTGCTGACGGCGATCTTGGGCGCCACCAGTCTCGGCGGCCTCGGCATTTCCGAGACGACGATACTCAACCAACTCTACATCCAGTTCGTCGGCGTCGTCGCCACCCTCGTTTGGAGCGCGGTGCTGACCTACATAATCGTCAAGGTGACGAGCGCCTTGGTCGGACTGCGGGTCGGGGAAGACGAAGAGATCGAAGGCCTCGACATCATCACCCACGGCGAACGGGGCTACGACCTCTGAGCGGCCGGAGATGAGATAGCACCGCGTTCGGGCGGTTTGCCGCCGGGCCTTTTGCCGCCGGCATTGGTCCCCTCACCCGGAAGGTTCCTTGCCTTCCGGGTACTTTTTTGCCCGGCTTCCGGTGGCGGATTGGAGGCTTTCGGTGCTTGTATCCGTGGAGAAGGCCGGATAACATCGCCGCCGTTTATGTTTTGTACCCACAATATGTGGTGCCAGTCCCGGCCCCCGGCCGGCACCGGAGTGTTTTGCCATGGCCCGCTTATCGTCCGAGACCCACAAGACCCCCTTCCTGCCCAAGAGCGTCAGCGCCTTCATCCATCGCCGGATGACCGAAACCGCGGGCCTCGTCTTGATGGTGATGGGCGCCATGTTGCTGGTGGCGTTCGTCACCTATTCGCCGGACGATCCATCCTTCAACCGGGCGGTGGACGGGCCCATCGCCAACCTGATGGGCCGCCCCGGCGCCTTTGGCGCCGATTTCCTTTTGCAGTCCCTCGGCCTCGCCGGCATGCTCCCGGGACTGGCGCTCGCCGCCTGGGGATACCAGGTGGCGGCGAAACGGGGTCTGAGGCTGGCCTGGCTGCGCATCGCCCTGTTGCCCTTGACCCTGCTGCTCGCCGCGGCGGCGGCGGCGGCGGTGACGCCGCCCGAAAGCTGGCCGCTGCGCGCCGGATTGGGCGGCTACTTCGGATCCTGGGCGCTGGGCCAGGCCGTGGCGGCGGTGACGGCACTTCGGATCGCCGCCGACGCCAGGATCATCGGATCTTTGGCCGGCGCCGCCGCATTGACGTTGCTGCTGCCGAGCATGGGCATGACGCGCCACGGCTGGATGATATCGGCGCGCGCGGCAATGCGGCTCATTTTCGCCGCCGGTGGCGCCCTGGCCTGGCTTGGCCGCAATGGCCTCAAGGTCACCGGCGGCGTCGCGCTCCGGGCAAGGGACCGCATCGCGCCGCGCAACGCCCGCGTCGAGCCCTATTTCGACACCGTTGACACCGAAGGCCCGGGTATCGCCGGGCGGGGCCACGCCAGGGCCGCCGGCGCCCCGCGAGCGGTGGCCGAGGCCGGGCTCGTCGCCCCCAAGGCCCGTCCGACACCGCCGGGCAAGCGGGCGCGGGCGCAACGCCAGACGACCCTCGATCTGCTTCCCGGGGAGGAATTCGAGACACCGCCGCTCGATCTTCTCGATCCGCCCCCGGAAGTTCTCGATCACACCGAGGTGACCAGGGAAGCGCTCGAGAGAAACGCCGATCTGCTGAAAACGGTGCTCGAGGATTTCGGCATACACGGCGAGATCATCAAGGTCAGGCCCGGCCCGGTGGTGACGCTTTACGAGTTGGAGCCGGCGCCAGGCATCAAATCGTCGCGAGTGATCGGGCTGGCGGACGACATCGCGCGGTCGCTGAGCGCGCTCTCGGCGCGCATCGCCGTCGTGCCCGGGCGCAACGTCATCGGCATCGAGATTCCCAACGCCCGGCGCGAGTCCGTGTATTTGCGCGAGCTTTTGGCTTCGGAAGCCTATGAGCGCACCACCGCCAGGCTGCCCCTGGTGCTGGGCAAGGACATCAGCGGCGCGCCGGTCATCACCGATCTCGGGCGCATGCCCCATCTGTTGATCGCCGGCACCACCGGGTCGGGCAAGTCGGTGGCCATCAACACCATGATCCTGTCGCTCCTCTACCGGCTGACGCCGGACCAGTTCAAGTTCATCATGATCGATCCCAAGATGCTGGAGCTTTCGGTCTATGACGGCATCCCGCATCTGCTGGCGCCCGTCGTCACCGAGCCCGACAAGGCGGTCATGGCCTTGCGATGGGCGGTGCGCGAGATGGAAGACCGCTACCGCGCGCTGTCGCAGCTCGGCGTGCGCAATATCACCAGCTACAACGCCCGTCTGGCCGAAGCGCGCAAACGGGGAGAGGCGCTGACGCGCACGGTCCAGACGGGATTCGACGCCGACACCGGCGAGCCGGTGTTCGAGGACCAGCCCCTGGATCTCAAGCCGCTGCCCTACATCGTCGTCATCGTCGATGAAATGGCGGACCTCATGCTGCTGGCGGGAAAGGAAGTCGAGGGGGCGGTACACCGGCTCTCCCAGATGGCCCGCGCCGCCGGGATTCACCTCATCATGGCGACCCAACGTCCTTCGGTCGACGTGATCACCGGCACCATCAAGGCCAACCTGCCGACCCGCGTCAGTTTCCAGGTCACGTCCAAGATCGACAGCCGCACCATCCTCGGCGAACAGGGGGCGGAGCAGCTTCTCGGCTCGGGCGACATGCTCTACATGGCGGGCGGCGGGCGCATCATCCGCGTGCATGGGCCGTTCGTCAGCGATCAGGAGGTCGAAGCGGTGGTGACCTACCTGAAGCGCCAGGGCAGCCCCGACTACATCGATGACATTACCGACGCGATGGAGTTCGGCCCGGCCTTCGCGCCCGGCGGCGGCGGTTCCGTCGACGCCGTATATGACGAGGCCGTGGCGCTGGTGCTGCGCGAGCGCAAGGCGTCCACCAGCTTCATCCAGCGCCATCTCCAGATCGGCTACAACCGGGCGGCCCGCATCATCGAAATGATGGAGGCCGATGGCGTCATCAGCGCCGCCAACCATGTCGGCAGGCGCGAGGTCCTGGTCCGCGGCATGGACGAGGCGGAACGCTGAACGGCATCTTGAGACTCCACATCTGGAGCACTATGCGGCCATGGTACGTCACGCTTCGTTGAACCTGAGGTTTCTCGCCCTGCCGGCGGCACTTTTCGTGGCCATCGTCCTTGCCGGCGCGCCGTCCTCGGGCAAGACGCCCCAGGCCGCGAACTTGAGCGCCGGCGACAAGGCCGACATCGCCAGGATCGAGCGCTACCTCAACAGCATTTCGACCATGCGCGCGAGGTTCCTGCAGGTCGCGGCGAACGACGAGTTGAGCCAAGGCTGGGTATTCATCTCGCGGCCGGGGAAACTCCGGGTCGAATACGATCCGCCGACGCCCGTCATCATCATCGGCGACGGCGCCTGGCTCATCTACCACGATTCCGAACTGGAACAGACCACCTACCGGTCCCTCGAATCGAGCCTCGCCGGTTTCCTCGTGCAAAAGACCGTCAGGCTCGGCGGCGCGGTGACGGTCACCGGCCTCGAGCGGGGCCCCGGCGTGATCCGGGTGAAGCTCGTCAAGTCCGGCGAAAGGGAAGAGGGATCGCTGGCGCTCACTTTCTCCGACCGGCCCCTGGTACTGCGTCAGTGGACGGTGACCGACGCCGAGGGACAGGCGACGCAGATCGCGCTCGTCAACGCCCAATTCGGCTTATCCCTCGACGAGGCGCTATTCGAATTCACCGAACCCCCCGAGGACGAGAGCACGGCCGATTAGCGGGCCTTCGCCACGCCGACCCGCTACGCCAGCGAAGCGTGGCGAGAGCGGCTCCGGCCGCACAGGCGGGCCGGCGCGAGTCCACGCCTGCCCTCCGTACGACTCCTGCCCGCGCGAAGCCGGAGCTTCGCTTCGGCGCAGGCAGGTCGGGCGGCGGGCGAGTGGATCAGGCACGAGACTCCACGGGCGGCGTCATTAACCGCGCCTTTACGCCGCTGCCTTAATATGAATGAAGGCGGAAAACCGCGCGTGCCCGTTGCCGGGGCGCGCGCATCGTGATAGCGAATGACCATGACCGTTGCCGAAACACGCCCACTGATCGGCCTTACCGCTTCCGTCAACATGCGGCACAATCTGCCGTCCCACGCCGTCAGCGACCAATACATCAAGGCGGTCGTGGAAGGCTCCGGCGGCGTGCCGTTGATCGTTGCGGCGCTTGGCGAAACCATCGCCACGGCAGACTTCCTCGGCCGCCTCGATGGACTCCTGGTGACCGGAGGACGTTCCGACATCGAGCCCCACCACTATGACGGACCGCCGGCGCCGGCGGGCGCCTTTCACGATCCCCGTCGCGACGCCACCACCCTGCCGCTCATCCGCGAGGCCATTGGCGCCGCCGTACCCGTGTTCGCCGTCTGCCGCGGCCTCCAGGAGATGAACGTGGCCTTGGGCGGCAGCCTGCATCAGCAGATTCACCGACTCGAAGGCAAGATGGATCACCGCTCGCCGAGGGGCATGGAGTCGGAGGAACGCTACGCCCTGGCACACGACATTTCCCTCCTCCCCGATGGCGAGATCGCGCGTCTCACGGGTTTGACCTCGGCGACGGTGAACTCGCTTCATGGCCAGGGCATCGACAGGCTGGCCGACGGTCTCATCGTCGAGGCGACGGCCACCGACGGCGTCATCGAAGCGGTGCGGGTGGAGAATGCCCCCGCCTTCGCCATCGGCGTGCAGTGGCATCCCGAATGGCTGTACGCGGAAGAGCCGGTTTCGAAGACCCTTTTTGGCGCCTTCGGCGACGCCGCAAGGGCGCGCGCCGCTTCGCGCCCAAGCCTCCCCTTGTCTTCCGGCGGCGAATTCAGGCCCGATATCGCCGCCCAGTGAGCGGCCCGCCCCGCCACCAACGCCTCGTCCATACCAGTGCGTAAAGAAGCCCCTGGGCCGGTGGCCCGATCGCCGCTATGCTCGATCGCGCTTGACCGGCATCCGACAGGGACGCCGTCAAACCAGGGAGGCCCCATTGACGTCTTACGCCATTCCGCTGTGGGACATGCCCGCCGTTCCGGTGACGGGCAGCGACGCCCTGTTCCCGGTGCGCCATGTCTATTGCGTTACCCGCAACTACGACCCCAGGGCGGCCGAGCCCGGCGGCATCTCCGAGCGCGAGGTGCCGGCCATATTCACCAAGGCTCCGGGATCGGTCCTTGCCGTTGGCGGCGAGGTTCCTTATCCGCCCGAAACCGAACGCTTCGAGCCCGAGATCGAGCTGGTGATCGCCATCGGCGAGGGCGGCAGCGCCATCGCGCCGGAGACGGCCGAGGCGCATATCTTCGGTTACACCCTCGGGCTCGACATGACCCGGCGCGATCTGCAGCGGGCGGCGCGGGCCGAGGGCAGGCCCTGGGACATCGCCAAGTGGTTCGACGCGGCGACGCCGCTTGGCCCGATCCGCCCGGTTGGCGAAATCGGCCATCCGAGGAGCGGCGCCATAACGCTTGATGTCAATGGCGCCCGGATCCAACAGGGAGACCTCAACCAGATGATCTGGAAGCCCAACGAGGTCGTCGCCCTGCTCGCCAGATACGAGACGCTAGCACCCGGCGATATCATCTTCACGGGCACCCCGGAGGGCGAGACCGTCGTCGAGAAGGGCGACCGGCTCGAAGGGGAGATCGAAGGCATCGGCCGGCTTTCCGTGACCATCACATAAGACGCGCGATGGCCCTTCGTATCGCCACCTGGAACATCAACTCGGTCCGTCTGCGCCTCGAGAACTTGCGCCGGCTCATCGCCGCGGCGGCGCCCGACATCATCTGTCTTCAGGAAACCAAGGTCGAGGACAAGGATTTCCCGAGGGCCGCCGTGGCCGAAATGGGCTATCCCCACCTCCAGATCCGCGGCATGAAAAGCTACAACGGCGTCGCCATCCTCTCGCGCATCCCCTTCGCCGAGGCCGGAACCCGGGACTGGTGCGGACGGCAAGACAGCCGGCATGCCTTCGTCGGTCTCCCCGGCGGGATCGAGATACACAACTTCTACGTCCCCGCCGGCGGAAACATTCCGGATCCGGAACAAAACGACAAATTCGCCCACAAGCTCTCTTTCCTCGACGACATGACGGGCTGGTTCGAGGCACGGCGGAAGGAACCCAACCGCTTCATCCTGACCGGCGATCTCAATATCGCCCCGCTCGAGACCGATGTCTGGTCGCACAAGCAGCTACTCAATGTGGTGAGCCACACCCCGGTCGAGGTGGCATCGCTGGGGCGGCTCGGAGCGTCCCACGACTGGGTCGACGCGGTGCGCCATTTCATCCCCCCGGAGGAACGGCTGTACTCATGGTGGAGCTATCGCGCCCGCGACTGGGAAGCCAGCGACCGCGGACGGCGGCTCGATCACATATGGGTGACGCCGGCGCTCAAAGAGCGCCTCGAGGGCGCCCGTGTGCTAAGGGAGGCCCGCGGCTGGGAGCGTCCCTCGGACCACGTGCCGGTGATCGTCAGCTTGAACGACGGCGGCCCGCCGTGAATGACGGAAACCTTATTCGATGGATTTGGCGGCCCGGCGTTTACCCGCACTGAGTGCATGCCGAAGCATGGCCGCTGAAACGCCGTGAACACCGCCCGTGCCAACAACGGCTAGCGCCTGACCAAAGGGCGCTCAGCGGTCTTCCAACTTGGCCAGCGCTTCGGTCAATTGCTGGGTGGTGCGGTGAAGGCGCCGGGCGAGCTCGGCCATCACCTGCACCCCCATATCCGGAAATTCGGCGATCAGGCGAAAGAACAGGTCCTTGGGAATCTTCAGCGCCGTGAGCTCGGTCACGGCCCTTATGGTCGCGGTGCGCGGCACGTTGCACAGGATGGCGATCTCGCCGACGATTTCGTTCTTGCCCGCCTTGGCGACCGCCACCTCGGTCCCCTCCTTATCCACCAGCACGTCGGCCTCTCCCGAGATGATGATATAGGCGGAATCGCCCACATCGCCGCGGCGGAACAGATCCTGCCCCGCCCCGAAGGTCAGGCGTTGGCTGGTGAAAGCCAGAAGCTTCAACTGCGTCGGCTCGACATTGGCGAACATCGGGATATTTCTAAGAGCTTCGAGTTCCTCGCTCAGACTCACGGCACACCTCCCTCGCCGGCCATCATCCGGCGCTCATCAATTCGTGCAAACGGGTTCCCTCGCGGTCGAGCTCGGCAAATGTTCCCTGCTCGACGATCCTGCCGGATTCCATGACGACGACGCGCCCGAATTCCCGGGCCAGGCTGGCGCGCGGCGATACGAAGATCAGTCCCCGGCCCTTCATCTCGGCGATCAGGTTGCGCAAAATTCGCGTCTGTACCGCGTCGTCGAGCGCTGTCAGCGCCTCATTGACGATCATCAGGTCGGGCCGCTTGAGCAGGGAGCGGACGATCGCCAGTCTCTGGCGCTGCCCGATGCCAAGGCGCGCGCCGCCGATGCCGACCTCGTAATCAAGGCCCACCTCCAGCACTTCACCACGCAGACCCAACTCGTCGACGACTTCCGCGATCATCGCCCCGACCCGCTCGGCCGATAGGGCCTGGCCGTAGGCGACCTTACCGAACAGGATGTTGTCCTGAAGGCTCGCCGCGGCGTTGTATTTCCCGGCGTCGAAAAATTCGACCGATGGTTTGAGCGCCTCGGGCAATTCGGCGGCGAAGGCCCGGCGCGCCGTCAGCAGGCGGGCGCGCATATCGTCGTCGATCTGGTCAAGCCGGTGGCGCGCCGGGATCAACTTGAACGGCAATGACAACAGCCGGTTACGGTCATCGGCGCCGAGACCCTCCAGCCCTTCCTTGGTGATCCTGCCAAGCAGCGCATGGAACTCAGGCAGGTCTTCGGCCTCGATAAAACTAAATTGGTCGAAAAACTCGTGGCCCGGATCGAGGCTGGAGAACAGTTCGATCATCAGTCCAGCCACCTGGCGGCCCATCTCGAGGAGATCGGATGTCAGGCCGACCTGATCCAGGACTTTGCGCACATAGGGACTTTCGGCGAGATTGTCGATGTCGAAATCGGCGCCGACCGGCGTGCCGAACAACAGGTTCTCGGCAACCGTCGCGTTGTCATTGTATTTGGCCTCATCGAAGGGCTCGACCAATCCCGCCAATTCGGGGTCCCTGAGCCGCTCGTGTATGGCTTCGCGCGCGCTGAGAAGCCGCTCCGCGATCTCCGGTCGTTCGCCGGGATCGAGCGTCCCCCTGAGGCCCATCTCGTAGAGGGTGTCGTCCATTTCGACCAGATCCAGCAAACCCATGGCCTGGACGCGAAGCGACTCCGGCCCGTCGGCCCCGGCGGCGGCGTAGTCGGTCCACCCGGCCCGGGGATCGAGGCCCGTGTTGCCGGCCAAGACCGCATCCTGCAGCGCGCGGGCGCGTACCGGCGCCGTTTCCTCGTCATAAACCGCTGGACGCAGGGGGCGATGTTTCAGTCCGTAAAACAAATTATCGCGCACCGAGCCCGAGAACATGTACGACCCGGGTCCGACATAAGCCATGCGCCGTCCGGTCACCGATTCGGGCAGATCGGCGAGGTCCCTGCCGCCGATGGTAAGGCGGCCGCCCGTCGGCGCGATGAGCCTGGCGATCAGCATCGCCAAGGTCTCCTTGCCGCTGGCGCCCGATCCGACGATGGCGATGTGTTCGTCGAGACCGAAGGTGAAGGTGACGCCGTCGATGATTTTCACCTGGTCATCTTCCTCGAGCCTGACGTTGGTGGCGACGATGTCGCCGCTTAGGCGCTCGTCGGGCTCGGGATCCGCTGTCTGCAACGACTCGTCGAGCATATCGGCGGGTGCGAACTGCATCGTCACCTGTTCGTATTTGATGCGGGCGTCGGCCTGGCGCTGGTAGTATTTGAGAAGCTCTTTCCAGGGCGGCGTCAGGTCCTTGTAAGCGGCGAGCACGGCGACCAGCGCGCCGAAGGACAGATCGCCCTCGATCACCAGGTATCCGCCGATCGAGTAGAAGAAGAACGGCGTCAGTTGCGCCAGGAAGCCGTTGAGGAACTTGATGAAGAACTTGCGCTGGTAGATTTCGTAGCGGATTTCGTAGATCCGGCCCATACGCCCGGCGAATTTGGCCAGTTCGTATTGAGAGGTGTCATGGGCGTGGATTTCCGTCACCCCGGACACCGTCTCGCCGATATTTCGCGCCGTTTCGCGCACCGCCTGGACCCTCTGCTTGGCCAGCTCGTTCACCCGGCGCTGCAACCTGGGAATGAGATAGCCCTGAATCGGGTAAAGCGAGATCGCGGCAAGGCCGAGAATCGGGTCCTGTATGAACACGAAAGCGAATATCACGACCAAAGTGCCGCCATAGAAGGCCGGAAGCGCGATGGCCTCGCCGACGAAACCGCCAAGCGGTTCGACTTCCGACGTGATCATCGGGATCATCTCGTTCGGTGACACCCGGCGGAAATGGAGCAGGGGAAAACGTAGAATCCGGCTGTAAAGCTCGTAACGCAGCCGGCGCAACATCCTCTCGCCCAACAGGCCCTGATAGATGTTGATGCTGAACCTGAAGCCGCTCTTGACGATCACCAGGATGAGGAAGATGCCGGATAGCAGAAGGAGGTAGGGAATCTGCTCGAACTCCATGCCCAGGAGGGCTTTGGGAAAGTCCTTGGCGTTGATCGCGTCGTTGATGATGATCTTGGGCAGGTCGAGCGAGAAATAAAGAAACGGGAACGAGCCCACCGTCAGACAGAGGATCGCTATCTGCTGCCTCAGGCTGTGCCGGAGAATGAACTTGAAAATACTGGGTTCCATGTACTCGGCGGCTGTTTCGGCGTCGGCCGCGCACTCGTTCCGTCGCGCCGGCGGCCCAGGATCGCGAAGCACCTTATCGCACCAAATCCGGGGCGTAAATGTCCCATCCCGGCGTTGCGAAAAGAACATTTTGGCCCGTTTCGAGTCTGTGTCATAGTCTGCCCTCGCCTGCGGGATAAGCAGCGGTATTCAGGGGGAAGCGTTACCAATGCAAAACGTCAACCTGTTCACGAAATCGGTCGGCGGCCGCGCGGACAGGCGGGTGCTGATTTACAGCCACGATTCGTTCGGTCTCGGGCATCTGCGCCGCTGCCTGGCCATTGCCCACTCCCTGGTCGCGCGCCACAAGAAGCTGTCGGTGCTGATTCTGTCCGGTTCTCCTATCATCGGCAGTTTCGACTTCCGCGCGCGGGTCGATTTCGTGCGGGTGCCGGGCGTGATCAAGCTGCGCAACGGTGAATACACCTCGCTGAGCCTGCATATCAGCGTCGAGCAGACCCTTGAGCTCAGGGCTTCGATCATCCGTCATACCGCCCTGGCGTTCGCGCCGGACATTTTCATCGTCGACAAGGAGCCCCTCGGCCTCGAGGGCGAAGTTGCCGATACGCTTGGGATGTTGAAGGACCGCGGGACGTCCCTGGTGCTCGGTTTGCGCGATGTCATGGACGAGCCCCAACTGTTGGCGCCCGAGTGGAAACGCAAGAACGTATTGCCGGCGTTGGAGCATTTGTATGACCAGATCTGGATCTACGGTCTGCGCCATCTGTGGGACCCTCTCAGCGGCTTGGATCTGCCGGTCACGGTCCACAATAAGGCCGTCTTCACCGGATATTTGCGCCGCAAGCTGCCGCGCCAGCGGGTCGCCTCTCCCGCCGACGGATTGGTCGAGGGGCCTTTCCTGCTGGTCACGCCCGGCGGCGGCGGCGACGGCGAGGCCCTGGTCGACTGGGTGCTGAAGGCCTACGAGTACGATCCCCACATCCCCTACCCGTCGCTGGTCGTCTTCGGCCCGTTCATGGCGCCGCGACGCCGCGCCGCGTTTCTCAAGCGCATCGGCGAACTCGCCAAGGTCGAGGCCATCACCTTCGATTCCCATCTGGAGTTCCTGATGGCGCAATCGGCGGGGATCGTCGCCATGGGCGGGTACAACACCTTCTGCGAGATCCTGTCCTTCGACAAGCCGGCCCTGATCGTGCCGCGCACGGTGCCCCGGCGCGAGCAATTCATCCGCGCCAGCCGGGCGCAAGAGATGGGCTTGGTGCGGGTTCTGGAAGACGACGGAATTTACCATCCCGCGGTCATGGCCGCGGCGCTGAGAGACCTGCCGTCCCAAAAGCCGCCTTCACAGGTGGTCGTGCCGGGCTTGCTCGACGGTCTTGCCAACGTCAACCGCTTGGTCGACGATCACTTGGAACCGCAGAGCGTGATACGACAGGTGGCGGTACGGTAATTCCCCGAGGTGACAGTGTGGAGACGGGTCTGCCGGGCAAGATCGCTTTCGTCGTCAAGGGCTATCCCCGATTGTCCGAAACCTTTATCGCCCAGGAGATTCTCGCCCTGGAGAGGCGGGGGTTCGACATCCTGATCGTGTCCCTGCGTCACCCGACGGATCCGGACACCCACCCCATCCACGATGAAATTTCGGCCCCCGTCCTCTACCTGCCGGAATATCTCCACCGCGAGCCCTTGAGGGTGCTGAAAGCGTGGTGGACGATGCGTCGGCACCCGCGTTACCCGGCGGCGCTTAATACCTGGCTCGGCGATCTCAGGCGCGATTTCACCCCCAACCGGTTCCGGCGCTTCGGCCAGGCCCTGGTGCTCGGCCACGAATTGCCCGCCGATACCGCCCACATCTACGCCCATTTCCTCCATACGCCCGCCTCGACCGCCCGATATGCGGCGCGGATTCTCGGCCTCCCCTGGAGTTGCTCGGCCCATGCCGTTGACATCTGGACGACGCCCGAGTGGGAAAAACGCGAAAAGATCGAGGATTGCGCCTGGCTGGTGACATGTACCGCGCACAACCGCGATCATCTGGCAAGCCACGCCCCCGACAGGGATCGCGTCGAACATCTCTATCACGGGCTTGATTTCAGCCGTTTCCCGCCGCCGGCGCCGAACGGGGAGGGCGGTGCCGGGAACGGCGACGGCGGGCGCGACGGCGGCGATCCGAACGATCCGGTCGTCCTGCTTTGCGTCGGCCGGGCGGTGGAGAAGAAGGGCCTGGATATCCTGATCGCGGCGCTGGCGCAACTTGCCCCGACGTTGCATTGGCGCCTCCTCCATATCGGCGGCGGATCACTCCTGCCGTCGCTTAAGCGCCAGGCCCGGCGTTTGAACATCGCGTCGCGTATCGACTGGCTTGGGCCCCAGCCCCAGCAGGCGGTCATCGCCCGATACCGGGCCGCCGATCTGTTCGTCCTCGCCAGCCGTATCGCTAGGAACGGCGACCGCGATGGCCTGCCGAACGTCCTGCTCGAGGCCCAAAGCCAGGGCCTCGCCTGTATCGCCACGCGGCTCTCGGCGATCCCCGAGCTGATCGAGGACGGTGTGACCGGTCGGCTCGTCCCCGCCGACGATCCCAAGGCGCTCGCCGGGGCGCTGACGGCGTTGATCGCCGATCCCCAACGGCGCGCCCGGCTCGCCGGCGCCGGCATGGCCCGGGTGCGCGAGCGGTTCTCCTTCGATGCCGGTATCGAGAGGCTCGCCGCCAAATTCGCCGAGGGCGTCCGGCACCCGCAACAACAAGCGAAATCACCATGCGCGTCGCCTTCTACGCGCCCATGAAGCCGCCGGGCCATCCGGTCCCTTCCGGCGACAGGAAGCTGGCGCGGCTTTTTATGGCGGCGCTCGCCCGTGGCGGACATGAGGTCGACCTCGCCTGCCGTTTCAGGAGTTGGGAGGGCATCGGCGATGGCGCGCGGATCCGGCGTCTACAGGCATTGGGCGAGGGGTTGGCGCGGCGGCTGATACGGCGCTACCGCGCCACCGAGGCGGCGGCGCGGCCCGAGGCCTGGTTCACCTATCACGCCTATCACAAGGCGCCTGATTGGGTCGGGCCCGTGGTTTCCGATGCGCTTTCCATTCCCTACCTTCTCGCCGAGGCCTCGGTGTCCCGGACTCAAGCAGAGGGCCCTTGGGCGAACGGCTATCACTCGACCGTTAACGCGGTGAGGCGGGCCGGCGCCGTCATCGGCCTCAACTCGGCGGATGCGCCGGGCGTCCTGCCCTTGCTCGCGGATCCCGATCGCATGATAGCGCTCAAGCCGTTCCTCGACGTCAAGGCCTTTCGCCGATCCGCCGGCGTCACCGGGGCGGCCAACGGAAGCCTGCGCGATGGATTGGCCGCGCGCTACCATCTCGACAGGCAAGCGCCCTGGCTGCTCGCCGTCGCCATGATGCGCGACGGCGGCAAGCTCGCGTCCTATGCGGTGCTGGCCGAGGCATTGGCCCGGCTCAGGCATCGTCCGTGGCAGCTCATCGTCGTCGGCGATGGGCGTAATCGACAAGAAATCGAGTGGATGTTCGCATGGGCGGACGCCGAGCGGGTGCGGTTTACCGGGCTGCTCGGGGCTAAGGAGCTTGCGCCGCTCGACGGCGCCTCGGATCTCTTCGTCTGGCCGGCGGTGCACGAGTCGTTCGGCATGGCGATACTCGAGGCCCAGGCCGCCGGCCTGCCGGTGGTTGCCGGGGACAGTCACGGCGTCGGCGACATCGTTCGCGACGGCGAAACGGGTCTTTTGGTGCCGGAGGGCGACGCCCCGGCCTTCGCCGCGGCGCTAAGCGGTCTGTTGGATGATCCCGCCCGGCGTGCCGCCATGGCTAGGAACGCGCTCTCCAGCGTCAGCGACAACCACGACATCTCCCGCGCCATCGGAACCCTGAACGCGGCGCTCGCCATCGCCTGTGAAAGGCTACGGACATGAGCGCCAAACGCAAAAGCACGCCGCTCGCCCTGATCCGCCACGGCACCACCGAATGGAACGCCGATGGGCGCATCCAGGGCTCGACCGACATTCCGCTGAGCGAGGTCGGCCGGGCCGAGGTCCGAAGTTGGAAAGTGCCGGCGGAGTTCAGGGATTTCGTCTGGATCTCGAGCCCGCTTGCGCGGGCGCGGGAAACGGCGGCGTTGCTCGGCGCCAACTCGGTGGCGATCGAGCCGCGCATCAGGGAAATGGACTGGGATCAGTGGGAAGGGCTTAGCTTGGCGGACCTGCGCAAGAATTTCGCCGCCGAACTCGCCGAGAAGGAGGCCCGGGGGATCGACTTCCAGGCGCCGGGCGGCGAAAGTCCGAGACAGGTGATGGCGCGCATCACGCCCTGGCTCGCCGACATCGCCAAGGCGGGGAAACCGACCGTCGCGGTGACCCATAAAGGCGTGGTTCGCGCCACCCTGGCCTTGGCCACCGGCTGGGACATGCAGGACAAATGGCCGGTCAAAATCGACTGGTCGTCGGTGCAGCTGTTCGCCGTCGACGACGAGGGCGAATTGACGGCGGAGCGGCTGAACATCGCCATGGCGCCGGCATGAGCGCGCACCGGGTCCTGTTCTTCGTGCAGCATCTGCGCGGCATCGGCCATCTCAAGCGCGCCGCCGTGATCGCCCGCACCCTGGCCCGGGACGGCATCGAGGTCGACATCATCTCCGGCGGCCCGCCGGTGCCCGATCTCGATATCGGCGCCGCCGGCTTCTTCCAGCTGCCGCCCGTTTTCAGCCCCGACGACAGCTATAGCCGGCTGGTCGATGAGAGTGGCGCGCCGGCCACGCCCGAGCTTCGCCGCCGCCGCCGCGCCCGATTGCTCGAGCATGTCCAAACCCGCCGGCCCGACATGGTGATCGTCGAGATGTTTCCCTTCGGACGCAGCCAGATCCGCGACGACATCGTCGCCCTCCTGGACGCGGCGCGGGCGCTCGATCCACGGCCCTGGCTGGTGTCCTCGGTGCGCGACATCCTGTCCGCCAAACGCACGCCCAAGCGCTATCAGGAAATGGCCGACGACGCCGAGGCCTATTTCGATTACGTCATGGTTCACGGCGACAAGGACCTCATCCCGTTCGAGGCCAGCTTCCCGCCGGCCGGGCGGCTCGAAGGGAAGCTTCGATACACCGGCTACGTGACCGGCGCCGAAGCCGGGGCGGCGGACCGGGACGGGGCCCGAGCCCGCAAGGCGCCAGGCCGGGCGCCCGGGGAAGAGGAAGGGGCAGGAAACGGCGAGGTCGTCGTATCGGCGGGCGGCGGCGCTTTCGCCAAGGGGCTGTTGGAGGCGGCGCTGTTGGCCCGCGGGTTCTCCAGGCTTTCGTCCCTGACCTGGCGGCTGATTACCGGGCCGAACTTCGAGGACGGAGATTTTCGGGCCCTCGAGGCGGCGGCGCCGGCGGGCGTGGTGATCGAGCGCACGCGCCGCGATTTCCCCGAATTGCTTCGACGCGCGGCGGTTTCGGTTTCCCAAGCCGGTTATAATACGATGATGGACATCCTCACCAGCGGCGCCCGCGCGGTCGTGGTGCCATATCTCAACGGCCAGCAGACGGAGCAAAGCCTGCGCGCCGAGTGTCTGGCCGCGCGGGGCGTGGTCCGGGCCCTATCGGGGGGCGCGATCACGCCGGTGGCGCTGGCCCGGGCGATCGACGCCGCGGCCGCGGGCGCGCCGGCCAACGCCGCGGGCATCGATCTTAACGGCGCGGCCAAAAGCGCACGCCTCGTCGCCGGCTGGCTGGAGACGGGGCGCCGACGATGAGCCGACCGTCCGACGGCCAAACCGAGGGCGTTGGCCGGCGCTACCGTTATCCGGTCAAGTCGCTCAGGGGCGATTATTTCCGCGCCGGCGCCGGTTTGGCGTTTTGCACCCTGCCGCTCATTTTCGCGCCGCCGTTCGGCGGTGTGTTCCTGGTCTTCGGCGGCCTGGCCACCATGTTCGCCGTCTACGGCCTGCGCGCATGGGCATGGCAAATGACGGTGGTGGACGTGACCGAGACCGTGGTGTCGGTCGCCGGCCCGAGGATCATCAGCGGGCGGCTTGCGTCCCGCGTCAGCCTTGCCTGGGATGAGGTGCGCGCGGTCAAGCTCAGCTACTATTCGACCAGGCGGGAACGGACCGACGGCTGGATGAATCTCAAGCTCAAGGGCGCCGGTGAGAGCCTTATTGTCGGGTCCGATATCGATGGGTTTGCGGCCATCGCCGCCAAGGCCGCGGCCGTCGCCAAGGCCAACAGCGTTCCCCTGAGCGAGGCCACCGTCAGCAACTTCGCCGTTCTCGGCATTACGGTCAGCGCCACCGGGACACCGGAGCCCGACGAGTGAGAGGGCCGCGGCCTGGGCGCCGGCGAGCGCCCGCGCCTGATCGACACCGATATCAACGCGCGCAAGCGTCTTGTCCTCTTGGTTCGCGACCCGCGCGATGTCGCGGTCTCGTACGCCCATCACGAACACGACAAGGAGAAAGTGTTCACCGGCAGCCTCGATGACTTCGTTCGCTCCGACATTTGCCGGACCGAGCGCCAGTCGTGGTTCGTGCTCATGATGTTTGACATGTTCGACCGGCACGGGGGACCGAAACATTTCCTTACCCATGAGGACCCTCACGGCGACGCGCGAAAGACGTTTCGCGACGGCCTGGACTTCATATTCCTCTCGGACATGGATGAGGCGGCTTACGCCTGCGCGCTCGCGGAATCGCGATTCGACAACATGCGGCGGGACGAGATGGAGGCGCCGGTCCCGCCGTTCACGGGGCGTTTGATCGAAAGATTGAATTGGCGTAAGAACCCAAGACTAGCAAGGGCCATGGACCGTAGGAATTTGTCCGAGTCAACGGCTTTCACCATGATCGTCGAAACCATCCGGCCGGCCGGGTCCGGCCGATGACCGAAATCCTCAAGGTCAACGATCTCGAGATCGCCTTCAAGATTCCCGGCGGTGAAATCAAGGCGGTCGATGGCGCCAGTTTCAGGATTCGTGAAGGATCGACGGTGGCGCTGGTCGGTGAGTCCGGTTCCGGCAAGACCGTCATCTCTCAGGCGATCATGGGCATCCTGCCCCGAAACGGCGCCATCACCGGCGGCGAAATCCTGTTCACCAATCCGCGACCGGCAAATGAGACGGCGGCGGTGGACTGCGGCCGGGCGCCATCGGGCACCGTCGACATCGCTACAATGGCGCCGGAAAGCACCGAAATGCGGGCGATCCGGGGCGGGCGGATCTCGATCATTTTCCAGGAGCCGATGACATCGCTGTCGCCGCTGCACACCATCGGCGACCAGATCCGCGAGTGCCTGCACCTGCACAGCGATGTCAGCCAGAAGGACGGCCGGGGGCTCTGCGCCGAGACGCTCGGCCTTGTCGGGTTCCCCGACGCCACGACGGCGATGCGCACCTACCCGTTCGAGCTCTCGGGCGGGCTGCGCCAGCGGGCGATGATCGCCATGGCTCTGGTCTGCCGCCCGGCATTGTTGATCGCCGACGAACCGACGACCGCGCTTGACGTCACCATCCAGGCCCAAATCCTGAAACTGATCCATGACCTGCAGTCCGAGCTCGGCATGGCGGTTTTGATGATCACCCATGACCTCGGCGTGGTCGCCAACGTCGCCGAGGAGGTCGTGGTTTTGTACCGGGGCTGCGTCATGGAGAGCGGCACGGTGGAGGACATATTCAACGACCCCGGCCACCCTTACCTCCGGGCACTGTTGAGGGCGGTGCCGCGTTTCGGCCTCGGGCCGGAGGAACGGTTGACGCCGATTCGCGAGATCAAGTTTGAGTCGGCCCACCTGTTGGCCTCCGGCGAACGCCGCCCCGATGCCGGTCCCGGCGCCTCCGGCGCCCTCGTCACCGCGCGCGGCCTGACCAAGAGGTTCAAGATCCGCAAGGACATGTATTTCGGCCGTGGCGGCGGTGGGCTGGTGACCGCCATCGATGCCGTCGATTTCGAGATCCGGCGTGGCGAGTGTCTCGGCCTGGTGGGCGAGAGCGGTTGCGGCAAGACGACGCTGAGCAAATGTCTGGTGCGGGCGGTGACGCCGGATGAAGGCGAGCTGACGTTCAACGACGCCGGCCGGCCGGTCGATGTGATCGGCCTGAGCGAGGCGGAGCTGATACCGTTCAGGCGCAAGATCCAGTTCATCTTCCAGGACCCTTTCGGGTCGCTCAATCCGCGGATGACCGTCTTCGACATCGTCAATGAACCGTTGCTCATCCATGGCATCGGCGATAGCGCGCTCAGGGCCGAGATGGTGAAGGAGCTTCTGAAACTGGTGGGCCTGGATATCTGGGCGTTCAACCGCTACCCCCACAGTTTCTCCGGCGGTCAACGTCAGCGCATCGGTATTGCGCGGGCGCTGGCGCTCAAGCCCGAGCTCCTGATCTGCGACGAGCCGGTCTCGGCGCTGGATGTCTCGATCCAGGCCCAGATCCTCAACCTGCTGAAGGATTTGAAGGAGGAGCTCGAAGTCACCTATCTGTTCATCTCGCACAACCTCGCGGTGGTGAACTATATCGCCGACAGGATCATGGTGATGTGCGCCGGCAAGATCGTCGAGGTGGCGCCGTGCGAAGTGCTGTTCCGCAATCCCGTCCACCCGTACACCAAGGCGCTGATGGCGGCTATCCCGGAACCCGATCCGGCGCAACGGCTCGATTTCGCCGGACTGATGGAGGGTAAGGCCTCGGATCCGGCCTGGTGGCCGCCGCCTTTCACCGTCTCGACCGATGCCCAACCGAGGCTGATCGCGCTTGGCGAGGATCATTTCGTTAGGGCAACGGACGACACCGGTCTCGGGCGGGGGGCGAAGTGATTATGGTAATGACGGTTGAGGTCACAAGCGGGGCGACACGATCATGTTCGCATATCTGATCCACCGCCTGTTCATCATGGTGCCGACGCTGCTTGCCATCAGCGTCCTCATATTCGTCATCATCCAGCTGCCGCCGGGCGACTATCTGACGACGCTGGTCAACGAACTGCGGAGTCAGGGCGAAACCGTCAACCAGGAAAAACTCGATTTCCTGCGCCGGCAGTACGGCTTCGACAAATCGCTGGTCGAGCAGTACCTGATGTGGGTCGCCGGTATGGCCGAGGGGGACTTCGGCTTCGCCTTCGAGTACAACCTCCCGGTCACGGAGGTCGTCGGCGACAGGCTGTTCCTGTCCATGATCGTCGCCATCGGCACCATCATCTTCACCTATCTGGTGGCTTTCCCCATCGGCGTTTATTCCGCCACCCATCAATACAGCGTCACCGATCATACCCTTACCTTCATCGGCTTTCTGGGGCTGGCGACGCCGAATTTCCTGCTGGCGCTGATATTCCTCTATTTCGCCAATGTCACCTTCGGCACCTCGATCGGCGGATTGATGGACTCTAGCTACATCGACGCCCCCTGGAGCCTGGACAAAATCCTATCGATCCTGGAACATCTCTGGATTCCGGTCGTCGTCATCGGCACCTCGGGCACCGCGGGAATGATCCGCAGACTGCGCGCCAACCTCTTGGACGAGCTCGAGAAGCCTTACGTCGTCACCGCCCGGGCCAAGGGGCTGCCGCCGTTGAGGGCGCTCAGATATCCCCTGCGCATGGCGCTCAACCCCTTCATCTCGGACATCGGCAATCTCCTGCCCCAGATCATCTCCGGCGCCACCATCGTCGCCGTGGTTCTGTCGCTGCCGACGACCGGCCCGCTGCTGCTGCGGGCGTTGCAAAGCCAGGACATGTACCTCGCCGGATTCCTGTTGATGTGCCTGGCGGCCCTCACGGTGATCGGGGTGTTCATCTCCGATATCGCGCTGGCCGCGCTCGATCCTCGCATCCGGCTGCACGGAGGCCGGTCACGATGAGCTCTAGCGGCGACCAAGGACCGGCCGGCCCCCTCGAACATTTCGTCTCCGAGGCCCCGTTCGAGCCGGAAATGACGGAGACGATCACGCCTGAGCAGGAACGCTATTACCTCGCGTCGCAATGGCGGTTGATGTGGTGGAAGCTCAAGCGCCACCGCCTGGCGGTGATATCGGGCGTCGTGTTGCTGGTCATGTACGGCTCCATCGTCATGAGCGAAATCCTCGCGCCCTACAACCTGCACAGCCGGCACTCCGCCTTCATCTACGCGCCACCGCAAGAGGTTCATCTGTTCCATGAGGGCCGATTCGTCGGACCCTTCGTCTACGGGACGACAGTCCGGCTCGATCTCGAGACCCTGAAGCGGGAACACACGGAGAATCCCGAAAAGGTTCAGCCCTTGCGGTTCTTCTGTCTCGGTGACGGTTACAAATTCTGGGGCCTGATCGAGGGGCGATTCCACCTGGTCTGTCCGGCCGAGGGCGGCACCTTCTTCTGGCTCGGCACCGACCGGCTGGGGCGGGATATGCTCTCGCGCATCATATATGGCGCCCGAATCTCGCTGACCGTCGGCATTATCGGTATCACCATCAGCTTCACCCTTGCCCTGATTTTCGGCGGGCTCGCCGGTTATTACGGGGGCTGGATCGACAGCGTCGTGCAACGGCTGATCGAGGTCCTGCGCTCGTTTCCCGAGTTGCCCTTGTGGATGGCATTGTCGGCCGCCCTGCCGGTAACCTGGAGCCCCATCCTGATCTATTTCGGCATCACCATCATCCTCGGCTTATTGGACTGGACGGGCCTGGCGCGGGCCGTGCGCTCGAAGCTCTTCGCGCTCCGTGAAGAGGATTTCTGCACCGCCGCCGTCCTCATGGGCGCCAAGCCCCGGCGGGTGATCGGGCGCCATCTCCTGCCCAACTTCCTGTCTCATCTGATCGCGTCGGCGACGCTTTCGATACCAGGCATGATCCTCGGCGAGACCGCGCTCAGCTTCCTCGGTCTCGGTCTGCGCCCGCCGATCACCAGTTGGGGGGTGCTGCTGAACGAAGCCCAGAACATGAATGTGGTGGCGCTTTATCCATGGCTGATGCTGCCCGGCGTGCCGATCGTCATCATCGTGCTGGCGTTCAATTTCCTCGGCGACGGTCTGCGCGACGCCGCCGACCCTTATCGTTAGAGCGGGTCTTGGTAGATAGGAACCGCTCTGAGTTTGCGGCCCAACCGGGACGGGGCGGCGGCGCTCAACTCGCCAGCACGACGACATCGAGGGGCTCTTCCATGCCGACGATATGGCGGGCGGGACGCCTCTCCGGCGTCGCCTTGGGCGCGTACCCCTGGGCGAGGGCCTTCTCGTAAGCTTCGGCGGTCGCGAGTGCCCGCACTTTTTCCACCTTGGTGTGCTTCTCGAGCTTGGCGCTGACGTTGACCGCATCGCCGATGACCGTGTACTCGAGCCGGGTCTCGTCACCGACGGCGCCGAAAACGATGCGGCCGGTGGCGACCGCCGCGCCGATTCTGATAGGCTCCTTTCCTTCGCCCGCCCGTTCGGCGTTCCAGGCGTCGGCCACCGCCATCACCTCGTCCACCGCCCTGATGGCGTCCGCGGTGTAGGTCTCCGATGTCGACGTGGCCCCGAAGGTCGCCATGATGCCATCGCCGAGAAACTTGTCGATGGTGCCGTTATGGCGCTGGATCACCGGCACCATGCGCGACTGATACTGGGCGAGAAGGGCGATGAGATCGTTGGCCGGCATGTGCGCCGCCAAGATCGTGAAGCCGCGCACATCGACATTGAGGATGGCGGCATCGCGGTTGATACCCTGGCCGGCCTTGACGCGCGCCTCCGACGCCGTGATCCGCTTGGCGATCTCGGGCGCGAAGAAACGCGACAGGTCCTGGGCGGCGGCACCCTCCGCCACCGCCCGGACCAGGAGCCGCCGGGCCCGGGTGATGGCCACGGCGATGATGGCGGTCACCAGCAGGATGGAGATCACCTTGTCGAACTCGGCGCCGAGGAGGATGCTGTTGGTGGTCATGTAGCGGACGTAATCCCGGGTGATCATGGCGCCGCTGGGATCGGCGGTGGCGGCGTAGAACGCCATGACCAGCCAGCCGATCGCCGCCACGCAACCGGCGAGCACGACATAGTGGGCCTCGAATCTCAGGGCCCGCAAGGAAATGAAGATGAACACATAAAGCAGCGTCGGCGCCTTGAGGTAAAAGGACGGGGGCTGTTCATACTGCAGATGGAAACTCCAGATGGTCCCCAGCAGAAGCGACATGTCCATGACCACCGAAACGGACAACAGCCAGTTGGGCAGCCGCAAACGGTAGGCCATGACGATACGGACGACGGTAAAGGCGAAATAGGCGGTCAGCGCCCACGGCACCGGCGCGAAGCCGACATCGGCGGGGAAGGCCTTGGGCGCCACGGTATAAAGGATGGCGAAGACGAGGACGACGGCAAGCTGGACCCAGCCGATGAGAATCTCGCTGGCGTCCTGCTGGTCGCGGATCGCGGTCCGCACCCGTTCCGGCACATCAGCCTCACCGGACTGTCCGAACATCCGATTGATCCAGTCCCTGATCATCAACGGCGCCTATGTTGCGATGCCGGCGGGCCACCATAGCGCGCCTCGGCCTCACGCCGGGTAATAACCTCGTGAACGGCCGCCAATGGCGAGGAGGCTGTCCGAGTATTGATCACGGGCGGCACCGCGTTTTCAAGGCCTTGGGCTAGGATGGTGCCGCGCCGCGATGCCGGGCGCATCGCAAGCGGTGCCAGACGACGTCCCAAGGCCTTGAAAACGCGGCCCGCTGGGTCGGCCAGACAGACGCGATTGCCG
>JACZQV010000014.1 GCA_022545545.1 Pseudomonadota bacterium
GGTTGGGCGCCGCCGCGCCCTTCGTCGCGGAGCAGCCTCGAGTTCGATATCCCCAAGGACGGCGTCGAGCTCGCCTACGACATCATCCTCGACATCTCGGGCCGAGAGCCGCTCTTTCCGGCGCCGGAGAAGCGCGACGGCTACTTCAGGCCGGACCCCGGCAATCCGGCGGCGGTGCAAAAGGCGCTGTTCGAGATCGCCGATCTGATCGGCGAGTTCGAGAAACCGATCTATGTGAACTTCGACGCCAATCTCTGCGCCCATTCGCGCAGCGGCATCACCGGCTGCACCCGGTGCCTGGACAACTGCCCGACATCCGCCATTTCACCAGCGGGAGATGTCGTCAGCATCGATCAGTATATCTGTGCCGGCTGTGGCAACTGCGCCAGTGTCTGCCCGACCGGCGCCGCGAGTTACGCCACCCCGCCGGGCGAGGCCCTCTTCCAGCGCCTGCGCACCCTGCTCCGCGCCTACCGCGATGCCGGCGGCGAGCGTCCCGTCATCCTGGTGCACGACGTTCACCGCGGCGATGAGATGGTCACCATGATGGGCCGTTTCGGGCGCGGCCTGCCGGCCCGGGTGCTGCCCTTCGCCGTCAACGAGGTGACCCAGATAGGTTTCGATTTCCTCAGCACCGCTTTCGCCTTCGGCGCCGAGCGTCTGTTGCTGTTGACCAGCCCGCGGAACCGCGGCGAGACCGATGGCCTCGAGGAACAGGTCGGGCTCATGGAGGCGGCGCTCACGGGTCTCGGTTACGGTTCCGGGCGCATCGGCATCATCGACGCCGAGGATCCGGAAGCGGTATCGGACCAGCTCTACGGGCTCGAGACGGTATCGCCGATCCCCGCCTCCGACTTCCTGCCCATGGGCGGCAAGCGGACCTTGATCACCTTGGCGCTCCGCCACCTCCACGACAACGCGCCCGAGGCCAAGGACGTGTTGGCCCTGCCCCAAGGCGCGCCGTTCGGAACCGTCAACGTCAACACCGAGGGTTGTACGTTGTGCCTCGCCTGTGTCGGCGCCTGCCCGACGGGGGCCTTGATCGACAATCCGGACACCCCGATGCTGCGTTTCTCCGAACAGGCCTGCATCCAATGCGGTCTCTGCCGCAACACCTGCCCGGAATCGGTGATTTCGCTGGAACCCAGGTTCAATTTCACCGAAGCGGCGAGAACCGAGGTCCTGATCAAGGAGGAGGAACCGTTCGAATGCGTCTCCTGCGGCAAGGCGTTCGGCGGCAAATCGTCGATCGAAAAGACCATCGAGCGGTTGGCGGGGCACTCGATGTTCGCCGGCGATGAGAAAGCGCTTAACCGGTTACGCATGTGCTCCGACTGTCGCGTCATCGACCAGTTCAACGCCGACGAACCCATGGCCTCCAAACCACGCCCGTTGCCACGCACTACCGACGACTATCTGGCGGAGCGTGACGAGCATGATTAGTCTCCGCCGCCGGATTCCCGGCGCGGTCCCCGCCTGTTTCTCTATCCCGTTCCTGGCCTCTTTCCCGCCGGCCTTCCTGGTGACGGCCGTCCTGATGACATCCTTCGTGGTGCCAGCCTTCCTGGTAACGGCGGCGATGGCCGAGAGCACGCCGGAGATCAAGCAATTGGAAGCGGCGGCGAAACAAGGCGACGCGGTGGCGCAGGTCCGTCTCGGGCGGCTCTATGAGTACGGCGACCGGGTGCCGCCCGACTTCGCCCGCGCCGTCACCTGGTACCAGCTTGCCGCCAATCTCGGCGATGCCCGGGGCCGGCTCGAGCTCGGCATGAAGTACTACGACGGCAAGGGGGTCAAGCGCGACTATGTCGAGGCCCTTCGTCTCGTCACCCTGGCGGCGGAGCAGGGCCTGGCGCAAGCCCAGTACCAGTTGGGCCTGATGTACAGGAGAGGCCTCGGCGCCAAGGTCGACTTCGCCAAGGCCGTCGGCTGGTTGCGCAAGGCGGCCGAGAACGGCCATCCTCGCGCCCTGGCGCGCCTCGGCGTCATGTACATGGAAGGGGCCGGGGTCGAGCGCGACGACGTCGAGGCCTACGTCCTCCTGACCTTGGCGGACAAGAAAGGCATCATCGCCGCCAAGGGGCGCCGGGCGATAGTCAAGCGCCGCCTCGGTCCCGGCCAACTGGCGGCGGCCGAAAGACGGATCGCCGAACAGAGCCGCAAGGCGGCCCGCTGAACGGGGCTTCGACGATCTTACCGGCGCCGGGAATCAGCCGCGGGCGAACGCCGCCGCTTGTTTGCCGGCGATCCTGCCGAAAACCGACCCCGCCACCAGCCCGGTGCCGCTGGCGTAGTTGTTGTAGTAAAGGCCGCCGACCAGTTCTCCGGCGCCGAACAGGCCGGGTATGGGATTGCCGGCGGTGTCCTCCACCTCGGCCTTGGTGCTGACCTTGAGCCCGCCGAAGGTGAAGGTGACGCCGGCGGTGACGGCGTAGGCCTCGAACGGCGGGGTATCGATGGTATTGGCCCAGTTGGTCTTGTCGATGGCGAGGCTCTCCGTACAGCGGCCGTCCTTGACGTTGGGATCGAAGGGAATGTCCGTCTTCACGGCGCCATTGAACTCGGCCACGGTCTCGAGGAACCGCTGACCATCGACGCCCTCGAGCTTCGAAGCCAACTCCTCGATGGTGTCGGCCTTGGCCTTGGTGATCTGACGGATGCTGTATTCGTCGCGCAACAGATGGACCACCTTGTGGTCGAACACCTGCCAGGCGAACATGCCGGGCTGGCGGAGGATTTCGCCGCCGTACCGGGCATAGGTGTAGCTGTGGAAATCGGAGCCTTCGTCGCGGAAGCGCTCGCCATTGGCGTTGACCATGATGCAGAAGGGGACGTTGTGCTTCTGGAAGCGGTCGCCGACGGTGAGATCGCCGAACGGCGGCGCGTTGAGGTCCCAGGCCACGGCATGGCACCCCGACCAGTGGCCGTAGGGCATGGCGCCGATATCGAGCGCCATGGTAATGCCCTTGCCGGTGTTGAAGCGCGTTCCCCGCACCTTGGCCAGATCCCAGCCCGGACCGAGATAGCGCGCGCGCATCTCGGCATTGGCCTCGAAGCCGCCGCAGGCGAGGACCACCGACTTGGCCTTAAGATCGTAGTTCTGGCCCTGGTGATTGACGCGCACCCCGTGCACGCCGCCGGCGTCATGGAGCAACGCCACCGCCGGCGTCTCGTAAAGCACGGGGATGCCGGCCTTCTCCGCCTTGGCGTGGAGGGTGGCGACGAGTTGCGCGCCGCCGCCCCAGATCTGTAGCGTAAGCCCGCCCCAGAACCGGAACTTGCCGTCGACCTTGAAGGCCTGGCGGCCGAGGCTGGGCTGGAAGCGCACCCCTTGCTCGCGCATCCACAACGCCGCATCGAAGCTCGAACGGACCAGGATCTCGATCATGTCCGGATCGGCGCGGTACTGGCTCATCCGCGCCATGTCGTCGAAATACTGGTCCTCCGTATAGGTGCCGAAATCGATCGATTCGCGCTCTTCGTCGGAGATGTCGGGAGAGATCTTCAGCAGGTCCTCGATGCCGTTGTGAGCGAAGCGGTAGGCGCCTCCGGTGTAATGGGAATTACCGCCGCGGGCCTCGAAATGGGCGCTTTCGAGCATCACCGCCTTGGCGCCCTGTTCATGGACCGTCAAGGCGGCGGAGGTGGCGGCGTTGCCCGCGCCGACGACGATGACATCGGCGGAGCGGGCCTCATCAATGGCATTCATGGTCGCGTCTTCCCTGATCAGAATTTATCACCGCCCCTCCGGCCCCGGAGTCGGGGCCGGAGCCAGGGGCGCTAGGATCACCCGGACGCCGGCTATTCCGCCGCCGGCTGGGCGGCGGCGACGGGCGCCGCGATGATCGCGGTCAGTTCGCCGATGGCGCGGAGGTTCTCGAAATCGTCGAACGCCCCATAGAGACGGGCGACCCGGTCCGCCGAAAGCGCCCGCCCGGCGCAGTTCTCGAACTTCGCCCGCAACATCTCCCCCGACATCGGATTGTCGGGTCCCCGGCCGAGGGCGTAGGGGGTCTCCTGGGTGTAACTCTCGCCATCCTTGGTCGTTACCGTGATCCTGGCGCCGAAATGGTTGCTCTCGTCATGGGGCCGGGCGTCGATTCGCGCCATCAACGCCCGGGTTTCGCCATCGAGATAGGCGTCGCCCTCGAAATGCTCGAGCACGATCTTGCCGTCGATGACGGCGCGCGCGAGGCAGTATTGCAGGGAGAACTTGGCCTCGAGCGGACTTCGGGGGTCCGGGCGGTTGGTGTGCTCGAGGCGGCGTTTATGGGTGAGCGTCGCGACCTTTTCGACGTTACCGGGCGCGATATCCCGCTGGCGCACGATCTCGAGCATGGCGTCGATCGCCGAATGGGTGCTGCCGCAGCAGGGATACTGCTTGATCGCCAGCCCGGGCTTGACGATGTCGAGCGGATCGGCCCAATGATCGAGGGTCCTTTGCATGTCGAAGGTTCCCGGGCCGTTGAACACGTTGAGGAACCCCTGCTTGTGCTCGAAGGCCTCGCCATTGGCGGTGAAGCCTTCGCGGGCGAGGAGGGCGGCGAACAAGCCGTTACGCGAACAATGGCCGATATGCAGCGGCTTGGTCATGGTGCCGAAATTGGCCTTGACCCCCGACGCCAGGGAGACCGCGATCGCCAGCGCCGTCTCGGTCTCGGCCACGGAGAGACCGAGAAGCTTGGCGCAGGCGGCGGCGGCGCCGAAGGTTCCAAGCGTCGCCGTCGGATGCCAGCCTTTCTCATAATGGTGGAAGTTGACGCCGAGCGCGATCTTGGTCTCGGTCTCGAACCCGGCGACGTAGGCAAGGATGATATCCTCGCCGCTCACTTCCAGGGTCTCTCCGAGCGCGATCAATGCCGGCACCATCGGCGCCGAGGGATGGCCGCCCATGGTGTTGTTGCAGTCATCGAAATCGAGCGCATGGGACGCGGTGCCGTTGATCAGCGCCGCATCCAGCGGGCTTGCCCGCCGGTCGCTGCCGAAGACGACGCAGGGGCCGGCCCCGGCGCCGGCGCCGGTCACCCTTTCGACCATCCCCATGGTGTCTTCGCGCGACCCGGCAAGGGCCACCCCGACGGTGTCGAGTATCCCGATCTTGGCCCAGTGAATCGCCTCCTCGGGCAGATCATCGTAACGCATGGCGGTGATGCGCCCCGCCAACTTCCTCGCCAGACCCATGGTCCTACCCTCCGCTATCGAATATCCGCGCCATTCGAATATCCGTGCCATTTTCGGACCTTGGCGGTGTCCTTGTCAACAGCGCGCGCGGCCCCGTCGCGGCCACCCAGGGGCCGGTTGGCAGCCGCCGCGCCATGGTCCATAATGGACGCCGAATTGGCGCCGGTGCGGGGGGTCTCCGGAACCGGCGGCGCGGCGCGGCGGCCACGGACGAGAGGATCATGGGCGATTTGCTGCGAACCGAGATAACCGATAGATCGGCATGGAAAGGCGCCGAACTGGCGGCCGATGATTCGTGGGTCCATCGGTTCTCGGACGACGAGATCGCGGACATCCGGGCGGCCGTCGGCGCGGTCAGAAGCCGTGGTCTCGGCCCCTTCGATTTCGGCGCCGAGGACTTCCCGCTCCGATGCTTCGGCGAGGTCATCGAGGGCATCGGTGACGATCTCGAGAACGGAACGGGCATCGTCCTCTTGCGCGGCTTCCCGGTCGATGATTTCGAGATCGACGAAGTCCGCACCTTTTATTGGGGGCTGGGGTCGCATCTCGGCACGCCGATCCGCCAGAACGCCAAGGGCGAGTACATGGCCGAGGTCACGGACCGGGGGTATGACCGCGCCAACAACAACGTCCGTGGCTACACCACCCACCAGAGGCAAAGGCCCCATTGCGACAACGCCGATGCGGTCGGGCTGCTCTGCATTCATCCCGCCAAGTCGGGCGGCGAAAGCATGATCGCCTCCTCGATGACGATCTACAACGAGATCCTGCGCACCCGGCCGGAATTTCTCGAACCGCTCTCAGCCGGCTTCCACTTCGACCTGCGCGGCGAAGGTGTCACCGGGGCGCGTAACGAAGTGACCCGCAACCGGGTTCCCGTCTTCAGTTACTTCCAGGGCAGGCTGAGTTGCCGCTACAACGGCAAGACCATCATCGACGGCATGGAAAAGGCGGGCAGCCCGCTTTCGCCGCTGGAGCTCGAGGCGGTCGAATATGTCCGTGAACTGGCGTGCCGCGACGACATCCGCCTGGACCTGAAACTCGCCAAGGGCGACATCTTACTGCTCTGCAACCACTCGACGCTGCATGCCCGGGAGCCGTTCGAGGACTACCCCGAGCCCGCCCGCAAGCGGCGCATGCTGCGCCTCTGGGTGCATCTCGCCAACGGCCGCGCGCTGGCGCCGGAATTCGCCGAGCGCAACAACACCGGCCCGCGTGGCGGCGTCGCCGTTACCGAAGGCGCCGGCTATTGGGCCGGACCCTGAGCCCAAATCTCCCGGTGAGCGCCCCCTTGCAACGTCCCGGTCCGAGTCAGCGCGCCGAAGGCGGCCCGACCAAGGCATTGATCGGCTTCATCGCGTCTCTCGACCTCGAATCCATCGACGCGATGACGCTGGAACGGGCCAGGGCGCACACGCTGGACACCATCGGCGCCTGTCTCGCCGGTAGCCGCCAGCCGGTGACCGCGATCGCCGAACGCGCCGTCGGCGAGACCGGTAGTAGCGGCGGCGTGCCGGTACCGGGACTCGCCCGGCGCCGGGATATGCTATCGGCGGCCTTTCTTGCCGGCACCGCCTGCCATGGGCTCGAGCTCGACGACGGGTTCAGGGCCGGCGCCGTCCATCCGGGCGCCGTGGTGGTGCCCGCGGCCCTGGTCTCGGCCTATGATTCCGGCGCCAGCGGCGGCGATTTCCTTCGCGCGGTCATCGCCGGATACGAGGTCTCGGCGCGGATCGCCGCCGTCATTCATCCAGCCGCCCGCCGCCGGGGCTTCCACAACACGCCGCTCGCCGGCGTCTTCGCCGCCGCCGCCGCCGCCGGCGTGCTTCGCGGCCTCGATCCCGGCCGGCTGGAACACGCGTTCGGGCTCGCCGCCAGCAGCGCGTCCGGGCTGCACACCTACATGCACGGAGGCGACGTCAAGCGCATCCATTGCGGCCTCGCGGCGCGGGACGGCGTGTTCGCGGCACTGCTTGCGGAGAACGGATTCACCGCCGCCGAGAATGCGCTGGAGATCGATCAGGGGTTCTTTCGCGCCTTCGCCGGAGATGATGACGGCGGCGGCGATTTTGCCGGCGTCGATATCCTCGGCGCCGGCGGCGGTGGGGGTTCGGGATACGCCGTCGCCGAATGCTATCTGAAACCCCATGCCTGCTGCCGGCACCTGCATCCGGCGATCGATGGCTTGCTCGACATCGTCGGCGGCGAGGATCTTCAGCCCACGGAGGTGGCGGAAGTCAGGGTCGGCACCTACCGGATCGGGGCCCGGCACGCCGATGTCGGTTGGCAAGAGATGGCCGGCGCCCAGCTAAGCTACCCGTTCGCGCTGGCGGTGGCGCTCAGACACCGCGCCGTCAGGCTCGAGCACTTTTCGCCCCATCACCTCGCCGATCCGGCGATGGCGGCCGAGTGCGCCAAGGTGACGGTCGCCGTGGACGCCGATTGCGAGGCCGATTATCCCCGTCTCAGGCCCGCCACGGTCACGGTCCTCGCGCGCGATGGCCGCCGCTTCGAAAGGCGCGTGGACGAGCCCTACGGCGCCCCGGCCAATCCCATGACCGATGGGGATTTGCGCGCCAAATTCCGCGATCTCGCGACCCCCGTGCTAGGGACGGAGGCCACGGCGGAGGTGGAGGAGATGGTCGGCCGTCTCGACCGCCTCGATTCGGTGGCGCCGCTGATCGAGGCGCTTTCGCCCGCCGGCGGCTGACGGGTGGCGCCGAAGCAACGCCGAGGGGAAGCCGGAAGGAAGGCCGGAAGGAAGGCCGGAAGGAAGGTAAGTGAGCCAAGGCATCACGGATGAATTGCGGATCGTCGCGCCCACCGGGGTGATGGGGTCCGGCTTCCTCGAAAGCTCGTTCGCCGAAGCGCTCGACCGCGAGCCCCATTTCATCGGCTGCGACGCCGGTTCCACCGATCCCGGCCCCGCCAGTCTCGGCGCCGGGACGACCGCCTTTCCCCGCGCCTCGATCAAGCGCGACCTGAGGCTTATGCTCATCGGCGCGCGCCGGCTGGGGGTGCCCTTGCTGATCGGCTCGGCCGGGACCGCCGGGGGCGACGCGCATCTCGCCCATGTCCGCGCTATCGTCGAGGAGATCGCCGGCGAGGAGGGCTTGAGCTTTACCCTCGCCCTGATCCACGCCGAACAGGACAAGGACTACCTCAAGGAAAAGCTGCGCCAGGGGCGGATCAAGCCGCTCAAGCCGGCGCCCGAGTTCGACGAGGCGGTTATCGACCGGGCCGAGCGCATCGTCGGCATGATGGGGGCGGAGCCGTTCCTTGCGGCGCTCGACGCCGGCGCCGAGGTGGTCCTTGCCGGGCGCGCCAGCGACACCGCGATCTTCGCCGGCATCCCGGTGCGCGAGGGCTTCGACCCGGGGCTTTCCTGGCACGCCGCCAAGCTCCTCGAATGCGGCGCGGCGTGCGTTCAGCGGCGCAAGACGCCGGACTGCATCATGGCCGTCTTGCGCCAAGACCATTTCGACGTCATGCCGCTGGACCCCGAGCTTCGCTGCACGCCCCAGAGCGTCGCCGCCCACAGCCTGTATGAGAACGCCGATCCGTTCCTCATCACCGAGAGTTCCGGCACCCTCGACATGACATCCGCCCAATATGCCGCCATCGATGACCGTTCGGTGCGCGTCACCGGCTCGGGCTTCAGGCCGGCGCCGGTCTATACGGTGAAGCTCGAGGGCGCCGAGAAGGTCGGCTACCAGTCCATCACCATCGGCTCGATCCGCGATCCCTACATGATCCGCCAGATCGACGATTGGACCGGCAGGCTCCATGAGCGCGTCCGCGACCGGGTGATGGACGTGCTTGGCGGCGAGTTGGACGAGGGTGATTACCGCTTCGACGTCCGCATCTACGGCAAGGACGGGACCATGGGCGGGCTCGAGCCGGTGAGCGAAATCCGCGCCCATGAGCTTTGCCTGGTGTTCGAGGTGACGGCGCCGAGCCAGGAATTGGCGAACGACATATCGGCCATCGTCCGCCACCAGGCGCTCCATCTCCCGATCCCCGAATGGAGCGGCCTGATTACCGGTGTCGCCTTCCCTTACAACCCGGCCCATCTCGAGCGTGGCCTGGTTTACCGGTTCTCCGTCAACCACGTCGTCGAGCCGGACGACGCCCATGAGATGTTCCCGATGGAGATCGTCGATGTCGGTTGAGCCTTCGGCACATCGTCGGCCGGGGCCAGGAGGCTGACCGTGGCGAAGCTCGGCGATCTCGCAAGCCTGATCAGATCGAAGAACGCGGGACCCTTCGTGCTGACCTTCGATATCATGTTCGACGAGCCCGAGGTCTATCGGCGCGTCAAGCGTTCGGGCGCCCTTGGCGCGGAGGTGGTGGCCGGGCTTTACGATGTGCCGGCCGAGGACGTGCGGTTCTTCTTCTGCGACAACGCGCTGGCGATCAAGGCCTCGATCCCGCGGCCGGTCATTCAGGGTGATCTCGGCGACGCCGACGGCCATGGCGGCCAGCAGTTCGCGCCGCTGATCGACATCGAGATCGAGTAAGGGATCGATCGATCGCGGGCGTCATGGCGGCGCTGGCCCTTTGGGGCGCCGCCGGATAGAGTCCGTACGGGTTGCGTGTCGTCCCGATGTCCACCGCTATGCTTATGTAATGGTGGACGCCGGGGCGGCGCCCGCGGCCGTGATATGAATTTTGGAGGTTGCGGGAGGCACCGGTTTGGCGACGCGTACACTTGCCGGCTTCGCCGCCGATCTTGACTATGACGACATCCCGGAGCCCGTCCGCGAGCGCGCCGGCGTCTGTCTGACCGACACCGTCGGCGTCGCCCTGTTCGGCGCCGGCTTGCCGTGGAGCCGGATCATCATCGATTACGCCAGAAGCGCCGGTCAAGGCGGCGCCTCGACCATCCTGGGCGCGCCGGGCGCCAAGGTCCACGCCCCCCTGGCGGCGCTTGCCAACGGCGCGCTTGCCCACGCCTTCGAGCTCGACAGCCTGCGCAAACCGAGCACCGGGGTCCATCCCGGCGCCATCCTCGGCGGATCGGGCTTCGCCGTCGGCGAAGAGTTGAGGAGCTCCGGCAAGGCGCTGTTGACGGCGTTCGTCGCCGGTTGCGAGGTGATGTCGCGGATCGGCGCGGCGACCCGACATTCGAGCGAGATCCTCGGTTTTCACGCGCCGGGCCTGACCGGGGTGTTCGGCGCCGCGGTGACGGCGGGGCGCCTGATGGGGCTCAGGCCCGAGCAGATGACCAACGCGCTCGGCATTTCCGGCTCGCTGTGTTCGGGCGTGCTCGAGTTCGCCAAGTCGGCAAGCGGCGGCATGGTCAAGCGCCTGCATCTCGGCCGCGCCGCCGAGGGCGGGGTGATGGCGGCGACGCTGGCGCGCGACGGTTTCACCGGACCGGAGACCATCCTCGAAGGGGAGTTCGGCTTCCTCGCCACCTACGCCCGTGAGCCCGACGCGGGCAAGCTCACCGCCGGCCTCGGCGAGAGCTGGGAGACGGAATTCATCTGCCTCAAGCGCTTTCCCTGCCACATCACCGCCCATACGCCGGTCCAGGGGCTGCTGGAGCTTCGAGAAGAACACGGATTTTCAGGCGCCGACGTCGAGGCGCTGACCATCGGGGCGAGCGAAAAGGTGCTCAGCCACCACGACATTCCCGAGCCCAAGGACATCATGGCGGCGCAATACAGCGTGCCCTTCTCCGCCGCGCTGGCGCTCTATCGCGACCCGCGAGACCCGCGTTCCTTCATCGACGGCGCCATCGACGATCCCGACATCCTGGCCTTGAGCCGCAAGGTGAAGGTCGAGCCGTACGAGGAGGCCGCCAAACCCGGCAACGCCTGGGCCAGCCGCATCGAGGTCCGTTTGCGTGACGGCCGGGTCTTGGAAAAGGCCGTCGACGATTTCGAGGGCACGCCGAGCCGGCCGATGGACGGCGACGCGAGGCGGCGCAAATTCACCACCCTGGCCGCCGGCCTCGGCGAGGCCAAAGCGAACGCGCTGTTCGAATCGCTCGAAGGGCTGGCCGAGCGCGCTTCTATCGTCGGCCTGCTGGAGTGATCGCCCCGGACGTAGAGGCTTAAGCGCGGCAGAGCAGGCGGGCGATGACGGTGGCGTCCTCGACGTCCTCGAGGTTCAGGATGCAATCGCGCAACTCGGCCGCGGCCGCCTCATCCAGCCCATGGCGGGCGAGCTTAGAGAACTTCTCGACCACCTCGGCCTCGCTGGCGAACTGCTTTTCGCTGCCCCTGGCGGCCTCGACGGTCTCCTCCATCGCCGTGCCGTCCTTGAGGTAGACCTCGACCCGGACCAGGTGTCGATACCTCGACCCCTTGGCGGTGATCTCGGGATCGTGCAGCGTCGTCACCTTCTCGGCCACGGCCATGCGCTCCGGGTCGGCGATCACGTCGTCGCTGAACTGATCGACGAAAACGTCACCCTCGAGCAGCAAGGTGGCGACGCAAAAGGGCAGGTTGAGTTGGGCCGAGGTCATGCCCTCGGGCCGGTATTTCCAGCCGACATGATCGACGGTGACCTTGGAGCCGTAAACGACGATGCGATCCACGTCCTCGGCCCCGAAGGGGTGGCGGTCCTGCATCATGCGGATGGCGTCGAGCGTCGTGTGGTTGGAAGCGACGCAGCAATAGAATTTGAGGGCGATGCGCATGGTCTCGAACCGCTCGCCGAGCCCGCCGGTGAGCTCCGATAGGTCGAAGCGGTCGTGGGAGCGCGAGAAGGTGGTGCAGAAGCCGCCATAATCGCTTTCGAACACATCGAGGATGCCGGTAAATCCGGCCTCGGCGAAAAGCGCGCCGTAAAGGCCGCTTTGGGCGGCGCGCCCGGCGTGCAGGCGCTTGGCCATGGCGCCGTACTGAACGGCCATGAGACCCGACGACTGGGTGCCGGCGATGCCAAGCGCATGAACGGTCAGATCCTCCGGCAATTCGAGACCCCGCGCGGCGCCGGCGGCGGCGGAGAACACGCCCAAGGTGGCGCCCGAATGCCAGCCCTGGGCGATATGTTCCTGTCCCATGCACATGCCGACCCTGGGCCCGATCTCGTAGCCGGCGACCGCGGCGGTCAAAAAATCGCGTCCCGTCATCGGCTGTTTCCTGGTCTCGGCGACGGCGATGAGCGCCGGCAGCGTCACCGCGCCGACGTGGAGGACGCCTTGGCGGTGCACGTCGTCCAACTCGAATCCCTGGACCAGGGAGCCGTTGAGCAGCGCCGCGTGGGGCGCCGAGGTCCGCTTATCCGTGCCCCAAATACCGCAGCCCCGGCTGTCGTCCAATTGGGTCAGCCGGTCGATGAGAATCCGGCTCCACGGCAGCTTGGCGCCGTAAAGCCCACAACCCAGGGCGTCGAGGATCAACAGCTTGATGCGCTGGCGCACTTCCCGGGGAATATCGTCATAGACGAGATTGGCGACGAACGACGCGACGCCTCTCGTATGGGGGTTATCCCTATTCGAATCGTGAGCCATTGGTCCTCCCCGTGGCTTGTGTTCGCCTATGATCTTTCCAAGCCGGCGCACCCGCACCGACCACCGCCGGCCCGCCGCCGGGAGGCATAAGCGTCATTTCCCTCGCCGGCAAGTCGGCGCAGGGGCCGTCTCAGGGCGCGCGAACGGCGCGTTCCAGTTCAGACACGACCTCTTCGAGCCGGTCACTCAGCGGCGAAGGTTCGAGATCGGAAAAGGCGTCCGCGAGGGCACGATAATACCAGAGAATGCCGTCGCGTCCCCCTTCGAAGCGGTCCCACAATGCTTCGCCATGTTGCCCGTAATCCCGCAAGATCGCGGCCGCGTTATGGAGCTTGTCGGCGAGCGATACCAGCCGCGCCGATGCCGTTTCGTTCGGGATCGAGGCGAGATAGCCTTCCTTGCGTTGCCGCCAAGGCGGGGGCGGGTCGTCGAAACTGTCGGTGCACTCGACGACGATATCGGCAACCTTGTCCCCGAACCGGTCCCGAATGCGTCCAACCGTTGCCATCCCGCCCTGGTCCTCGGCCGCGTCGTGAAGCAGCGCGGCGATCGCCTCGTCCTCCGAGGCGCCATATTCCAGGGCGATGCCGCAGACCCCCAACAGGTGGGCGAGGTAAGGGATATCGGTGCCCTTGCGCGATTGATCGGCATGGAGTCGCGCCGCCATGACGAGGGCGGCCTCGAAACGGGGTGACAGTCTCGGCAATGTGATCGCCTCCTCGAGAGAAAGGTACGTGACCCGCCTACTTCCAGCCTAGCACCGATCAACTTAGCCGAATTGGCGCGCCGGCGTCCGCATCAAGGCCAGGGATCGCAAGACTAGGGTTGCCGATGGATGCACCGGTACGGTTGCACAACGGCGCCGGCATCGCCAAAATGGCGCCGAAAATTCATGCCGGATCGTTTCGCTTTCCGTTTCCGGCACAACGAACGACAGGGAGACGATGATGAAAATACCGATGCTTGTGCTAACGATCGCCGTGTCAGGCGCCATCGCCGGCTGGGCGGTCAAACCGACGGAGGCTGAGTCGGCGGGGGGCAATGTGAAGATCACGGCGCTCGGCACCCATGATGGCGAAGTCTGCCGCCGCGACCGGGCCATCCTGTTCGAGGACCCCAAGGGCGCGACACTGCTGTTCGATGCCGGGCGCTCGGTATTGGGACCATCGGACCCGAGGCTGGGAAAGGTCGACGTGGTGCTGCTTTCCAGCGTCCATGGCGATCATCTCGGTGACCGCATCCCGCCCAAGCTCAACGCCGGGACCTGCGCCAAGCCGAAGACCTCGGTGTCGACCAAGCCCAACTCCAACACCGCGAATATCGCCGCCAAGAAGAAATCCAAGGTCATCGTCGGCGGCCAGATGCGCGGTTTCCTGCGCAAGAAGGTCGTCGCCGCCGGCGGCTCGGCGAAACAGGTCCAGATACTGCGTTTCGGCGGCAAGCGGACCGTCAAGGGCGTGAAGATCGCCATCGTGCCGGTGGTTCACAGCAACGGCATCTCCCCCGCCTTCCTCGACAAGGGGCTGGCGGACGCGCTCAAGCCCGATGGCCTTACCGCCTATACCGGCCCCGACAACGGATATATCCTGACCTTCACCAACGGTCTGGTGGTCTATCTCAGCGGCGATAGCGGGCATACCAGCGACATGGAGACCATCGTCAGGCGCTATTACAAGGCCAAGCTGGCGATCGTCAATATGGGCGATATCTTCTCCATGGGGCCGGAAGAAGCCGCCTGGGCGGTGAACGAACTGATCAAGCCCAATGCGGTGATCCCGACCCACGCCAACGAAGCGGCGACCAAGGGCGGCAAGCTCGATCCGAAGTCCAAGACGGCGAAGTTCAAGAGCCTCGTCAAGGGTATCCCGGTGCATCTGCCGCTGAGCGGCAAGACCATGCAGTTCGACGGCAACGCAAAGTGCGTCGCCGGCTGTTAGAGACACCGTGATGGAGTTGGGTTCAGGCCCCCTACCTTCTTTCAAGGGGGGCCGTTTCCCTGCCATGATGGTGAGTGCAAAGGACAGGCGGGCGGTGACTTTTCCCCGCCCGCCTTTCACTTTGGCGGGTTAGGGACCCGCCTTGCGCAAGCGCCGTGGCTCGGCCTCCGCTTCCCCCTCATGGGCGCGTTCCCAATCGGTGATGTAATCGCGGGTGAGCGGCACGATGCCGAGTTTCGCCGCCAACTGCAGCTGGAACACCATCAGCCCGCCATGGCGGAACGACGCCTCGCTGCCGGCGAGGTAGAATTCCCACATTCGGCAGAAGCGTTCATCAAAGAGGGCTTTGGCCTCGTCCCGGTTGGCCATGAAGCGCCCTCGCCAGAGCCTGAGCGTCTCGGCGTAGTGAAGGCGCAGGATCTCGATGTCGGTCATGCACAGCCCGGCCCGCTCGGCATGGGGGATCACCTCGCTCAAGGCCGGCGCGTAGCCCCCCGGAAAGATGTATTTGCGAAGCCACGGGTTGGTGGCGCCGGGCCCGTCGAGGCGCCCGACCGAGTGCAGAAGCGCCACCCCGTCGTCGCTCAGGAGATCCCGGATCTGCTCGAAGAAACGGCGGAAGTAGGCGACACCGACGGCCTCGAACATGCCGATCGAGACGATGCGGTCGAACCGGCCCTCGACCTCACGGTAATCCTTGAGCACAAAGCGCACGCGATCGCCCAGCCCCAGCGCCTCGGCGCGGCCGGAGGCGATCCTGTGATGCTCCTCCGACAGGGTGACGCCGGTCACCTCGGCGCCGGTCGTCTGGGCGAGATAGATCGCGAGGCCGCCCCAGCCCGAGCCGATCTCGAGCACCCGTTGCCCCGGCTCGATCAGGAGCTTCGCCGCGATGTGCCGTTTTTTGCGTTCCTGGGCGATATCGAGATCGTCCCCGGGCGCGGCGAAATAGGCGCAGGTATATTGCCGGTCGCGGTCGAGGAAGAGGTCGTAGAGGGCGTGGGAAAGATCGTAGTGGTGGGCCGAGTTGCGCACCGAGCGGTTAAGCGTGTTCAACTGCATCAGACGCCTGGCGGCGCGCCGGAACACCGCGAGCACCTCGCCCAGCCCATGGCCGTAGCCCCAGCCGACGTTCCTGAGAATGAGGTCGAGGAGGTCGTAGAGACCGCCATCCTCGACGGTCAGCCGCCCGTCCATGTAGCCTTCGCCGAGATGGAGGTTGGGATTGAGGAACAGTTGCCTTTCGATCCGCCGGTCGTGCAGGCGCATCGTCACCGCCGGGGACCGGTCCTCGCCGAAGACGTGCCTCTTGCCGCCGGCGTCGATGACGGTGAGCCGGCCCTCCTTGATGAGAGCCCTGAACAAGACCCCGCAAAGCACGCGCCGCCTCCCTCGAATCGAGCACCGAGTCATGCCCCGATCGGCCACCCCGGCCGATCCGAACGGCGAGGATAGCAAAAATACAGGCGCCGGCCAATCGCGCCAGAGGCCCGGAACCGGGATCCCCGGCGTCCGGGACCGAACCAGCAAAGGGCGCGGCGCACACTACTAATAAAGAAAATATTGGCACGAATATTGTGGTAAATACTTGCAATTAAGAAAATTGGTTAACATACAGTAAATAAATGCTTGGAAATTGAGTTAAATTTGTGTTACATTCTTCCTGGTTCTCAGGGAGGCGTCAAAAAAACCCCCGAACAAGAACAGGCCCCGGGGAATATCAGGAGGACATTATGGTTAAACATTTGACGGCATTCTATCTCACGGCCCTGGCGGCGTTGGCCGTGTCCTATCCCCTCATCTCGATGCTGAGGGCGATTTAATTGGCTCCCTTGACGCGTTGCATCGGCGACGCGGCGATGAACGATACCGGCGCCTCCGGATAATCCACCCCCGCCCTGCCTATTTTCCCCACCGCCTGAAAACCCAATAGGAATCCAAGAAAGCTCCGCGCCGGTGCGCCCCATCCGGGCTCTGCCCTTGATGGATAGGGCGGCCCGGTCGTATGTCCGTAGGGACCGGGCGATCCTTCGGGTGCCCGAAGCCGGCGGCAGCCATCTGGGGAATCTCGGGTGATTATGATATAGATCAGGGGGCCGGGGCGGAGCATCGGTACGCCGGGCCGCGCGCTGTCAGGGAGGCAACGGAAGTTGGCGCCTAAGAACCGCATTCACCTGTTGCTCGAAGGGACTTGGCACGAGGACAGGTGGGGACGCGCCCTGAACCTCTTCCTGATCGTGCTCATCGCCCTCAACGTGCTGGCGGTGTTGCTGGAATCGGTCGAGACCCTGGCTCTGCGCCATGCCGCCGCGTTCCAGATGTTCGAGATATTCTCGGTCGCCGTGTTCACCGTGGAGTACGGGCTCAGGCTGTGGACCTGCACCGAGGATCCGCGGTGGCGCGGCGCCCGGCCGCTGGTCGCCCGGCTGCGTTACGCGGCGACGCCGATGGCGATCTTCGATTTGCTCGCCTTCCTGCCGTTCTACCTCGCCATGGTGGTGACGATCGACCTCAGGTTCCTGCGGGTCTTTCGGCTGCTACGAATTCTAAAGCTGACCCGGTACTCGCCGGCCGCGGAAACGCTTGCCGCGGTCGTCAACAACGAGCGGCGCGCGCTGTTCTCGGCGCTGGTCCTGATGCTGACCCTACTGACCATCGCCTCGAGCCTGATGTACATGATCGAGAAAGAGACCCAGCCCGAGGCCTTCGCCAGCATCCCGGCCGCCATGTGGTGGGGCATGGCGACGCTGACCACCGTCGGCTACGGCGACGTCACGCCGGTGACGCCGCTGGGCAAGCTGCTCGGCGGCGTCATCGCCCTCCTCGGCATCGGGATGTTCGCGCTGCCGGCCGGCATCCTGGCCTCGGGCTTCGCCCAGGAGATCAAGAAGCGGGACTTCATCGTCTCGTGGAACCTGGTCGCCAAGGTGGCCCTGTTCGCCGAGTTGAGCGCCAGCCAGATTGCCGAGGTCGCGGCGCTCCTCGGCGGCCGGCTGGCGGCGCCGGGGGAGGTGATCTTCCGCGAGGGCGACCCGGCGGACAATGTCTACTTCATCGTCTCCGGCGAGATCCAGGGGATGACCGCGGGGCATTCGTTCCAGCTCGGCGCCGGCGATTTTTTCGGCGAGATCGCCCTGTTGCACGCCGGCCGGCGCACCGCCACCGTCACCGCGTCGACCACCTGCCAGCTACTGGTGCTGGACCGCAGGGAATTCTCCAGGCTGCTGGGCCGGGACGAGGGCATCAGGGCAACGGTCAGCCGCGTCGCCGGGGAGCGACTGCAACAGCTTCGCGGGTCCGACCCGAACGCGCCGCGGGCACCGGACGACACCGGTTAGCCAAGATTCTCGCGACCGCCGCGCCGCGCCGCGCCGGGTCAGCTCCGATCCTCGGCGCGCAGGCGCTCGCGGGCGACGCGCTCGATGGTTTCGCGCATCTCCGGGGTGGCGTCCAAGAGCCCGCGGAAGTCCCGGACCGACAGGGTCAAGAGGTCGCAGAAACCTTGCGCGGTAACGTCGGCGGTACGCGGCACGTCCCGCAGCAGGGCGATCTCGCCGAAGAAGTCGCCGCTGCCAAGCGGGCTCGGCTCCGGCTCCAGCGCCACCTCGACGGCGCCGGTCGAGATGAAGTACATGGCGTCGCCGGCCTCGCCCTTGCCGACGATCCGCTCGCCGGGGATCGCCAGCCGCGGCTTCAAGAGCTTGGCGATGGCGGCGATGCGGTCGTCCGGCAGCATCGCCAGGAAGGGCACCTTCCTGACCAGGTTCTCCGGCTCCAGCCCCAGGTCCAGTGTCGGCCGCGTTTCGAATTCGCGCTCCCGCGCCTCGAGCCCGCGTTCCAGGTCGGTGAACACTTCCTTGCTGATGACCTCGGTATCGAGCATCGCGTCGTAGTCGGCGCGCTCGAGCCGGAGCGCCGCCAGGCCCAGGTGGCGCTGCTGCAGAAGGCGCGCATAGTCGGGGTATTGGAGCCGCAGCGCGTTCAGCGCCCGCTCGGTCGCCGTCAGCCGCTCTCCAAGCAACGCGCTAAGGCGCTCGCCGGTATCCTCACCCACCATCGACACCACCATGGGCAGACCCTTCCCCAGCACCTCGCGCAGGATGGTCCGGGTGGCCAGCAGCACCTCGAAGCGGTCGGCGAGCGCCTGCGCAAGGGGTCCGGTCCAATCCAGGCGGCGTTGCAACTGCAGCGCCAGGCGGAAGCCGAGGCCGAAGCCCAAGCGCTTGTCGACCGCCGCCCGATAGCCCTCGATGCCGCCCGCCTTCAGGCCGTCCAAGACGTCGTCCACCTGCCCCAGCAATTGCCGCGTCACGTCCGAGGAGACGAAACCGTCGGAGAACAGCTTCAGGCACGCCTTGCGTTCCTGGTTGCCCAGGGTCGCCAAGCCGATCCGCGTCCAGTCGTCGTCGGCGATGTCTTTCATCAAAGCCATGGTCGACTGCACCGCCTCGACGCGGCCGCTGTAGTGGCCGGCGATGTCGCGGGCGATCTCGGGGTCGACCGATTGCGCCTCGGCGGCGCTCTCGATGCTCTCGCCGATGTTGGACAGCGACAACGCCATCGCCCGATTGCGGATCGCCAACTCGGCCGGCGACAGCTTGTCCAGGCCGAGCATGGCGAGAAGCCGTTGCATGGTGGGGGCGTTGACGAACAGGGTGAACAAGACGAAACCAGTGACCAGTATGCCGATGAAGTCCCGGGTCTTCGGGTCGATCTCGGCGTTCTCCATGATCGCCAGCGCCAGCGCCAACGACACCGCGCCGCGCAGGCCACCCCAGAACATCACGGTCTTGTATTCGATGCTGACCTTCTGCTCCATGCCGATCCGGTTGAGCAGCGGAATCAGTCCATAGATGATGACCGCCCGGGCGAAGAACGCGGCGACGACCAGGACCACGATCCACCACGACTCCTCGCCGCCGACACCCTTCATGATGTTGGGCACCGCCAGCCCGACCAGCACGAAGATCAAGGTGTTGGCCCAGAAGCCGATCTGCTCCCAGGTCTCGGTCAGGGCGTGCCAGGTCCCGGGCGATATGATGGTGCGCCCATAGGAGCCCAGCACCAGCGCCGCCACCACCACCGCCACCACGCCGGATACGTGAAGGTAGTGCTCGGCGACGATGAACGACAGATAGGCCAGGCTGATGGTCAGCGTGGTCTCCACCAGCGGCGCGGCGCGCAGGCGCGACAGGATCCAGCACAGGCCACGGGCCATCAGGTAGCCGACGACGCCACCGCCGACGAACACCTTCACGAAGGTGACCGTGCCGGCGACCACGTCCGGTTCGGAATTGTCGAGCAGCATGGTCGCCAGGATGGTGAAGACGACGATGGCGGTGGCGTCGTTGAACAGGCTCTCGCCCTCGACCAGGATCGCCAGGCGCTTGGGCGCCCCGAGGTCCTTGAAGATGGCCACGACCGCGACCGGATCGGTGGCCGACACGATGGCGCCCAAAAGCAGACAGACGACCAGATCGAAATCGGAGACCACGTTCATCGTATAGGCGATGATGAAGGTGGAGATCAGCAGTCCGACAATCGCCAGCGCCAGGATCGGCACCAGGTCGTCGAGCAGCCGCCGCACGTTGATGTGCAGCGCCGCCTCGAACACCAGCGCCGGCAGGAACATGAACAGCACCCCCTCCGAGGTGATCTCGAAGCCGTGCAGCGCCGCCAGGAAGTCGCCGACGATCCCCAGGTTGCGCGGATCGACCAACAGCACGACCACGCCAAGCAAGACCCCGACGGCGGCCAGCAGTACCGTGTAGGGAAAGTTCACGCGACCCGCCACCGGCAACATCAGCACCGCCAGCGCCAACAGCCCGGTCAAGCCCAGGACCGTGTCCGAGATATGCTCCATTGTCCCCCCCTTGCCACCGATGAACCGGCGGCCGACGCGATCGATGTCGTCTCGGCCCATAATAAGAGAATGAGTCGCATTGACAATTCACGTCGCCCACCGGTCACCGGGGCCGCGGGATGTCCTCGAGTCACGCAGTCTACTTTAGTTTGTGTCTCGGCGGCATGGCCGAAGGCGCCGATCGGATAGCCGTTTAGTCGGACAGCTGGCCGCGTTGCTGCGGCTACGCGGCCATGAACGCCCCCGGCATCTTCGGACAAGCCACTCCCACCACGCCTCTCTTGCCCCATGACCCCAACCCCTGAGTCGCTGAAAAAACCTGACGGTGATAGGCGCCTGTGCGCCGAAACCGGCACGCGGCATCCGGCTCTGTGCTTGATGGATGGGGCGGCCCGGTCGTATGTCTGTAGGGACCGGGCGATCCTCACTGGACGACGGAGAGCATCCGCCCCTTCGTGCTCGACACCATCGACACCATCGGCGTCGAGCGCGCGATGTTCGCGAGCAACTTCCCGGTCGATAAGCCGATGGGCGGATACGACGGCATCTGGGAGAGCTTCGACGCCATCACCGCCGCCTTTTCGGAGGACGAGCGGCGGAAGCTGTTTCACGACAACGCCAGGCGCCACTATCGCCTGTGACGGGCGGGGGCGGCCGGGCCTCGGCAACCATAGGGCCCGGCCATCAAGGGTTTCAGCCGCAAGGCGGCGTCCGGCCGCAGCAAGATATTGCCAAACGGCCTATATCAATGTTATACATGGTACCGGTTACGATATACATAAATCTTATAGGAAGAAGACGGCGGAGATCAGGGAGACAGGCGCGCCCGGGCGCTTCGACGTATGCGCCGAGTCCATGCGCGTCACACCGGGCCGGTGCTTGGGTTTGATCTCAAGGTTTGGGTTTGATCTCGAGGCTGGCCTTCCCATCTTCAATCCTTAGAATGATCGCCTGCAATCGACGGAGGCACCGCCAATGACGACAAACAGCGAAGAACCGAAATTCCTGTTCGATCCCTACCTCGACTGGACCGAGAACGAAGGTATCCCGACGGTCGAGGATTTCGGCGTCGATCTGACCAAGGTCGAGACCGCGCCGTGGCCGCGCCTCGGCGCCGATGGCGCCTTCGTCCATCTCAAGGGGCGGGGAGATTTCCTCGCCGTGTTCGTCATCGACATCGAGCCCGGCGGCGCGACGGACCCCCAGCAACATCTCTATGAGGAGGTGTTCTACGTCCTCGAGGGCCATGGCAGCACGACCGTGGAATCCCATGACGGGCAGACCCACAGTTTCGAATGGGGGCCGAAAAGCCTGTTCGCCCTGCCGCTGAACGCCAAGTACCAGCACTTCAATGGCTCCGGCAGCACCCGGGCGCGCCTTTCGTCCACCAACAACCTGCCGATGGTGATGAACGTGTTCCGCAACGAAGACTTCATCTTCGCCAACGACGCGCGATTTCCCGAGCGCGAGGGGGACGACAACTATTTCGCCGGCGAAGGGGACTTCATCCCGAAGAAACCGGGCCGCCACATGTGGGAGACCAATTTCGTCCCCGATCTCAGCCAGTTCAAGCTGGTCAAATGGAAGAAGCGCGGCGCCGGCGGCTCCAACATCATGTTCGTCCTCGCCGACGGCACCATGCACGCGCACTCCTCGGAGATGCCGGTCGGCACCTACAAGAAGGCCCACCGCCACGGCGCCGATTTCCACGTGTCCTGCATCACCGGCACCGGCTATTCGCTTCTTTGGTACGATGACGACGAGGAATTCGTCCGGGTCGACTGGGAACACGGTGTCGTCTTCGCGCCGCCCGACGGCATGTATCACCAGCACTTCAACGCCAGCAAGGAACCGGCGCGTTATCTGGCCATCGCCCTCGGCGGCCTGCGCTATCCGACGCTGGCCGAGAAACGGGCGGTGTTCATGGGCATGGACGTCAACGTTCGCGACGGCGGCGCCCAGATCGAATACGAGGACCAGGACCCCCGCATCCACAAGACCTATCTCGAGGCGCTGAGCCAAACAGGCGCCGAATCCCGGATGGGGGAATTCATCGACGAGGCGCCCTTTCTCGAGGATCTTGCAAGCTGACGGATAGATCGAGAGGACGGCGAAGGTCAGGGGCGCGGGCAACGGCCGCCCGGGGGGGACCCGGCGGCGCCGTTGCAATGACCTGATCGACCCAAGGAAACCGTGGAATTAGGAGAGAACCCCGAACCATGAAGAACGACCTCTCAAGTCTGCGCGCCACGTTGGAGTGGCTGAAAAGCGAAGGCGACGTGATCGAGACCGACAAGGAGGTCGATCCCGATCTCGAGATCACCGGCCTGCAGAAGCATTTGGACGGGGGTCCGGTGATGATGTTCAACCACGTCAAAGGCAAACCCCACGCCCGCGCCATCACCAACCTGTTCTCCGACACCAACGTCATCGACAAGATGTTCGGCTTCGAGAACGCCCTCGATCGCACCCACAAGCTGGCCCATGCCATCGATCACCCGATCAAGCCGAGGGAGGTGTCCCAGGACGAGGCGCCGTGCCAGGAGGAGGTGATCACCGACGATCTCGACGTCAACAAATACATCACCGCCATCCGCCACACCGAGCTCGAGCCCGAGCTGACCATCGGTTCCGGCATCTCCTGCGTGGTCGGCGATTATTTCGATGGCGGCAGCCATATCGGCTACAACCGCATGAATTTCCGCTGGGGCAATGTCGGCACCTTCCAGATCTCTCCCGGTTCCCACATGTGGCAGGTGATCACCGAGCATTACCGCGACGAAGACCCCATCCCGCTGACCATGTGCTTCGGCGTCCCGCCGTCCTGCACGCTGGTCGCCGGCGGCGGTTTCGGCTACGCCCTGATGCCCAAGGGCTGCGACGAGATCGGCATCGCCGGGGCGGCGCAGGGCGCGCCCGTCGATATCGTCAAGGCGCGCACGGTCGACGCCTGGGCCATCGCCGAATCGGAATACGTGCTGGAAGGGCTGCTCTATCCCCGCGACAAACGCTACGAGACCAAGGAATCGGAAGACGCCGACGTCCAGGGCAAGTACTTCTTCCATCCCGAATGGGCCGGCTACATGGGCAAGGCCTACAAGGCGCCGACCTTGCACGTCACCGCCATCACCATGCGCAAGCGCGAGGGCCGGCCGATCATCTTCCCCCTCGGCGTGCACACCTCGGACTGCCTCAACATCGACACCACGGTGCGCGAGGCGGCCATCTTCGGGCTGTGCCAACGCCTGCAGCCGGGCATCGTCCAGGACGTCCACATCCCCTACTGCATGACCGACTGGGGCGGTTGCATCATCCAGGTCAAGAAGCGCAACAAGATCGAGGAAGGCTGGCAACGCAACTTCCTGTCGGCGATCCTGTCCTGTTCCCAAGGCATGCGCCTCGCCATCGCCGTCAGCGAGGACGTCGACATTTACTCGATGGACGACATCATGTGGTGCCTGACGACGCGGGTGAATCCGCAGACCGATATCCTCAACCCGCTGCCCGGCGGCATCGGCCAGACCTTCATGCCGGCCGAGCGCATGACCGCCGGGGAGAAAGAATGGACCGCGTCGAACACCCGGTTCGAGGGCGGCATGGGGATCGACGCCACGGTGCCCTACGGCTACGAACAGGACTTCCGCCGGCCGCTCTACCCCATCGACCGCGTCAAGCTGGAGGACTTCTTCACGCCGGAGCAGGTCGAAAACGCCAAGTCCCGGATGGGGGGTTGGGTCCTGTCCCTGGCGCGGACCGGCCGTTAGTCGTAGAGAACGCGCGGGCCCAGGAGAACGCGCGGGAAAGAGGGCCGCCATGCTAGGGCCTTACCGGGTTCTCGACTGTACCGGCCCGCTGGGCTGGCTGACCGGGCGGCTTCTCGCCGACCTCGGGGCCGACGTCATCAAGATCGAGCCCCCAGGGGCGGACTTGGGCGATCCCGGCTGGCGGGCCAACAACGTCAACAAGCGCCTCCTCACCCTCGATCTCGAGGACGAGGCCGGGCGCGATGCTTTTCGGCGCATGGCCAAGGACACCGATTTCCTGCTCGAGACCGCCGCCCCTGGCAGCGCCGCCGCCGGTCTTTTCGACCCCGACGCTCTCATCGCCGCCAATCCCAAGCTGATCCATGTCTCCGTCACCCCCTTCGGGCGCACCGGTCCCCATGCCGAGTGGCTGGCTTCGGACCTCGAGACGATGGCCGCCGGCGGCGCCATGTCGCTGGCCGGGGAGCCCGGCGGCTTGCCGGTCAGGGTGTCGGCGGCGCAATCCCACGGCTGGGCCGGGGCGCAAGCCGCCCTCGGCGCCATGATGGCGCTCACCCACCGGGCGGCGACGGGGCGGGGCCAGCATGTCGACGTCTCCGCCCAGGCCGCGGTGATCGCCTCCGTCGCCCATGCGCCCGCTTCCTGGGACCTCCTCGGGATCAATTCCACCCGGGCCGGCGCCTTCATGACCGGGCGTTCCGTCCATGGCGCCAATTACCGCGTATTCTGGCCGTGCAAGGACGGATATCTGAACTTCATCATCTATGGCGGCGTCGCCGGGCGGCGGACCAATGAGGGGCTGGTGTCGTGGATGACGGCGGCGCGGGCGGACCTCGGCGTCCTCGCCGGCATCGACTGGGTGCGGTTCGACCCCACCCAGGCCACCCAGGCGGAGGTCGACGCCATCGAGGATCCCATCGGCCGGTTCTTCCTGACCCTTACCAAGGCGGAATTTCTCGAAGGCGCGTTTGAGCGGGAAATGCTGGGCTATCCCGTCTTCAACGTCGCCGACATCGCCGCCGATCCGCAACTCGAGGCCCGCGGATACTGGCAGGACTTGCCCGGACCCGGCGGCTCGACGGAGCGTTTCTGCGGCGGCTTCGCCATCGTCGACGGCGAGCGTCTCGAGCTCGTCCGACCGGTGCCGTCCGAAGGCGAGCATAGCCGCGAAGTGCTGGGCGAGATGGGCTTCGATAGCTCGGAGATCGACGGCCTCATCGCCGCCGGCGCCGTGAGGGATGGATGAGCGGCGTTCCCCAGGCGCTTGAAGGCGTCACCGTCGTCGAGTTCGGCGGCTACGCCGCCGGTCCGTGGATCGGCAAGGTGCTGGCCAATTTCGGCGCCAAGGTGGTGCATGTCGAATCCCGCGACCGCCCCGACGGCTTCCGCCTGCAATATCCGCCCTACAAGGACGGCAAGATAGGCATCAACCGGAGCGGCTGCTTCTCCTACTTCAACGATTCCAAATACGCCGTCACCCTCGACGTGAAGAAACCGGGCGGGGTGGAGCTGGCCCGGCGGCTGACCGACTGGTGCGACATCCTGATCGAGAACATGCGCCCCGGCGTGATGGCGCGGATCGGGCTGGGTTATGAGGTTCTCAAGGAAACCAATGCCGATATCATCTGGCTCTCGAGTTGCAACATGGGCCAGACGGGCCCGCGCGCCCCGACCGGCGGTTTCGGCTCCCAGCTTTCGGCGCTGGCCGGTTTCAGCGGCCTCACCGGCGAAGCCGACGGCTCGCCGATGCTGCTTTACGGCCCCTATATCGACTTCGTCGCCGCCCTCGTCAGCGCCCCGGCGGTGCTGGCCGCGCTGGATAGGCGCAAGCGCACCGGCGAAGGCGCCTATTTCGACGTCGCCCAATACGAATGCGGCCTCACCTTCATCGCCGGCGCCCTGTTCGACTACCACGCCAACGGCAAGATCGCCGAGAGGGCGGGAAACGACGATCCGGTGGCGGCGCCGCACGGGGCGTACCGGTGCCGGGACGAGGGATGGCTCGCGGTGTCATGCTGGAGCGACGATGAATTCGCGCGCCTGGCGCCAGCGGTCGGGCACCCCGAATGGGCGGACGATCCGCGCTTCGCCGATGCCGCCAAGCGCCGCCGCAACATCGCCGCCCTCGATGACGGCATCGCCGCCTGGTCGGCGCCGCTCGACGCGGGCGAAGCGGCGGCGGCGCTACAGGGGGCCCGGGTCCACGCTTATCGGGTCAACACCATGGCCGATCTCTTTTCCGATCCCGGGCTCGGCCACCGCCGCACCTGGCGGGTGCGCCGGCACGGCGAAATCGACGATCAGGCCTATTACTTCCCCGGCTTCGACCTTTCCGAGACGCCCGGCGACGTGCCGGGCCCGGCGCCGCTGCTCGGCCACGACAACGACATCGTCTTCCGCGAATTCCTCGGCCTGACGGAGGAGGAATACGCCACCCACGTGGCCAACGGGGTGATTTAGGGCCAAGCGCCCCCTCCCCTACTGACCTCGAGGCGCCACAAACCGGCCTGAGAACGTTTGGGTACAAAGCCACCGGTTTGTCGGACGACAACATATAATATACTGTGGCTTGTCAGCCTAAGAGGTTCCGTCGGCATGGGGAGGCACCATGGAGCCAAGTGGCGTCAAGCGTAAGCTTACCGTGATCCTCGCGGCCGATGTCGAGGGGTTTTCGCGGATGATGGGCGTCGATGAAGAGGCGACGCATAAAACCTTGCGCGCCCATCGTGAGGTCATCGACGGACTGATCGCGCGGCATGACGGGCGCATCTTCGGCACGGCCGGCGATAGCGTGGTGGCCGAGTTCGCCAGCCCTGTCGAGGCCGTCCGCGCGGCCATTTCCATCCAGGAAGAACTCAGGGTCCGCAATACCGAACTGCCCGAGGACCGTCGGATGCGGTTTCGCATCGGCATCAACCTCGGCGATGTGATCGTCGACGGCGACGATATATTCGGTGACGGGGTCAATGTCGCGGCTAGGCTCGAAGGGGTGGCGGAGCCCGGCGGCATCTGTGTCTCCCGGAAGGTCTTCGAGGAGGTCAAGCACAAGCTATCGGTCGGCTTCGAGGACATCGGGCCTCAGGAGGTGAAGAACATCGCCGAGCCAGTGCCCGCCTTTCGCATCGTGGCGGGTCCGATATCGATCCTCCCAGACGAGGCCGCGGCGACGGCCAAGGGAGCGCGCTGGCGGATACCGGCAGTTCTTGCCCTGGTGGCGGTCGTCGCGGCGGGCGGCACGGCGATCTGGAGCCTCTACCTCGGCGGACCCGTTCCACTGACGTCGTTTCCGTCGAATATTTCCACCGACAGCATGCCGTCCAAGGACATCGAAGCGTTGATGACCGGTATGAAAATACAGGGGATCTCCAAGAAAAGCGGGCGACCGTTCATCATCGAAGTAAAGGCAGACAAGACGGTCGATGTCGAGATGGGCAGGACCGGGGCCTTGGCGGGAACCACCTTTCGCGAAACGGGGAAATGGTGGGCCGAGAATTATCGCTTCTGCATGCAATTTTCGAGGTTTGCCCAGGGACGGAAATTGTGTCCGCGAATCGTCAAGGAGGGGCAGAAGATCACCGCTTCACGCGGCGATGGAACGCTGATGAATTGGACGCTCGGCAAGTGACTTATGAACCAGGTGAACCGAAGAGAGGCGTCCCCGGCGTGGTTTGCCGCATCGGAACATCAAGAGAATGGGAGAGCACTAAATGACCCGGTTTTTGACTTATCTTTTTCTACTATCTCTACTTCTTATGAAGCCGGCTCTCGCCGCGGAGGAAAAGTTGGTTTCAGTCCAAACGAAACGGGGCGTCGAGCAGCAATTTATCCTCATAAAGCCGGATAATCCGATAGCCTCGGTCATCCTTTTTGCGGGCGGACATGGCGGTCTGGGATTGAACGGGACCGAGGACTTCGAGTGGGGGGAAGAAAATTTTGTTGTTCGCACGCGGCGGGACTTCGCGGCGAAAGGTCTTATGGTCGCGGTTATCGACGCACCGTCCGACCGCCCTCAGTTGGGAGCGAAATTTCGCATCAGTCGCAAGCATGCCGGCGACATGGCGGCCGTCGCGAAATATCTCAAGCGGGTCAAGGACATACCGGTCTGGGTCGTCGGTACCTCGATGGGGACGTTCTCCGCCGCCAGTGTCGCGATCAAGAAACGGAAGTTGATTTCCGGTCTGGTTCTGACATCTACCATGACAGGCGTGCCGGAGGATTGGTCGATTGCGGGAAAGTATCCCGATGGCGTTGCGAGCATGAACCTTGGTAAAGTTCGTGCGCCGACGCTCATCGTCGCTCACGAAGATGACCGGTGCGAACACACCCCGGCTAAAGACACCACGAAATTGAAGGACGGGTTGACCAACGCAAGCGCTGTAAAAATCGTTCTTGTCAAGGGCGGGCGCGCAGCCGAGTCCGACTCTTGTGAGAGTAAATCCCAGCATGGATTCTTTGGAGTCGAGTCGGAAGCGGTGGACGCTATTTTCAAATTCATAAAAGCACACTAAGTTTTCGCGGTCCAAGCTAGGGCCAGGACCCTTACCCCGTTCGACCACGGTCCCCCGGGTCCGAAAATCGGCCTGAATCACCCTCGGATCGCGGTCGTACGGAAATGGGTTCCTTTCCCTATACCCCGCCGGTCCGCATACCCCGCCGCGCCGATCACGCTTTGCGCCATACCGTGGCGAGCCATGGCTGGGAGTGGCGAGGAAGCCCATGGGGTCGATAGTAATGGTTCAGTTCGGTAAATCCGGCGGCGGTGACATACTCGCGCCAGGTGCCGGGGTGGTAAAAGCAGCTGTAACGGTCACCGCTCCAGCCCTCCTCGTCGTTGCCCCAGGGATTCGAGCTAAATAGGACGCCGCTGGGCTTCAGGCTCTGCCAAAGCTGGCGCAAGACTCTCGGTAATTCCTGGCGGGGCACATGGAACAGCGCGGCATTGGCGAAGATGCCGTCGAAGTGGCATTCGGGCAAGTCCATCGCCAGGAAGTCCTGATGGAGGGCTTCACACTTCGCATGCCTCTATCCCGAGGGCAAGCCCTTGCGCACCGCTGGTCTCGACCGTCGCAGCCAGGGATTCCTCTACCGGTCCTCACCCCAGCCGTGTCACGGTTGCCGAAAGAAGACGGCCCGCACCCGGGACCAACCGGCGGCCGCGGCGGCGGAGTAAGCGGCGCGTTCCCGCATTCGGCGTCATGTTGAACCGTCCAACCCGATGCCGTGATCTCCAACCTGCACGAACTCTCCGACTTGATCGGCTAGGACGCGTACCGACAAGAATCCGGGTTCGACTGGCGCCTCGAATGTCCGCAATCAGCCGTGAAGCGGTCACTTTGAACGAGACTGCTCGATGCCTGTAATTGACCCGTTGCAGAAGTCGGCGATGTTGTTAGCCTTGACGCGATGGACAAGTCTGCAACAACGATTTTTGCTTCCAAGCTCGCACGGTTTACCCGTGTTGGGCTTGCAAATTTGCCGACCCCGTTAGAACCCCTAAAAAGGCTGTCCGAGTATCTCGGCGGGCCTCGTCTTTGGGTGAAACTCGAGGAAGCGACGGGACTAGGATTCGGCGGTAACAAGCTTCGCAAGCTTGACTATGTTCTACATGAAGCCCTCGAGTCCAAGGTCGACACACTTGTCTCAGGAGGTGTCGTCCAGTCGAACAGTCAGCGCCAGGTCGCAGCCGCCGCGGCCAAGCTTGGCCTCGAATGCCACTTGGTTGTCTACCACGGGCGGCTAGATCCTCCGACACCGGAATATGAGACCTCCGGCAACGCGTTTCTCAACAGGGTGTTCGGCGCGAAACTCCACGATTCGCCGTGGACAGGTGACCGCAACCGGGCAATCCAAGAACTCGGGGAAAGACTTCGAGAAGACGGCCGTTCCCCCTACGTCGTGCCTTATGGCGTGTCTAACGCATTAGGTGCAGTTGCCTATTCCACTGCCGTCGTTGAGATCGCGGAGCAGTCGCGTGAGCTCGGCTTCGAGCCAGCCGCGATCGTCCACGGTAGCGGAAGCGCCGGGACGCAAGCCGGGCTTGTTGTCGGTGCGTCCGTATGCCTGCCGCGAACTCGCATCGTGGGGATCGACATTGACGCCGAACCTGAACGGGTTCGCTCAGATGTTGTCCGCTACGCCAAGGCGGCGGCGGACCTGCTGCTGTTGCTCGCGGACTGGGGCAACCCGTACGGTGCTGCGGACCTGCTCGACCTGTTGGCCGCCTGGGGCCCCTGCGCGTGCAATCCGATGGCCGTGGTGCTGTCACTCCCAGAGGAGTTGGACGATGCTTGTCTGAGCCAGGCCGATTGGGACGACTTCGTGGACAAGATGCAAAACGGCACGGAGGAGGAAAAGGAGAACTACCTGTGCTGGATGATTCACTACCTGGACCATTGCAATAAGTGCACGTGCACGCATATTCCAATGTGCCCCGGTCCCGATCCATTTAGTTGACCCCCGCCCCCGCCCCCGCCCCCGGAAGGGCCCCCGGAAGCGCTTGAGCGCTGACCAATGGAGCCCTCCTCCCGGCCCCCAGCCCCCGGAAATTTTCCGAGGGCAGTTCCGGGGCAGTTGCCGGGGAAAGGATCCATGCCCCGCAACGGGATAGCGGCCGATGGGAAAGTCGGCAATAATCTGCCATTGGAGTTCGT
>JACZQV010000015.1 GCA_022545545.1 Pseudomonadota bacterium
GGGGAGGCCAGGTAGCGTCCGGTCCCAATCCCAGCATTACTGCTTGGTCTACGTCCTATCGGGCCGCGGCGTCCTGTACCGGCCTGTGCAACCCCATCCCCAAAATGGCTGTATTACGTTTAAGTTTCCGACAAAGCGCCACCGTTGGTCTGGCTATAATTGAAGTGACTCGATTTAATCGGTAAGTTGCGCCATTTCTTGGTTGGCCGTTGGCCCTGGGGGAGGTATAGGAGGGTTGGGATGAGGTTTTCGGGCAAGGCCAACGTATTTGTATTGCTGTTTTTATTCCCGGCGGCCGCGCTCCTGCTGATCGGGTGTTCCAGCGCGGCTGAGGCGCCTCCGCCGACGTTGATCCCGGTTATAGAGTCCCCTCCCGCGCCTAACCCAATTCCCACGTCTACCACGCCTGCCCCCAAATCCATTGCCACCCAGGTTCCGACGGCGCTGCCGGCACCAACACCGCAGGCTGCGCCGACGTCTCGCCCGGCGGCAGTCGCGGCGGCTGCACCGGCTGCTACCCCAGTAGTGTCCGCCGCGCCCATTGGCAAGCCAGGGGGCTCTTTGAGGGTGGCAGGCTTCGCCGACATCCCCCACCGTGACGTACACCAATCGGTCCAGGAAGCTCTCACTTCGATGGGCCCCGGGCTGGCCTACAGCCGCCTTTTGCGCTTGCGTACCGGACCCGAATCCGGCCAACCGAGTCTGCGATTAGAGTGCGACTTGTGCGAGAGTTGGGAACTGACCGACGGCATGGACTACGAGTTCAAACTACGGCCCGGCGTCCAGTGGCAAAACCTGCCGCCGGTGTCGGGACGGCCTCTGGTAGCCGATGACCTGGTGTACAGCTACAACCGCTTGCGGACCCCCGGTTGGCCCAACGCCCAGCTGTTCTCCGCCATCGAAGGTTTTGAAGCCTTGGACCCGGCCACCCTGCGGGTGAATATGGCCTCTCCCGAGGCCGACGTTCTGATGGCCCTGGCGGATGGACACAGTAAGGTGGTAGCCCGGGAGGTGGTGGAACAGTACGGGGACTTGAAAGAGGCCCCGGTGGTTGGCACGGGCCCGTGGCTCTGGCAAGAGCGTGTCGAGGGCACACCGATGATTCTCACCCGGAATCCAGCCTACTTCGAGCAGTCCGTCCCCTTTCTGGACCAACTGGAGATTTACGTAATCAAACGCACGGGGTTGGAACAGTCGGGCCACCAAGAGCGGTTGGCAGCATTTCTGGCGGGCCAGGTGGACGTGATACTGGCGCCGCCTCCACAGTGGCGGGAGCTGCAAAAAAGTGGCGCTGAATTCGACTCTTTCCTGTCCAGACAGTCGGGCACCGGAGTGCTTCTGTCGATGAACGTGCAGTCTCCGGCTCTGAGCAATCGGGACGTGCGCCGGGCCATATTCAAGGCCATGGACCCGTGGGACTACGTCGATACGGTATGGTCGGGCCAGGGATATGCCAGCGTGGGAGTGCCGGTGCTGGCCGAGGATTGGCTGTTGGACCGGGCGGAGATGCGCACCCGGCACTTTGCTGATCCCAGCGAGGCCCGGCGATTGCTGGCCTCCTGGAGCGGCGGCAAGCCGGTGGACATCCAGTTGACCGTTCGCACCGAAAACTTCGGCGAGGTTTACTCGCAGCTAGAGGAGAGGATTGCCGGGGACCTTAAGGCCGTGGGCTTTAATCCCATCATCCGGCGCCTCCATCCGGCCAGGTTCAACGAGATTGTGTACGAGGAAAACAAGGACTACCAGGTGGCTGTGGGGGTGATGCCGCCGACCTCGACCATCAACAGCTTTCTGCTAGCCTTGCTGCACAGCCACGGGCGTTGGAACATCTCAGCCCATCAGGACAGCAAGCTGGACAGCATGATCGAGAGGCAGGCGGTGGAGCTGGACCCTGTTAGACGCCGGGACCAGGTCATGGACATTCAGCGGTACGTGCTGGACCAAGCCTATTTGTTCAGTGCCATCACCGGAGTGTCAACATGGGCTGTTTGGGGCCCACCAAGTGCCAGTGTGTCGCCGAAAGGACGGTAATGCCGACCGCCAGCCCAACAAGACTGATCGATCCCTCAATCAGCAGGTTTACCGCCTGTAACGCAAAAGATTGCGTCTCGCCAAATTCGCCCAACAAAATGCCCAGCATTCCACCCGACAAGGGCAGCGTCAAGTAAAATCCCATGAACCTCGACAAAATGAGCGCGAAAATCACCAGGGGGATGATGATCAACACAAAAGCGCCAAACAAATTCCAAGTGTTGCCGCCCATCTTTCGCCAAGCGCCCCGCACGCCTATAGGCTTGTCGATGGCGGTGGCGGGAAGCAGCAAAGCCAGCCGAAATAAAACGAAGATCATGACAAAACCGATAATTGAAACAAACTTTAGGAGCGGAGTGAATGCCTCCCAGTCAGTCACAGATTTAAATGGGTACAGGTATTGTATGATGATTGCCGGAACCGCTGGCATCCACATGAAGGCCAAAGTGTAAAGCAAAAATCGCAAGTTGCGGAGCGATGGCAAATCAGACAAAACACCACTGTGATCGTCGAGCAGTACGAAGCGATGCCAGCGCACGGCGAAGATAGCATATGCCCCCATCGTCAAAAGAATGTGCAGGACCCAACGTATGGCCGGATGGGGGAGAAAATCGGGGATAAAACCGATAAAGGATATGGTTATGGGGAACCAGGCAAGGGCAAGGAAGCGGTCAAAATTTACGAAGATGAAACGGTAGCTGCCCAAGGCCATGTCCCATACGGGGAGTGCCGGTCGTCCCGGTGAAGATGGCTTGCCATCAATTTGATCGTTTGCATCTTCACCACCTTCAACATGGGCGAGTTTTTGCTCGACATTCGAAACGCCAATAAGATGCCGGTATGTGGCTGACAGGGCCGCAACAAAGACTGCCCAAGCGACAAGAAAAAATGTCCATTGATACAAATGATAGAACAGTTCCAATTGAGGGGAAATCGGCTGATCAATGACGCGGATCGGTATATCCATATCTGTTGACGAATATGTCGTGATATGAATTGGCCTTCCCAAAGCGTTTTTCAGGAAATGCAATGACACCAAATCGAACGCAAAGATAGGAAAGCTTGTGAGGATGAGTACAGTGGCAAAACGCCATCGGTTACCAGCCAATCTACGCCACGATTGAACAAAAGAGAGTGGCCGGTCGAGGGCGGCGGCCGGAAACCGCAGACTAAAGCAAAACAATAGAAAATAGACTAAGAGCACAAAGGCCAGACCAATCAGAGCCATATGCCAATAATTTGAGATCGGCCATGGGGTTAGGAACATCGTAGCCAAAAATGGAATATAAATCCCAACGATCAGGAAGAGTACGCACCAACCAAACACACGCCAAATATATGCAAATAGAAACTGAGAGAACATGCCACCTCGCTCTCCCAGCAACAAGAACCGATGCCAGCATACTGCGAAGAGGGCGAATGCAGCCAAACCCGAGATAATGGATATCATCCACAGGAGAGGCGACGCTGGAAAGATGTAGGAGACGATGCTGATCAATATCAACAGGAATGGCAGCCAGGCACTGGCCAGGAAACGGCCGAAATAGGCGAAGACATGGAGGTAACTTCTAACGACCGTACGCCAAACCGGGAGTTTCGGCGCCAACGGTGGTGATGCCCCGTCATCGGTCATGGCATTTCTTCCGGTGCCGCCAAGTAGTCAGGGCACGGTTATTGGGTCGCCGCCGGCACTTCCCCGCCATCGGCCGCTATCCGGTGCACCGATAATGTAATGGTAGGTCATCGAGAGCATAGTCACGTAGACCGCCAAAATCATGAAATGAAAGACCGAATTAGCTATCTCTTTAAGATACCAGGGGATGACAATGTCATTGGGTTTGAGGAATACAACGTGCGCCATCCCTGTCACGAGCGCTGCATCTCCTTTTGTGAGCCTTACTCCGCTTGCTTTGGCCCTTGGCATTCCAAATCCTCCATGTACATAATTAGAGACTTCCATATGATCCAAGTTGTTGAGATAGTATTACACAACTTACCATTGATGAAAAGAATTCAACAATGATGAGTCTCGTCCATGTCATCGGCGGCGGGCTCGCCGGATCGGAGGCGGCGTGGCAGTTGGCCAAGGCCGGCGTCCCGGTGACGCTGCACGAGATGCGCCCGGTGCGCCCCACCGAGGCGCACCTGACCGATAAGCTCGCCGAGCTCGTCTGTTCCAACTCGTTCCGCTCCGATGACGCCGAGAACAACGCCGTCGGGCTGTTGCACGAGGAGATGCGCCGGGCCCGCTCCCTCATCATGGCGGCGGCCGACGCCAACCAGGTGCCGGCGGGAGGGGCGCTGGCGGTCGACCGCGAAGGCTTCGCCGACGCCGTCGAGGCGGCGCTCACGGCCGAGCCCGGAGTGACCATCGAGCGCGGCGAGATCGCCGGCCTGCCCCCCGCCGAGTGGTCCTCGGTGATCGTCGCCACCGGCCCCCTCACCTCGCCGGCCTTGAGCGACGCCATCCGGGCGCTGACGGGCGAGGAATCCCTCGCCTTCTTCGATGCCATCGCGCCGATCGTCTATAAGGACAGCATCGATTTCACCAAGGCCTGGTTCCAGTCCCGCTACGACAAGGAAGGCCCCGGCGGCGACAAGGCGGCCTACATCAACTGTCCCCTCGACGAGGAGCAATACCACGCCTTCATCGGCGCACTGGTTGCGGCTACGAGGACCGAATTCAAGGAATGGGAGACCTCGACGCCCTACTTCGAGGGCTGCCTGCCGATCGAGGTGATGGCGGAACGCGGCCCGATGACCCCGGCCTTCGGGCCGATGAAGCCGGTGGGCCTGACCGACCCGAATACCGGCAAGCGGGCTTTCGCCGTCGTCCAGCTTCGCCAGGACAACGCCATCGGCACGCTCTACAACATGGTCGGTTTCCAGACCAAGCTGAAATACGCCGAACAGTCCCGCGTCTTCACCACCATCCCGGGGCTGGAGAAGGCGCGCTTCGCGCGGCTCGGCGGCATCCACCGCAACACTTTCCTGAACGCGCCCAAGCTGCTCGACCCGACGCTCCGCCTCAAGGCCGACGAAAGGCTCCGCTTCGCCGGCCAGATCACCGGCGTCGAGGGCTACGTCGAATCCGCCGCCATGGGACTGCTGGCCGGGCGTTTCGCCGCCGCCGAGGCGGACGGCAAGGCGCCATCGGCGCCGCCGCTGACGACCGCCATGGGGGCGTTGCTCAACCACATCACCGGCGGCCATCTCGGCGCCGAAACGGTCGAGAGCGGGCCTCGAAGCTTCCAGCCGATGAACATCAATTTCGGCCTCTTCCCACCCTTGATCGAGACCACCGACAAAGGGCGGCCCCTGAAGGGCCGGGCGCGCAAGCAGGCGATGGCCCGGCGCGCCCTTGCGGATACGGACGCCTGGCTCGGCGCCAACCGGGCGGCGGCGGAATAGGAAGCGTATTTCCGCCCCCTCTCCCGGCATCCATCGGAAGCCTCCTATCGCCCCCTGCCCTTTCCATCCCGGTCCCTAAGGCCGGGCTCGATCCCGCGCCGTTGGCGGTCGGGCGTTACCCGCTAGAAAAAGAAGAAGCGCGACACCCAGGTCTTGCACTGGTGCCACTTTTCGTCCCCGTTCTGGCCGTCCCGTTCCTGGAAAATCCTCATGGTGAAATCACGGTCCTGGCGCTCCTCGATCGGCGGATTGAAACGCTTGAGGCTTTGATCGCCGATGGGGGCACAGACCGGGCGCAGCAGGAACACGGAGAAGGCGAGGAAACAGGCGATCACGATTCCCGGCGTCACCAACATCTTCCGCTTCAACAAGTTGGCCAACGGGAATACGACGGTGGCGAGAGGGATGAACAGGAACGCCACGACGATCGAGTTGCCTCTTTCCCTATGCGCGTTGTTGGTCCGGGGCCGGTTCCTTCGCGTCCCGCCGGCGCACCCAGAGCCCCCGGCGGCGGCCGCCGAACTCGCCCGGTCGACGGCTGAACCCTAGAACCGCTTGAGCATCACGGCAACGGCGAGACGCGTGAGCTTGAGCGGCCTTGGGATCTCGAGCCCGGGCGCGAACAGGTCATGGTCATGCCAGTGAAGGCGCCCCAGATAGCCGTTCGCAAGGATCCCCGGCAGATAGGCCGGAAGGAACCTGACCAGGGTCTTCTTCTTGAATTCGCTCCTGAAATTCCGCGCCCCGATCAGATGATCGTTGGCGAGCGCGGCGATCTCTTTGGCCACCCGGGCAAGCGCCTTCCTGGTGTCCCCGGAACTCGATCTGTGTCTGGAGAGCCGCACATTGAACACGTCGTCGGGCGCCAGGCCCACCTTTGACAGCTCTTCGAGGGGCAGGAAGGTGCGCTTCTTGCGGGCGAGATAAGCGGTGGCGCGAAGCTGACCGATGAGGCCCCAGGCGATGCCGATGTGGCGTCCGGCGGCATGGGCGGCGGCGCCGCGTTCCGCCAGGACTTCGAGTGCCAGACTGACGAGCGGCGTTGAAGTGGCGTCGGCATAGGATTCCAGCGCCGCCAAATTCCGCGGCCTCTGGTCTTCGACATCGAAGGCCCGGCCGTCGATCAGGCAATCGAAATGAGAACGTCCGAGACCGAAACGTTTGACCGCATCGCCAAGCGCCACCGCCACCTGGTGCTGCGGATTGCCGCCGGCATATACGGTGTCCAGGGCCTCGCGCCACCATTGCAGGCGGATGTGCCCCGAGACCGGCTCGGAGATGACGTCGCGGATCTTGGCGATCTCCTGGTTGAAGGCGTAGATCGCCATGAGGCCGGCGCGCGCGGTCTCGGGCGCGAACATGGCGCAGAGGTAGCGGTCGTAATCATGCGCCCTGACCAGATCGGTGCAAAATGAAAGCGCGGATTCGGCGGACATTGTGTGTCATATATACCCGGTTCTCGAATGGTGCCAAACATCGGCCGGTGACGTGGCTTACTTAAATTCCGAAGACGCGCCGCTCCTCCTTGGCGTTCGTATCGAAGAGCCCGCGAAGGCCAGGGGCCGGGACGGGACTTCTCCGATCCATGGATCGCCGGTTGCCTCGCGCCTCATAGCCGGGCGTTTCCACGGCCCCATCGCCGCCTTTTACCGCCTCGCCCTCCTCGCCCACGGGATCGCCGGCGATCCGGACTTGAGCGCCGGGTCGAAGAGCGCGCGCATCGCCGCGCTGAGATCGGCGCTCGAGGGGCGCGGGGAAGCGGATCCGCAAGACCGCTCGAGCGACATCCCGGCGGCGTTTTCGGAACCGGCCAGGATCCTGCGCCGCCTATGCGAGGAACGCGCCATCCCCGCGCTTCATGCCCGCCTTGTGCTCGAGGCCTGCCAACTGGAGGCGGTGAAGGATCGCTACAGGGACTGGAGTGAACTCCTCTCATACCTCAGCTTCAAGGCGGCGCCGGCGGCACGGTTCATGCTCGAACTCCATGGCGAGGCGCGATCGGGTCTGGCGGCGGCGGAGGCGCTTTGCATGGCGTCGCATATGGTCCATCTCCTCAACAACTGCCGCGAGGATTATCTCGAACGCGGCCGCGTCTACCTGCCCCAAAGCTGGTTCACCGGCGCCAACGCCCGTGCCCGGGCGCTCGGCGAGGCGTCGGCCGCGCCCGAGCTCCGCGCCGTGTTCGATCAGGCCTCGGCGGCAATCGCCGGTTTGCTGAGTACCGCCGGGCCCGTCGTCCGCTCGATCGACAACCGGGGCCTGAGGATGGAGGCCGCGCTCATGCTGAGCCGCACCGAGAGGCTGGCGGCGAAACTCGCCCGCCGCGACCCGCTGCGCCGGCCGGTGACGCTTTCCCGGCCTGAGCGGCTAAGCGCCGGGCTTAGCGGCGCCATCCGGGGAATTCTTGGGCGGTGAATGTCGGCTCGACCCCTATCGGCCGGCCATCGGCGCGCGATCATCCTTGCGCGCCGGCAACGCCGCGAGTAAAACTGAATCATGCCAGTTGACGAATCCGCTGCATCCGCCGATCCGGGCGCACTCGGTCGCCGAGTGTCGAGATGCTTACGAAATCCATAACCAACACGGGGGGTGAGAATGAAAAATCCGCTTTTGACCCTGCAAGGCACGATCATCGCCGGGATCGTCATTACCGTCGTGATGGTCCTCATCGTCAATCTGTCGTACTGATTTTCAGGGAGGAAAGACAATGGAATTCCTAGAAGGTCCCTGGATCACATTCTTCGTCCGCTGGCTGCATGTCGTCAGCGGCATCATGTGGATCGGCCTGCTGTGGTACTTCAATTTCGTCCAGATCCCGTCCATGCCCAAGATACCGGACGAGCAGAAACCGGCGATCTCCAAGGTGATCGCGCCCGAGGCCCTGTTCTGGTTCCGTTGGGCGGCGCTATCGACCGTCATTTTCGGCCTGATCCAGGCCTGGCAGCTCGGCTTTTTGCGTGATGGCCTGGCGTTGGGCTTCACCTCAAGCAGCGCCTATCACATGATGATCGGCCTCGGCATGTGGATGGGCCTGATCATGGCGGCCAACGTCTGGTTCGTCATCTGGCCGAACCAGAAGAAGGCGCTCGGCATGGTCGAGGTATCGCCGGAGGACAAGGCGGCGGCGGCGCGGATGGCGATGCTGTTCTCGCGCACCAACACCATGCTGTCGATACCGATGTCTTACGCCATGGTGTCGGCGCACTATCCTGGCTGAGGATCGGGGCTTGTCTAACAAGGTGGGGCCCGCGGGCCCCACTTTTTTGCCCGCCTCGCACCGAAACCGGCTGCCTCCCGAGGCCGCGGCCGATCCTGCCGTCCCGCCGCTCGTCCGGAATGGGTTCAGGGAACCGGGATCAGGGCGGCCCCGACGCGCCGGTTCTCGATGACAAGCACGTTGAAGGTACGGCACGCCGCCCCGGTATCGGTGGCCTCGATGACGACCCCCGCTTGGCGCATCCGGGCGCGGAGATCGGGCGCCACCGGCTCGGCCTTTTCGCCGCAGCCGATGAGCAGGATTTCGACCGGCGGATCGGCGCCCAGCACCGCCGCCAAATCCGCCTCGGCCAATTCACCGATGGCGGCCACCGGCCAAGGGAGCGTACGGTCGGGGAACACCAGCACCGCGCCGTCGTGACGCCGGCCGGCGATGGTGAAGCCGTGCCCGCCATAGGATTGGATCAGCTGCCGGGCACCGGGATCGGAGGGGGTAAGCTCCATTGGGCGCGTCCTATTGATATAGCAGGCTCAGTCGCGCTGGGCGATGGCGACTCCGGCGAGGATGATGACCGTGGCAAGGGCGAGCGGAACCGTTATCGTCTCGCCCATCGCCGTTACGGCGACGGCAAGCGCGACGACCGGCTGGGCGAACTGGATCGAGCCGATGCGCGCCGTGCCGCCGCGCGCCAGCGCCCAATACCAGCCGACATAAGCGAGCACGGTCGAGAACAGCGCCAGGTACCCGGCGGCATTCCAGCCGACGACGGTCACCGTACCCCAATCAGTGGCGTCGAGCCGAATCGCCAGAAGCGGCAACAGTACCAGCCCGCCGAGCGACAGGCCCCAGAATGTCGTGCTCCAGGTGCCGATGCGCGGCGACAGGCGGCTGCCGGCGACGTAGCCCGCGGCCGCCACGATGCAGGAGGCGAGGGTCAGAAGGTCGCCTTCGAGACTCGCGCCCGGCTCCTCGAAGCCGAAGCGCGCGCCGACCAGAACCACCTCGCCGGCGAGCGCCAGGGCCGCGCCGCGCCACCACAGACGGCCCGGCCACCGGCGCTCGACGACGGCTCCGAACAGGCCGGTGAAGATCGGCAGCGCGACCATGATCAACGCCGCGTGCGCCGTCGTCGTAAGATTGACGCCGATCCCGAACAGCAGCGGAAATCCGACGAAACCGCAGGCTGCGGAAATCACGAGCAGGCGCCAATCGCTCCCGCCGGTCGGCAGCGGCAGACGCAGCGCCAGCGCGAGCGGCAGGCCCGGCGCCATCGCCAGCACGGTGCGTAGAATGCCGACGGTGAGCGGGTCGATCTCGCCGACCGCGAGCTTGGTCGCGGCCGGCGTGAGTCCCCAGACGACGACGGCAAAACTCGCGGCGCAGAGCGTCGCAACGGCGCCGCCCGGGCTCTTGCCGAGTGGCCCGTTCACAGCACGATCGTACCGGGCACGTAGATCGCGGCCTTGCCGCCGATGCCGACCCGGTCGCCCTTGTGCTCGCAGTAAACCTCGCCGCACCCCAGCACCGCCAAACCTATGATTCGTATAACAGAATCAGGATAATCCGGCATTAGATTGATCGCTCATCTGGGAAATGCGGGTTTAACCCCCGGCGTCGGTCTTCGCCACCACGCCGGGGCTGATATGGCCGCGGATATTGAGGAACAGGAGGATGGGCGAAGCGATCCAGATCGACGAATAGGTGCCGATCAATACGCCCCAGATCAAGGCGAAGGCGAAATCGGCGATGACCTCGCCGCCGAAGAAAAAGATCGCGAACAGGGCCAACAGCGTGGTGACGCTGGTCAGGATGGTGCGCGACAGGGTCTGATTGATACTGAGATTCAGCAACTCCTGCACGCCCATGGTCTTGTATTTGCGCAGGTTCTCGCGAATGCGGTCGAACACCACCACGGTGTCGTTGATCGAATAGCCGGCGATGGTCAGGATCGCGGCCACGGTCGCCAGGTTGAACTCGAGGCCGATGACCGAAAATATGCCGATGGTGGAGATCACGTCGTGGGTCAACGCGACGACGGCGCCGATGGAGAACTGCCATTCGAAGCGGAACCACACATAGACCATGATGACGAAAATGGAGAGGATGACGGCGATGATTCCGGCGCGGATCAGCTCGTCCCCGACCTTGGGTCCGACGGACTCGACCCGGCGGTAGCTGGCGATATCGGAACCGAGGGCCTGCTTGACCGTATCGACGGCGCGCTGTTGCGCCTTCTCGCCGCCGGGTTGGCGCTCGACGCGGATCAGGACGTCGGTGGGCTCGCCGAATTCCTGGAGCGCGACCTCGCCGAGCCCGAGGCCGGAGAGCTTGCGCCGCAACTGCGGCAGATTCGCCGGTCCCGGCGTCCTCACCTCCATGAGGATTCCGCCCTTGAAATCGATGCCGTAGTTCAGTCCCTTGACGGCGAAGAAACCGACCGACAGCACCATGAGCACGGCCGAAAAGACGTAGGCAAGGTTGCGCTTGCCGATGAAGTCGATCTTGGTGTCGGCGGGGACGATCCTTAGGGGAATGAGGGCCATGGCGCGCGGAACTCCGTTAGATCGGCAGGACCTGCGCCCGGCGCTGGCGCAGCCAGAACACCACCATGAGGCGCGTCAGCATGATCGCCGTGAACATCGAGCTCATGAGGCCGATGGACAGCGTCACCGCGAAGCCCTGGATCGGACCGGTGCCGAACATGAAGAGGATGATGGCGGCGAACAAGGTGGTGAGATTGGCGTCGATGATCGTCGTCAGCGCCCGCCGGTAGCCGGCATCGACGGCCGAGATCGGCGTGCGCCCGGCCCGCACTTCTTCGCGGATACGCTCGAAGATCAGGACGTTGGCATCCACCGCCATGCCCATGGTCAAGATGATGCCGGCGATGCCGGGCAGGGTGAGGGTCGCCTGCAGCAGCGACAGCGCGCCGGCGATCAGCGCCAGATTGAACAGCAGGGCGACGTTGGCCATGGCGCCGAAGAGGCCGTAGGAGAAGACCATGAAGATCAGCACCAGGATGAGGCCGATGATGCAGGCGATCTTGCCGGCGCGGATCGAATCGGCGCCGAGATCGGGACCGACGGTGCGTTCCTCGAGGATGGTGAGCGGCGCCGGCAAGGCGCCGGCGCGAAGCAGCAACGCCAGGTCCTTCGCCTCGACGGTGGTGAAGCTGCCGGAGATGATGCCGGAGCCGCCCATGATCGGCTCGCGGATGACCGGGGCGCTGATGACCTTGCCGTCGAGCACGATGGCGAAGGGCCGGCCGACGTTCTCCCTGGTGACCTTGCCGAACTTTCTGGCGCCGGTGGTGTCGAAGCGGAAACTGATCACCGGCCGGCCCTGTTCGACGGTAGGCTGGGAGTCGACGAGGGTATCGCCGGCGACCATGATCCGTTTCTTCACCACATATTCGATGGGGCGGCCGGTCGTCGGGTCGATCTCGTCATCGGAAGGCAGGATTTCGGAACCCGGCGGCGGCCTGCCTCCGCGCGCCCGTATCTCGGCCGCCGAGACCGTGGTATCGACGAGACGGAAATTCATCTTGGCGGTCTGGCCCAGCAACCTCTTGACCCGTTCCGGATCGTCGATGCCCGGCAGCTGCACGATGATGCGGTCCCGGCCCTGGCGCTGGATCGAAGGCTCGGAGGTGCCGAATTCGTCGATGCGCCGGCGCACGATCTCGACCGACTGGGCGATGACCTGGTTGCGGCGCTCGGTTATCGCCTCTTCCGTATAGCGCACACTGATCTTGCCGCTGCCATCGCTCTCGACCACGGTGCCGGCTTCGGCCTGCCTGGCCATGCTCGCCGCGCGGTCCACATCGGCGGGATTGCGCACCCGGAAGGTGGCCGTCTCACCCTCGACGCCGAGCTCGCGATAACCGATCTTTCCTCCCCTCAGGGCGACGCGAAGGGTGTGGACCAGATTGTCGAGACGCTCGCGCGTCACGGTCTTGAGGTCGACCTCGAGGAGCAGGTGCGATCCCCCTTGCAGATCGAGGCCGAGGTGCAGTTGCTTGTGGGGAAGCCAGTCCGGAACCTTCGCCGCCTGCTCGGCGGTGAGGAAATTGGGCGCGCTGAAGGCCAGGCCCAGGACACATATGGAGATGACCAGGACGACTTTCCATTTGGCGAAATAGACCATCGAGGGGCAGGACCTACGCTTTACCGATCATCGTCTGACTGACCATCGCCGTCGTCGCGGGCCTCGCGCCGGCGGCGCCTTCTCTTGCGGCTTCGCGGCCGCTCCTCCTCGTCATCGTCGTCACCATCGTCGTCATCGTCGCGGCTCGGCTCGGTCTTGGCCATGACGGTGGACACCATGGAGCGGGCGACGCGCACCCGTACCCCCTGGGCGATCTCGACGATCAACTCGTTGGCGTCCACCACCTTGGTGATCAGGCCGATGAGGCCGCCGTTGGTGATGATGCGATCCCCCCGGCGCAAGGCCTCGAGCAATTCCCTGTGCTGCTTCGTCTTCTTCTGCTGCGGGCGGATCAGCAGCATGTAGAAGACGCCGAATATGAGAACCATCGGTAACAGGAACCCGACGTCGAAACCGCCCGCACCGTCGGCGCCCTGGGCGTAAGCCGGTGAAATCAGCATCCAATTCTCCCCTGATCGTCGATTGAGGCCTGCCGGAATATAGTCAACCCCACTTTACTTGCAAATCCAAAGCTCGGCAAATGGACAAAAGGTCCGGTTTCAGCGCGCCTCGGGCCCGGTTTCAAGCCGATTGACGGCCTTTTCAAGTATGCTAGGGTCTCGCGCTGCCCTAACCGGCGCTTCCGCCCCGGTGCCTGGGTAGCCGCTTTCAGGCGAGTGAGCCATGTCCGATACGCCCGATCAGACGCTCTTGAGACGCATCGCCGAGGCCCTCGACCGTCTGGCGCCGCCCAAGGCCGACGGCTTCGATTTTTCGGCGGCGGAGGCCTTCATCTGGCAGGCCGAGGACAAGCGCCTGCACCGGGTCGCCGAGGTCAACCGGGTGGATCTCGCCCTCCTCAAGGGGATCGACCGCCAACGCGATATCCTGCTCGAAAACACCAAACGGTTCGCCAACGGCCTGCCGGCCAACAGCGCCCTTCTGTGGGGGGCGCGGGGCATGGGCAAAAGCTCCCTCGTCAAGGCGGTCCACGCCAAGGTCAACGAGGACGCCAAGGAGCCGATCGTGCTGGTCGAAATCCACCGCGAGGACATCACCGGCGTGGCGCATCTGTTGGCGCTGCTGCGCGCCGTCGAGCGGCGCTGCATCCTGTTTTGCGACGACCTCTCCTTCGACGGTCACGACACCACCTTCAAGTCCCTGAAAGCGTTGCTCGAGGGCGGCATCGAGGAGCGTCCCGAGAACGTCCTGTTCTACGCCACTTCCAACCGCCGCCACCTGATGCCGAGGGACATGATCGAGAACGAGCGCTCGACCGCGATCAACCCGGCCGAGGCGGTGGAGGAGAAGGTCTCGCTATCGGACCGGTTCGGGCTGTGGCTCGGCTTTCACGCCTGCGACCAGGACGTCTTTCTCGCCATCATCGACGGCTATGCCGGCCATTACGGCCTCAAGGTCGGCCGCGACCAATTGCACGCCGAGGCGATCGAGTGGTCGGTCACCCGCGGCGCCCGCTCCGGCCGGGTGGCGTGGCAGTTCATCCAGGATCTGGCGGGCCGGCTGGGCCAGAAACTCGGTTAGTGCTCTAAGTTTCACGACCTCTTGAGGCGGCGGAGCAGCCCCGCCGGATCGACGGCGCGGGAGCCACGGCGGATTTCGAAGTGCAGCTGGGGCGTCGTGACGCGTCCGGAATCGCCGACCCGCGCGATGCCCTGCCCGCGCTTGACCACGTCGCCGCGGCCGACCAGCAGGCGGTCATTGTGGGCATAGGCCGTTATCCAGCCGCCGCGATGGCGAATCAGCAACAGATTTCCATAGCCGCGAAGCTCGTTCCCGGCGTAGGCCACGACCCCGTTGGCGGCGGCCCGCACCTCGGTGTTCTTCGGTGCCGCGATGTTGATGCCGTCGTTGTACAATCCCCCCGGCTTGGGCCCGAACGCCGAGACCAGCTTGCCCTTGACCGGCCACAGGAATGCGTCGGCGTTTCGCGGCGGCGGATCGATCGGCGGCGGCGAAACCCCGAGGCTCCTGCCCTGCTTGGGAGGCGCCGCGGAGCGCCTGGTGACGCTCCTTGACGGGGCGGACCCGGCGGCATCCTTCGCCGGTGAAGACGGCTTGGCCATCGCCGTTGGCCGCGCCGGCGCCGGCCGGGGTGAAGCGGCGATCCCAAGCGATGCCGGCAGGCGCAGCCTCTGGCCGACGACGATCCTGAAGGGCGGGCGGATTTCATTGGACCTGATCAGGTTTCGCATGCCGACATCGTAGCGCTTGGCGATGCCGTAGACGGTGTCGCCCGCCCGCACGACGTGGACGCGCGGACGGGGCAGGATGAGCCTCCGGCCGGTCTTGAGCGTATAGGGGGGCTTGAGGCCGTTGGCGTCGATGATCGCCCGCAACGAGACCTTGGCGCGCCTGGCGATGCCGTAAAGCCCATCTCCGGCCCGTACCTTGACCGTAAAGGCGCGCCCCTGGGGCGCCGCTGGCTTGGCCGCGTCCGACCGCGAGGCGGCGGTATCGGGGTAGGTCCTGTTATCGACAGGCGCCGGCCTGAGGGCGGTGCCGCACCCCGCCAACGCCACCGCGAACACGGCGGTGGTTGCCAGGAAGGTCGGCCGATATCGGCGCCGGGCGCGGATCATCGGCATCTTGGAACACTTAGGCATTGTATTCGCCCCCATCGATGCCGCCCCATATCACGGGATTAACGCGCCGTGAAGCCCTCACCGCCGATCGGCGCGCTTCAGTCGCCGATCATCGGCACGAAACGGACCGGCCATAGGGTCTCGCTCTCGAAGCCGTCCTCGCGCCTGGTAAGCCTTACGACGTTCTGGTCCGATGCGTTGGCGCCGATGGGGATCACCATGATCCCGCCGACATCCAACTGATCGAGGAGCGCCGGCGGCGCTTCGACGGCGGCGGCGGTGGCGAGGATGCGCGGGAACGGCGCCTGCTCGGGCCAGCCGGCGATGCCGTTGCCGGTCATGGCGGTGACGTTGTGCAGGCCAAGCTCCTTGAACCGGGCTTCGGCCTCCTTCAACAGCGTCGGGTGGCGCTCTATGGTATAGACGCGCCGGCAAAGGTGGGACAGCACCGCCGCCTGATAACCGGACCCGGTGCCGATCTCCAGAACCCGCATGCGTTCGCCGAGCTTGAGCGCCTGGGTCATCAAGGCGACGACGAGGGGCTGGCTGATGGTCTGTCCGGCGCCGATGGGAAGCGCCGTGTTCTCGTAGGCCTGGTCCCGGAACTGCTCCGGCACGAACATCTCGCGCGGCACCCGCTCTATGGCGCCAAGCACCTCGGCGTCGCTGATGCCGAGCTGGCGGAGCTCCATGATCAGGCGGATCTGGCGCGGCTCGGTGCTCACGCGAATGCCTTTTTCAACGCCCGGACCATCTTCATATCGGTGAGATCGAGATCGAGCGGCGTCACCGATATGGCGCCGGTGCTGACGGCGGTCAGATCGCTGCCCCGGCCCGAGGCGGCGTTTCGCCGCGGCCCGCCGAGCCAGTAATAGGGTTCGTCCCGGGGATCGGTGGCGGCGGTGACGACTTCCGCTTGCCGGCGCCGGCCCTGGCGGGTGATCTCGATACCGGTGACCTCGCTGGGCGGAAGATCGGGGAAATTGATGTTGAACAGGACCTCTCTCGGCTTCGGGATTCGGTAGAGCTTGCGTACCAGGCGGGGTCCGAAATGCTCGACCGTCGGCCATTTCACCGGATGGTCGCGTTCGCGCATCTGGCTGAGCGCGATGGCCGGGATGCCGAGAAGCGTCGCCTCCATGGCGGCGGCGACGGTGCCCGAATGGGTGATGTCCTCGGCCAGGTTGGCCCCGTCATTGACGCCCGAGAGCACCAGGTCCGGCGGCCGGTCCTTGAGCAAATGGCACACCGCGAGCAGCACGCAGTCCGACGGCGTGCCGGTGACGGCGAAGCGCCTGGACGATACTTTGCGGATCCTCAACGGCGAACGCACGGTGAGCGAGTGACCGGCCGTGCTTTGCTCGGTTTCCGGCGCCACGGTCCAGACGTCGTCGGTGAGACACTTGGCGATCCTGACCAGTGATTTCAGGCCCGGCGCGTTGATGCCGTCGTCATTGGAAACCAGGATCCTGGCGTTCTTCAAGCTGGGCGGCGCATTCCCCATAGCGGCAATTATGTCGCCGCCCCGATCACCTCAAGCCCGCCCATATAGGGCTGAAGCGCGTCCGGCACCGCGACCGTGCCATCGCCGAACTGACGGTTCTCCAGCACCGCGATCAGGGCGCGCCCGACCGCCAGGCCCGAGCCATTGAGGGTATGGACGAAGCGGGTTCCCTTGGCCTCCTTGGGGCGGAAGCGCGCGTTCATGCGCCGGGCCTGGAAGTCCCAACAGTTGGAGCAACTCGAGATTTCGCGGTAGCGTCCCTGGCCGGGAAGCCAGACCTCGATGTCATAGGTCTTGCGCGCGCCAAAGCCCATGTCGCCGGTCGAAAGCACCACCACCCGGTAGTGCAGGCCGAGACGCTTCAGCACCTCCTCCGCCGCGCCCGTCATGCGCTCGTGCTCCGCTGGCGATTCCTCCGGTGTGGTGACCGACACCAGTTCCACCTTGTCGAACTGGTGCTGGCGGTACATGCCGCGGGTGTCCTTACCCGCCGCCCCGGCCTCGGAGCGGAAGCAGGGCGTCAGCGCGGCAAAACGGAGCGGCAGATCGGTCTCCTCGAGGATGGTCTCACGCACGAGATTGGTCAGCGGCACCTCCGCCGTCGGGATGAGCCAGTAATCGTCGGTGGTGCGGAACTGGTCCGCGGCGAATTTGGGAAGCTGTCCGGTGCCGAACAGGACATCGTCGCGCACGAGCAGCGGCGGAATGATCTCGGTGTAGCCGAACTCATTGGTCTGCAGATCGAGCATGAAGGCGCCGAGCGCGCGCGAGAGCCTGGCCAGCGCGCCCTTGAGCACGACGAAGCGCGATCCCGACAGCTTGGCCGCGCCCTCGAAGTCCATCCCACCCAGCCCCTCGCCGATATCGAAGTGCTCCTTGGGCGTGAAATCGAAGGCCGGCTTTTCGCCGAAGCTCCTGATTTCCACATTGGCGGTGTCGTCGGCGCCGTCGGGAACGTCGGTGTCCGCCAGGTTGGGGATGCCGGCGAGCACATCGTCCAGTTCCTTGGACAAGCTCGCCGCCTGGCGCTCCGCCGTCGCCTGGAGCTCCTTTTCGCTCGCCACCTTTTCGATGAGCCCGGCTGCGTCATCCCCCTTCGACTTGGCGGCGCCGATCTCCTTCGACAGCGCGTTTCGCCGCGACTGGATATCCTGCGCCGCGGTCACCGCCTTTCGCCGTTCGGCGTCAAGCGCGACGATTTCAACCGCTTGCGGGGAAAGGCCCCGCCGCGTCAGTCCCGCGTCGAATTCCCGCGGGTTGTCGCGAATCCACTTTATGTCGAACATGGGATGGCCGTGACGATTCCAAGCGCGCTGTTTATAGGCCCTGGTTCGCGCGCCGTCCACAGGGTAGCGCTAAACCACCGGAACCGTGCCTCCGCCGGGGGCGCCGAGATCGGGACCTCAGCCGATATCGTCTTCGCCGCTTTCCGCCGCGTCGCGCTTGGCGCGGCGTCTCTCCACCAGCCACACGGCTATGATGGAGACCTCGTAAAGGAAAATGATGGGAAGCGCGAGACCGATCTGGCTGATGAGGTCGGGTGGCGTGAGAACGGCGGCGACGATGAAGACGATGACCAGGGCATATTTCCGCTTTTTCCTGAGGGTCGTGGAAGTCACCATCCCGACCCGGGCCATGAGGGTGAGGAGTATGGGCAGCTGGAAGCAAAGCCCGAAGGCGAAGATCAGCTTCATCACCAGCGAAAGATATTCGCCGACCCGCGCCTCGAGCTGGATCGGCAACCCGCCCTCGGCTCCGGTGGTCTCGAAACTCAGGAAGAACTGCCAGGCCAGGGGGAAGATCCAATAATAGACCAAAGCGCCGCCGAGGAAGAACAGGATCGGGGTGGCGATCAGGAAGGGGAGAAACGCGATCTTTTCGTTGCGGTAAAGTCCGGGCGCGATGAACATCCAGAGTTGGGTGGCGACGAAGGGAAAGGAAAGGAAGGCGCCGGCGAAGAACGCCACCTTGACGTAGGTGAAGAAGGTCTCGGTCAGGCCGGTGAAGATCATCCGCCGGCCCTCTTGTTGGCCGATGACGTCGGACAGGGGCTTGACCAGGAAGGCGAAAATGTATTCGGCGAAGGCGTAGCAGGCGAGGAACCCGACGAGCAACGCCGCCACCGAATAGATGAGCCGGTTGCGCAACTCGATCAAATGATCGAGGAGCGGCATTTTCGGGTCTTCGACGCCTTCGCTCACCGTTTCGGCCCCGTTCAGCCGCCGCCCTTGACGGGTACGCTATGCTCGTCCGCCTGGGACTCTTTCTCCCCCGGCTCCTCGTCCTCCGCGCCCGAAGCCTCCGTCTTCGTCCCGGCTTCGGCGCCGTCCTCGCCGGTGCTTGCCTCGGCCTCGCCGGGCGGAGATGCGTCTTGTGCCGCTTCACCGGGCAAGGGGTGATCGGGATCGAACGCGCCCTTCAACTCGGCGCCCGGATCGATGGATTTCTCGATCATGCCGCCGATATCGCCGGTCGCCGATTCGATCTCCCGCTTGGCTTCGTCGAGGCCCGTCTCCCGCACCATGTCCTCGAGCCCGTCCTGGAACTCACGCGCCATGGCCCGGGCCTTCGACACCCACTGGCCGAGGGTGCGCAGCACTCCCGGAAGCTCCTTCGGTCCGATAAAGATGATCACCACGAGGGCGATCACCGCCATCTCGGTCCAGCCGATATCAAACATCGCGGCTCACGGGCCAGTGAAACTAAGAACTCGTATGCGGGGCGTAGAAGTCTACGCTGCCGCCGGCTCAGTTCTTGGCCGGCTGGTCGTCCTCGACGCTGGATTTGGCGGTGGTCTCGGCCTCTTGTTCGAGGGATTCCTTGTCGTCCTCGGCCTGGACGTCCTTGAGGCCGGACTTGAAGTTCTTAACGCCCTTGGCGACATCCCCCATCACTCTCGGCAGTTTGCCGGCGCCAAAAATGATCAGCACGATTGCCAGGATGAGGACGACCTGCCAGACACCTATACTCATCAGCCTATCTCCGAAATCTAAGGCATGTCAGAAAGTTAGGCGGATAATGGCAGAAAGCAAGAGGCGGGGCAACGTCCGTCGACAGGGCCCTATCGGGCCTCATCGGCGGGAAAGATGAAGATTTGGCTGTGGTCCAGGCGGACGTTGACGGTTTCGTCGTCTCTCGGCAGGTAACGGGCCGGCACCCGGGAATGGAAGTGCAGATGCTCGCCCTCGAATGTGCCGATGCAGAGATGGATGTAACTGGCCCGGCGCAGCCGGCGCGCGGTAATGACCCGGGCTTCCACCGCGTCTCCATCCCCGCCTTCGCCGCCCGTGCCCAAGGGGGTGACGCGGACGGCTTCGGGACGGATCAGGACATCGACCTCGGTGCCGTCGGGCATTTCGCCGGCGGCGACGAGGCCGAAGGGAGTCTCTATAGAGTTTCCCTTAACAACCCCAGATATCCGATTGATCGAGCTGAAGAATTCCGCAACGAAGGTGCTGATGGGATGGCAGTAGAGCTCTTCCGGCACCCCCGATTGGGCGATCGATCCATCGCTGAGCAGGACGATGCGATCGACCATGTACATGGCCTCCTCGGGATCGTGGGTGACGATCAGGGTGGTGGTGCCGCTGTCCTTCAGGATATGCAGCGTCTCGTCGCGGATCTCGCCGCGCAGCTTGGCATCGAGGCCGGTGAACGGCTCGTCCAGGAGCAACAGCCGGGGCGCCGGCGCCAGGGCACGGGCCAGGGCGACGCGCTGCTGCTGGCCGCCCGAAAGGACGTGGGGATAGCTTCCGGCATAGGCTGCCATCCCGACCTGCTCGAGCACCTCAAGGGCGCGGCCGCGCCTCTCCGCCCCTTTGAGTCCCGCCAGCCCGAAGGCCACGTTCTCGGCCACCGTGAGGTGGGGAAACAGGGCCCCTTCCTGGAACACCAGCCCCACGCCCCTCTTTTCCGGCGGCACGTGGACGACGCCGTCGGCCACCGGCTGGCCGTTGATCAGGATGCGGCCCTCCTGCAATCCCTCGAGCCCGGCGACGAGGCGGAGGAGCGTCGTCTTGCCGCTGCCCGACGGCCCAAGCAGGCCCACCAGCTCGCCAGGGGCGACGGTGAAGCTCACCTCGTCGATGACCCCGACGCGATCGTAGGCGTGGCTCACATTCTCGAGCGCCAGGACGGCCGTCTCGCTCATTTCACCCCTTTCCATGTCCCGGCCGGGAACGGGCGATGGCGATGGAGAGCACCACCACCGGGACGACCCCGACCAGCACGATCGCCAGCGCCGCGCTCGAGGCGTCGGCCAAGCGTTCATCGGACGCCAACTGATAGGTCCGAACCGCCAGTGTATCAAAATTGAAGGGACGAAGGAAAAGGGTCGCGGGCAGTTCCTTCATGACATCGACGAAGACGAGGATTCCAGCGGTCAGCAGGCTACCGTAGATCATCGGTAAATGGACGCTCAAGAGCGTGTTGCCGGGCTTTCGTCCGAGCGTGCGCGAGGCGTCGTCCATGCTGGTGGTGACCTTATCCAGGCTGGCTTCCACCGTATTCAGCGAGATCGCCAGGAAGCGCACCAGATAGGCGAAGATCACGGCGAATATGGTGCCGCTGAATACGAGACCCGGCGAGACGTCGAAGACCGCCTGCAGCCAGTCGTTGAGGACGGTGTCGAACCATGCGAAGGGCAGCAGGACGCCGACCGCGATGACGGCGCCGGGGACGGCGTAGCCCATGCTCGCGACCCTGGCCGCGAACACCATCACCTTGTTCTGTTGGCTCAGACGCAGCCCGTAGACCATCGCCAGCGCGATCGCCACGGCGAGCAGCGAGGCGATAGCGGCGAGCGAGAAGCTGTTGGCGGCATAGGTGAAAAAACGCGCGTCGATCATCCGATCGGCGGTCTCCACCGTCCAGTCGAGGAGCACCGCGCCCGGCAACAGGAAGCCCAGGAATATGGGCAGGAAACAGGCGGTGGTCGCGGCGGCCGACTTGGCGCCGGTAAGTTGGTAGCTCGGCAGAGCCCGGTAACGGCTGGTGGTGTGCCGGACCCGGCCCCGGCCGCGCGACAGGCGTTCGATCAGGACCAGGGCGAAAATGAAGATCATCAAGGTCGCCGCCAACTGCGTCGCCGCCTCCGGTTCGCCCATGCCGAACCAGGTGCGGAAAATGCCGGTGGTGAAATTGTCGACGGCGAAGTACTGAACCGTGCCGAAATCATTGAGCGTCTCCATCAGCGCCAAGGCCACCCCGGCGGCGATTCCCGGCCGCGCCAGCGGCAGGGCGACGGAAAAAAAGCTCCGCCAGGGGTTACAGCCAAGCGTGCGGCTGACCTCGAGGACGGAGACCGATTGCTCGAGGAAGGCGATCCGCGACAGCAGATAGACATAGGGGTAGAGCACCAGCGTCATCATGGCGATGGCGCCGCCGATGCTGCGAATCTCGGGAAACCAGTAATCGCCTTTGGCCAGGGCGAAGGAGTCCCGGAGGTATCCCTGGACCGGTCCGGCGAACTCGAACAGGCCGGTATAGGTGTAGGCGATGACGTAGGCCGGCACCGCCATGGGCAAGAGCAGGGCCCACTCGAAGGTCGGCCGCCCCCGAAACCGGCACATGGTGACGAGCCAGGCGGTGGCGACACCGATGACGAGGGTGCCGGTGCCGACCCCGATCATCAGCCACAGCGAATTGACTATGTAGCGGGTGAGCACCGTCTCCGCGAGGTGTCGCCAGACATCGCCCGCGGGGATGAAGAAATGGGAGAGCACCACCAGGACCGGCACCGAAACCAGCGCCGCGACGCCGATGGTGAAGACCGACCATCCGTCGAGCCAACGCAACCTGGCGCCACGCCCGGCCGGTTTCCGTGAAACCAATGTATCGGCGCTCAACGCCCTTCCCTTTCGGGTCCGCGCTCGCCCAGCGAGCCAACTGGGGCCATCACCGCCATCCCGCCCGGTCCATAAGCCGGACCGCCTCGGCGTTATGCTTGCTGAGCACGGCGACATTGAGGCTGTCGGCCTTGAACGGCCCCCACGAACCGACAATGGCGGAGCGGCCGGCTTTGGGGTTGACCGGGTATTCGAAGTTGGCTTCGGCGAACACCTTTTGCGCTTGCGGGCCGACCAGGAATTCCAGAAGCTTTATGGCGCCCGCCTTGTTTCTGGCATATTTCGTGACACCGGCGCCGCTGACGTTGACGTGCGTCCCGCGGCCTTTCTGGTTGGGAAAGAAAACGCCGATCTTGGCCGTCAGCTCCCGGTCCTTGGCCGAGTGGGATGCCAGCAGCCGGCCGAGATAGTAGGTGTTGGCGATGGCGATATCGCCCTCGCCGGCGCCGACGGCGCGGATCTGATCCCTGTCGCCGCCCCTTGGCCGGCGGGCCATGTTGGCGACGAGGCGTCTGGCCCAGGCCTCGGTTTTGTCGAAACCATTGGCGGCGATCAGCGAGGCCACCAGGGACTGGTTGTAGATGTTGTTGGAGGAGCGGACGAGGATCCGTCCCTTCCATTTGGTGTCGGCAAGGGCCTCGTAGGTCGACAGTTCGGAGGGCTTGACGCGGTCCTTGTGGTACATGATCACCCGCGCCCGCATGGTCAGGCCGAACCAATGTCCGCCGCTTTCGCGGAAACGGGCCGGTATCGCCGCCTCCAACACCTTCGATCTCACCGCCTGGAACAGCCCCGCCGCTTGCGCCCGGCCGAGGTTCCCGGCGTCGACGGTGATCAGGAGATCCGCCGGGCTGTACTTACCTTCACGCTTCAGCCGTTCGACGAGTGCATTGGACTTGCCCTGCAAGAGGTTGATCTTAATTCCGGTCTCGGCGGTGAAGAGGGCGTAAAGCTGCCTGTCGGCGTCGTAATGGCGCGACGAATAGATATTGACTTCCGCCGCCCCTGCGCTTGGCGTGAAAGCTCCCCCCGCGCCGGTCATGACCGCCACGAGCGCAAACAGTGCCGATGGAGTTCTCGCCCTGACCGTAGCGGGTTTCGCATACTTCTGCATGAATTTTCCCTTAGTTTTCCGTAACTTCTAAAAGTTGTTGCGAATGATAATCATTCGCAACAACGGCCTCGATATCTTCTAAGCTCGATCAGGCCGCAATGTCAACATTCTAATGTTATGAAAACACTCTGAAATGTCGAGTTGCTATGGCTCTGGACTCGAGCCGAAGCCTCGATCAGCGATCAAGGGGCCTGGATCTTCCGGCCGCCGGGGCCAGATGCCCTTTCCCGCCGTCACCAGCAGGCCGCGCCCGGTGGGTGCCCTGTCAGGCATGGGACAATGCCAAGATCACCCGATGGTCGAAGGACCGGCGGGGCCGCCTCCGTTTCTTCCGCGACCGCTGCGCATGGCCGATCGTTCATGGGGGAAAACAGCCTTTGCCGCTAGCTAAAACGGCGATCGGCTCGTCGGGGCGTTGGGCGTCGCTGGTCCGCCCGGCGGGCGCGGTTCGCCGCCGGAGACGGGCTTCTTGGTCCGATCACTCCGGCCCCGATCACTCCGCATGGGGGTGATCGGCGGGAGCTTCGCCGGCCCTGCCCGGCGCTTCGCGCCCTTGGGCAGGTGTATTCTCCTCCGCGTCCGGCGCATCGTCGTCGGCTTCGGGGGGATGATCGTCGCCGGATTTTGCCCCCAGGCGCCCGGCGATATCGATCGCCGGACGCTTATCCAGCAGGCCCGCGGCCTTGAGCTCGTCTATTCCCGGCAGATCCTCGAGGCTATCGAGACCGAAATCATGGAGGAAGCTCGCCGCCGTGCCCCAGGTCACCGGCCGTCCGGGCGAACGCCGCCGGCCCTTCGGCCCGATCCAGCCCGCCTCGAAGAGGATGTCGAGGGTGCTCTTGCTCAGGCCGACACCGCGGATCTCCTCGATCTCGGCCCGGGTGACCGGCTGGTGATAGGCGATGATGGCAAGGGTCTCGATCGCCGCGCGCGACAGCTTGCGGGGCACCGATGTGTGCACCCTGAGTTGCGCCGCGAGATCGGGCGCCGTGTGGAACGCCCAGTGCCCTCCGGACCGGATCAGGTTGACGCCGCGGTTTTCATAGAGCCGGGCGAGCTTGGCGAGCAGAGCGGTGACATCGGCCCCGTCGGGAAGGCGGATGGCGATGGTCATCTCGTCAAGGGGCTCGGAGGCGGCGAACAGCACCGCCTCGAGCAGTCGTAAATGTTGGCTATTGACCTCGTTCATTTCTTCTCTCGCGCTTTACGTAGATATAACGGTCCGAACGGCACCGTCTGGCGCAACTCCGCCCGGCCTTCGCGCACCGCCTCGAGCAAGGCGGCGAAAGTGGTGGCAAGGGCCGAGCGCATGAGGGGACCCTTCTTCAGACCCTGGGGCAGGAACTTGCTCAGCAGTTCCCAATCGGGGGTTTCACCGAGGAGATCCTGGAGGCGCTCGAGGGCCTGCTCGACGGAATAGTAATCGAGCGGAGCGATGTAGAGGGTGCTGTCGGCGAGGCGTGCCCGCAGATCCCCATAACCCTTGAGCAACCCATAAAGATTGGCGGCGAAGATGTTTTCGGTGATGATTTCGGCTTCTTCCGGCCGGCCCCGGCGGAACACGTCGCGCCCGACCAACGGACGCGCCATGAGCCGCGTGCCGGCTTCCTGAATCGCCTCGAGCCGGCGCAGCTGGAAGGCCAGGGCCTCGGCCATCTGCTGACCGCTCGGCTGTTCGTCGTCCTCCACCTCGGGCAGCAGAAGGCGCGACTTGAGATAGGCAAGCCATGCCGCCATCACCAGATAGTCGGCCGCCAGTTCCAGGCGCACCCGCCGGGCGCGGGTGATGAAGGCGAGATACTGATCGGCGAGCTCGAGGATGGAGATCTGGGTGATATCGACCTTCTGTTCCCGCGCCAGGGCGAGGAGGACGTCGATCGGGCCTTCGAACCCATCGAGGTCCAGGAGCAGCTGGCCTTCCGGTGCCCGAGGGGCGGCGCCTGTATCGAATTGTTCTTGTTCTGTCATCGGTCTGCTCAACCATGTCCGGTCAAGGTGGCGATCACCCGGATCAAATAATTCACCGGCGCGCCGATCAGCCAGTGGAAGATCTCGAGGTCGAACCCCAAACGGCCGCCGACGTAGGGCAATATGAAAAACGCCCCAATGATAATGAACAGTCCCCACCGTTCAAGTCTCGCCAGCCGAAAAGCGAGTATATCGGGCAGCAGGCCGACGGCGACCCGGCCGCCGTCGAGCGGCGGCAGCGGCAGCATATTGAAGACCGCCAGCACCACATTGATGAGGACGGAATTACGCAGGTTCTCGCCGATCCATCCGGCCGCGGGCGGCGGCAAGAGGACCATCAGGTGCAGAAGCAACGCCGACACCGTGGCGAGGATTAAGTTCGTCGCCGGCCCGGCCGCCGCCACCCAAATCATGTCCCGCCGCGGATTGTTGAGGCGGGAAAAGTTGACCGGCACCGGCTTGGCGTAACCGAAAAGAAAGGGGCTCTTCACCAGCAACAAAAGGGCGGGAAGGAGGATGGTGCCGAAACGGTCGATATGTTTGAGCGGATTGAAGGTGACGCGCCCGGCGCTCAAGGCGGTGTCGTCACCGAGCTTGAGGGCGACATAGCCGTGCGCCGCCTCGTGCAGGGTGATGGCGAGGAGCACCGGGATCACCCAGATGGAAGCGGTATAGAGGGCGGACTCGAGCCCGCTCATGCGCCACCCTTGCGCCCGCCGCCGAACAGGGTATCGATGCGTCTCTCGACTATGGCCCGATCCACCGGTTGGGGCATTCGCCGCATCCCGAGGCCCCGCGCGAGGCGCGCCAAGGCCGCCTCGCTCATGGCGCCGCAGGCCGCCGCCACCGCTTCCATCTCATCGAGCTTACCGCTGCAATGGAGCGCCACGTCGCAGCCGCCGGCAAGCATGGCCTCTGCCCTTTCCGGTAGGCTTCCCTCAAGCGCCTCCATGGAGAGATCGTCCGACAGCAAGACTCCCTCGAAACCGAGCTCGCCGCGGATGACGCCGTCGGTCACGGCGCGGGAGACCGTCGCCGGGGCTTTCGCGTCTATGGCTTCGTAGACGACATGGGCGGCCATGGCGAAAGGCTGCGCGCCAAGCGCCTTGAAGGGATGGAAGTCCCGTAACCTCAGCTCCTCCAGCGGCGCGTTCACCACCGGCAGTTCGTGGTGGCTGTCCGTCATCGCCCGCCCATGGCCGGGGATGTGTTTGAGCACCGGCATGATCCCGCCCTCTAACAATCCGTGGCAAAAAGCCTCGCCCAGCGCCGCCACCGTTTCGGGCGAGGCCGAGAAGGCCCGGTCGCCGATGACGTCATGGGCTCCCGGCACCGGTACGTCCAGCACCGGGGCGCAATCGACGTCGATGCCGATATCGTCGAGATCGGCGGCGATCAGACGGGCATTCAGCCGCGCCGCCTCGAGCGCCCCTTCCCTGTCCCGTTCGAACAGCGTGCCGAAGGCCGCCGCCGCCGGCGCGGCACGCCAATGGGGAGGCTTGAGCCTGGCCACCCTGCCCCCTTCCTGATCGATCAGTACCAGGGCATCGGCGCGCCCGACCGAGGACCTGAGCGCCGCGGTCAGGGCGCGAATCTGGTCCGGAGTTTCACAGTTGTTGGCGAAGAGGATGAAACCGAGTGGATTGGCGGTCTGAAAAAAGTCGCGTTCCGCCTCGCCGAGCGTCAATCCAGCGCAACCGAAGATTACCGCCTTCGGCGTCGTTGCCGCCTCCTCCGGTGAAGCAGAGACTCGAGACCGGGGCGTCTCAGGGCTTGACAACCAGACACCCTACCTTCCGCGCCGCCAGTTTGGCGCAAAGCCGTTCGGCCGCCGCCCTGTCAGGCAGGCGCCCGGCCCTCAGGCGGTAGAAGGTCCCCCTGTCGCCGAGATCGGCGGTCACCACCGTGTGTGTCAGATTGCCGAGAATATCGCCATGGGCCTTGCGCAGTTGCCGCCAATGTTCCTGCGCCCTGTCGCGCGAACGCAAGGCGACGAGTTGGATGGCGTAGCCGCCGAGCGCCGGCGCGATGACGGCAAGCTCGGCGCCCGCCTTGGCCATCGCTTCCTCCTTCTTGGCCTTTTCCAGCCCGGCGATCTTGGGCGCCGGCAGCGCCGGTTGCACTTTGGCCGTGCCCTTCGCCGCCGCCGGCCCTTCCGCCGTTGGCGCCGCTGCCGCTACTTTCTTCGCGTTCCCGGTGCTCCCGTCCTCAGGCGAAGCCGCCGGTTTGGCGACCGGGGTCTCGGGCAGCGGCAGCAGCTTTTCCACCGGCGGCGGCCGCTCACCCGGGTTCATGCGGCTGTACACCAGCTTGTCCTGGTTCGGCACCTCCATGCCGCCCGGCTTCTCCGGGCGCACCTTGATCGGCTTGTTCTCCGCCTTGATCAGAGGCACCAGGGCCTCCTGGTTGTCTTCCTGGCCCTTGGTGAAGCTGTACCAGACGACGGCGGAAAAGCCGCCAAGGGCCACGGCGACGACGAAAGCCGCCAGGGTGCGGCGCTTCAGCATCGCGCGCCGTTCCCTGTCGTAAATTTCGCGTAGTTTGGCTACCGAGAACTGGGGTTCCACATCGGCGGGCATCAGCGCAACTCCTCGACCGGTTCGACGCCAAGCACCCCAAGCCCCGAGGCGATGACCAGGGCGACCCCGCGAACGAGGGCGAGCCTCGCCGCGGTCAAGGCTTCATCTCCTGGGACCAGAAAGCGCAGGCTGGCGTCGTCGTTGCCCTTGTTCCACAGGCCATGGAAAGCCGCCGCCAATTCCAACAGGAAGAAGGCGATGCGGTGGGGCTCATGTGTCTCGGCTGCACTTTCCACCTGACGGGGCCACGTGGTGAGAAGTTTGATCAAAGCAATCTCGTCGTCCCGGGTCAAGCGTTCCAACGGCCCCTTGGCAAGATTATGCGGAGAAATGTCGATTCCGGGGAATTCCCGGTGCGCGTGCCGGAAGATCGAATGGGCCCGGGCATGGGCATATTGGACGTAAAATACCGGGTTGTCGCGGGACTGCTCGGTCACCTTTTCGAGGTCGAAGTCGAGCGGCGCATCGTTCCTGCGGGTCAGCATGATGAAGCGCACCACGTCCTTGCCGACCCGATCCACGACCTCGCGAAGGGTGACGAAGTCGCCGGCGCGCTTCGACATCCTGACCGGCTTGCCGCCTTCCGACAGGTTGACGAGCTGGCAGATCTTGACGTCCAACTCGCCCTTGCCTTCGGTGATCGCCGCGACCGCCGCCTTCATGCGCTTGACGTAACCGCCGTGATCGGCGCCCCAGACGTCGATCATGGTGGCGAAGCCGCGGTCGAACTTGTCCCGGTGATAGGCGATGTCGGCGGCGAAGTAGGTCCACATTTCGTTTTGGTTCTTATGTTTACTCCGTTCCTTCACCGGAAAGTCGGCGCCTCTTGTTAGCGGCCGATCGACGTCGTCGCCGAAGTCGGTGGCGCGGAAAAGAAGCTGCTCGCGGCCCTCCTCATAGTCCTCAGGGATCCTGCCCTTAGGCGGAGGAAGCGTGCCTTTGAAAATCAGGTCCTTCTCTTCCAGCCAGTCGACCGCTTTTTCTACCTTGCCCTTTTGATGGAGGTTGCGCTCGTAGGTGAAGACGTCGAAGCTAATGCCAACCGCCTCTAGGTCGTCGCGGACAAACGCCATCATTTTATCTACGCTAAAATTCGCGAAGCGATCCGTCCATTTCGCTTCGGGCTTCGAGAGCCACTTATCGCCGTCCGTCTCGGCAAGCGCCCGGCCGACGGGTATGAGGTAGTCGCCGGGATAAAGGCCCTCGGCCATCTCGCCCGGATCCTCGCCCAGCGCTTCCCGGTAGCGGTGATAGACCGAGCGGGCCAGGGCCTCGATCTGCCCTCCCTTGCCGGCGTCGTTGATGTAATATTCCCGGGTCACGTCGAAGCCGGCCTTCTCCAAAAGCGAGGCCAGGACATCGCCGAACACCGCGCCCCGGCCATGGCCGATGTGAAGCGGCCCGGTCGGATTGGCCGAGACGAATTCGACGTTCACCTTTCCGGCATCCTTGCCGATGTCCGAATCGCCATACGCCGTCCCGCTGTCGAGCACGTCGATAAGTCGGTCGCGCCAGAAACCGTCATCGAGGCGGAGGTTGATGAAACCGGCGCCGGCGACCTCGGCCGAGATCACCCCGCCATGTTTGCCCAGGCGCCCGGCCAACATTTCGGCCAGCTCGCGGGGCTTCATCCTGGCGCCCTTGGCCAGCACCAGGGCGGCGTTGGTCGAGATATCGCCATGGGCGGGATCGCGCGGCGGCTCGGCCGTGATGCGCCCGGTATCGAGCCCCGGAGGCAACAGGTGTTCCGCCACAAGGCCCTCGACTACCGCGACAATATCGTTATGGAAGCGTTTGAAAAGGTTCATTCTTTCTTGGCGTAAAGGTCGGAGAGGCGTTGGTGTTCGTCGAGCGCGTAGCGGTCGGTCATGCCGGCGATGTAATCGCCGACGACGCGCGCCTTTCGCGCCCCATCGGCGTCATTCACCTCGCGCTGCCAGTCGGACGGCAGGCGGCGCGGATCGTCGAACAGCCGCGCCGCGTGGCTGACCAGAGGCTCACAAGTGAAACTGCCCAGATGATCGGCGAGCCGCGCCCGCCACTGCGCCCGCACCCGGTTTCCGGCCTGATAAATCGCCTGGTTTTTCGGGTTCTGTCCGCCGCGCACCAGACCGGCGTGACGCCCGTGTTCTTCGGTCAAGAGGGTAACCACGGCCGATGTCTCGCCGTGCGGGCGGGCCGAAAGGACGATCGCCTCGTCGCGCCATTCCATCGCCCATCAGGCCTCGTAATCCAGGCCCCAGTGGCGGTATCGCTCCGGGTCCTCGATCCAGTTCCGGCGCACCTTCACGAACAGGAACAGATGGACCTTGCGCTCCAGCAGTTCCTCTAGTTCTGCTTGAGAATCTTTTCGTATCTCTTTGATTGATTGACCTGATTTCCCGAGAACGATGGCCTTTTGCGTGTCCCGTT